>JAGCXA010000021.1 GCA_017961575.1 Clostridia bacterium | reverse complement strand
GGATGCCGCCGCCGATGGCGTGGAGCATCCCCGACGGGATGAAGAAGACGTCGCCCGGCTTGACCGGCACGCGCTTCATCGCGCCGTCGAACTTCTTTTCCGAGACGGCGGCGGCAAACTCCGCGCGCCCGACCCCGTCGGCAAGCCCCATCACGAGTTCGGCGCCGGGTTTGGCGTCGACGACGACCCACATCTCGGTTTTTCCGTTCCCGCCGCCGTGCGACCGCGCGTAGTCGTCGTCGGGATGTACCTGAACCGAGAGCGGGGCGGCGGCGTCGATCAGTTTGATAAGCAGGGGAAAGGTCTTGCCGTCGTAACCCGGCAAAACCGAGGAAAGCCCCATCTTTTCAATACATTCCGAGAGCGGAAGCCCCGCCCCCTCGCCGTTTTCAACGACGTTGGTCGCCCCGTCCCGCACCGAGAGTTCCCAACTCTCGGCGATCAGGTCGAAGTCCGCCGTTTTCCCGTACTCGGCTTTCAGCCGCGCGCCGCCCCAGATGGCGGCTTTCGGGATGCCGTTCAGTTTCAGAGGATAGCGTTTCATCTCTTCGACAAAACCTCTTTCTCGTACTTTTTCACTTCTCCCAGCCATCCCTCGCGCACCGGGACGCCGGAGATCTCGCAGAAGCGATCCCACACGTCGGCGAAGGGATAGGATTTCAGTTCCTCGGTCAGCGCCAGCCGCGTCGTGTAGTCGCCCGAGAGTTCCGCGTCGCGGAGCGTTTTCGTCGGGGTGAGCAGCGAGCGGAGCAGCGCCTTCTGCATATTCCGCGTCCCGATGACCCACGCGGCGACCCGGTTGATCGAAGCGTCGAAGTAGTCGAGCCCGATATGCGTTCTTTCACAAAGCCCCGTCCGAGTCAAGGCGTCGGCGATGGCGTTCAGTTCGTCGTCGAAGATCACGACGTGATCGCTGTCCCAGCGCACCGGGCGTGAAACGTGCAGGAGCAGTTCCTTCGTGTAGAGCAGGACCGACGAGATCTTGTCCGAGATCACCTCGGTCGGGTGGAAATGCCCGGCGTCGAGCGTGTAGGCGATCCCGCGCGAGATCGCGTAGCCGAGCGAGAACTCGTGCGAGGCGACGGTGTAGGATTCCGCCCCGATCCCGAACACCTTGGATTCGAGCGCGTCGAGGTGGCAGGCGGGGTCGAGTTTTTCCGCGATCACCCGGTCCAGCGCCTCCGCCATCCGGCGGCGCGGCGCCTCGCGGTCGAAGGGAATATCCTTGTACCCGTCGGGGAACCAGAGGTTCATCACGCTCTTGACGCCGAGCGAACGCCCGAAATATTCGCTGATCTTCCGGGACTTTTTGCAATGTTCGATCCAAAAATCGCGCACCGCGGGGTCGGACGAGGAGATCGTGAACCCGGAATCCGCCATCGGATGCGAGAAGCAGGTCGGGTTGAAGTCCAGCCCCATCCCGCGCTCCTTCGCCCAGTCGACCCACGACGAGAAGTGCCGGGGTTCGAGGTCGGTAAGGTCGACCTTTTCGGTCGTGTCGGCGTAGATGGCGTGCAGGTTCAGCCGCATCTTACCGGGGATCATCGAGAGCGCGACGTCAAGGTCGCGCCGCAACTCGTCCGGGGTGGTCGCCCGTCCGGGATAGTTGCCCGTCGTCTGGATCCCGCCCGAGAGCGCGACGTCCCGGAAGAGGAAGCCGAGCACGTCGTCGCCCTGCCAGCAATGCAGGGAGATCGGGATCGCTTTCAGCGTTTCGAGCGCCCGGTCGGTGTCGACGCCGATCCCGGCGTAGAGTTCTTTCGCTTCTTCGTAACGGTTCATTTTTCGTTCTCCTGTTCTTTTTCGTCAGAGCGCGCTTTTTCCGAGGATCGCGTCAAACCTCGCTTCGTTCTCATCCCACGCCGCCGTGTCGGACGGATCGTAGCGGACGGCGTCGGCGCTGTCCCGGATGACCGAGCGCGCCGTTTTCCAGTCGGGGATCTCTCCGAGGGCGATCAACTGGACGGCGATATTGCCCATCACGGTCGCCTCGGCGGGTCCCGCGACGACCGGCACGCCCGTCGCGTCGGACGTCATCCGGCAGAGCAGCGTGTCCTTGATCCCGCCGCCGACCACGTGCAGGACGGGATACTTCCGCCCGGTCATATCCGTGAGGGTATGAAGGTTGCGTCGGTATTTCATCGCGAGCGATTCGTAGATGCAGCGCATCACCTCGCCCCGCGTTTCGGGGACGGTCTGTCCCGTCGCGCGGCAGAAGGCGCGGACCCGCCCGGGCAGGTCTCCCGCCGTCTCGAATTCCGGCGCGTCGCAGTCGATGAAGCAGGCGAAGGGGCGGGCGGCGAGCGCCTCGCGTTCGAGATCGGCAAAGGAGACGTTCTCACCCTCGCGGATCCACTCGCGCCGCGATTCCTGGATCAGCCAGAGTCCCATAATGTTTTTAAGGAAGCGGATCGTCCCGGCGTAGCCGCCCTCGTTCGTGTAGCGTGCCGCCTCGCTCTTTTCGTCGATCACGGGCGCGGGCAGTTCGGTGCCGAAGAGCGACCAGGTGCCGCAGCTGATATAGGCGAATTCCCCCTCGCCCGGCGCGGCGAACACGGCGCTCGCCGTATCGTGCGTGCAGACGGCGAGGACCGGGATCGGGTCGCACCCGAACTCGCGGCAGAGGGCGGGGGAGAGGGTCCCGTAGGTCTCTCCCGGCTCGATCAGCGGGGGGAGCAGGTGGGCGGGGATCCCGAGTTTCGTCAGCAGTTCGCGGTCGAAGTCGCGCGTCTTGGGATCAAAGAAGTTGGACGTCGAGGCGATCGTTTTCTCGGCGCGCATCTCGCCCGTGAGAAAGTAAGCGAAAAGGTCGGGGATAAAGAGCAGTTTGTCGGCGGACGCGAGCGTTTCCCGGCGGTATTTGGCAAGATAGAAGAGTTGATAGACCGTGTTGATCCGCATCTGCTGCGTGCCCGTCCGGCGGTAGAGTTCGGAGAGCGGCACGACCTTCGCGACCTCCTCCGGCATCCCGACCGTCCGCTCGTCGCGGTAGTGGACGGGGGCGGAGAGCAGTTCGCCGTTTTGATCGAGCAGGGCGAAATCGACCCCCCAGGTGTCGATCCCGATCGCGTCGACCGCCCCCTCGCGGAGCGCGCGGCGGATCCCCTCTTTGATCTCGAACCAAAGACGGAAAATATCCCAGTAGGTCACGTCGCCGATCTTGACGGGGTCGTTTGAAAACCGATGGATCTCCCGGGCGATCAGCCGCCCGTCCTCCACCGTCCCGATCATCGCGCGTCCGCTCGACGCGCCGAAATCAAAGGCAAGAACCCTTTTTCCCATTTCGTCCCCCGCACCCGCGGACGTCGCCCGCGTTACTCCATTCATTATAGCATATTCGGAGCAATAAAAGCAAGGATTCCCGCCTTTTTTTTGAATTCTTTACGAATTCGCGCGTTTTTGTGGAAATCGGGCGGAAAATATGGTACAATGGAGTCGGAAAGAAAGCGAGGTCTGCGATGATCAACGTACTGGTTGTGGACGACGACAAGAACACGCGGAAACTGATCCGCACGGTGCTCGAACGCGAGAATTATACCGTTTTCACCGAAAACGACGGGGAAGCCGCGCTTGCCCGCCTCGATTCGGTGCATATCGACCTCATCGTTCTCGACGTGATGATGCCGAAACTCGACGGTTACGGCTTCACCGAAACCCTGCGCGACGCGGGCAACGAAACCCCGATCCTGATGGTCTCGGCGAAGATGCTGCCCGACGACCGGCATAAGGGGTTCATCGTCGGCACCGACGACTATATCACGAAGCCGATCGACGAGAAGGAGATGATCCTCCGGATCCGCGCGCTGCTCCGGCGCGCAAGGATCAACAGCGAGCGACGGATCGTGATCGGCGACGTCACCCTCGACTACGACGCGCTCTCGGTCACGGGGCACGGCGAGACGCAGGTACTGCCGCAGAAGGAGTTTCTGCTTCTCTACAAACTGCTCTCCTATCCCGGCAAGATCTTCACCCGGCTCCAACTCCTCGACGAGATCTGGGGGATGGAGACCGACAGCGGATGGGAGACGGTGACGGTACATATCGGACGGCTCCGCAAACGGTTCGAGGGATGGGAGGAATTCTCGATCGAATCGGTGCGCGGACTCGGCTACAAGGGGGTGAGACGCCAATGAAACGGTCTGAAAAAAAGGACGGGAAGCAGGGCTTCCGGCTGCCGTCTCTTCCGACCATCCGCAAATCGAGAAAGGCGCTGACCCTGCTCTTCGCCGGAACGGCGTCCATCGTGCTTCTGGCTGTGTTGATCGTCGTGGGGGGTGCCGCTCTGATCCTCTTCAACGCGGGGGTTTTGTCCCCCGGCGACCTTCCGCGCGAGAGCGGAAACCGCGTGATCGTGCTGATCCTCACCGTCAGTCTGTTCGTCGGGATCGCCGTTTCCTACCTGCTCGGTATGATCTTCACCAAGCCCCTGAACATCATCATCAACAATATGAACCGGCTCGCGACGGGGGACTTCAAGGCGCGGATCCGCTTCGACTCGGTTTTCGACCGGCACCCGACCGTCGCCGAACTCTCACGCAGTTTCAACACGATGGCGGAGGAACTGGAAAATACCGAAATGCTCCGCTCGGATTTCGTCAACAACTTTTCGCACGAATTCAAAACGCCGATCGTCTCGATCGCGGGATTTGCCAAACTGCTCAAATCCGGCGACCTCTCGGACGACGAAAGAGAAGAGTATATCAACATCATCGAGGAGGAGTCGCTTCGCCTCTCGGATATGGCGAACAACGTGCTCAACCTGACCAAGATCGAGAACCAGACCATCCTGTCGGGACTGTCGAAATACAATCTTTCGGAGCAGATCCGCACCTGCTTCCTGATCCTCGAAAGCAAGTGGGCGACCCGGGATCTCGACTTTTCGCTCGATTTTGACGAATACGACGTCACGGCGAACGAAGAAATGCTGAAACAGGTCTGGATCAACCTGATCGACAACGCCCTCAAATTCACCCCGGAAGGCGGGCGGATCGCCGTCTCGATCGAGCGCACCTATCGGCTGACCGTCTCGATCTTCAATTCGGGCAGTTTCGTGCCCGAGGAGAACCGCGAACGCATCTTCCGCAAGTTTTATCAGGGCGACCCCTCCCACGCGACGAAGGGCAACGGCGTCGGGCTTTCGCTCGTCCGCGCGATCGTCGAACTGCACGGCGGCAGGGTCGTCTGCACCTCCGACGAGAACGGCACGACCTTCACCGTTTCGCTTCCCCTGCGCTGACGCGGCTTCAATTTCCGTTTCATTCGGTATAATACTATATTTTTCGCGCAGTTTCGTTTCAGTTTATTTTTATATGGTATCCTTCCGGCGGTTCAATTCCGAAATACGAACAAAACGCAACGGAGGATAAACGAAAATGCGCAAAGTTAAGATCATTACCGATTCCTGTTCCGACCTGACCCCCGAACTGCTTGAAAAATACGGCATCGACTACGCCAAGATGAACACCGTCCTCGACGGAGAGACCAGTCCCGCCCGGCTCGAATGGACGCCCGACGAGGTGCACGCCTTCTACAATCTGATGCGCGCGGGCAAGCGGATCACCACCACGCAGGTCCCGGTGGAGGAGTACAAGACCATCTTCGGGAAATACCTTTCCGAGGGGTACGACGTCGTTTATATCGCCTGCTGCGCCAAGCAGTCGGGCTCGGTCAACACGGCGCGCGTCGTCGCCGACAAGATGCTGCCCGACTATCCCGGCGCGGCGATCTACTGCATCGACGCCCTGAACGCCTGCATGGGGCAGGGGCTTCTCACCGTCATCGCCGCGATGTTCGCCGAAGAGGGACTTTCCGCCGACGAGATCGCGGGAAAGATCACCGCGATGCGGAAGAAGGTCAACGAGTACATCACCGTCCATTCGCTCGACGCGCTCGCGCGTTCGGGACGGCTCAATCCCCGCAAGGCGTTCATCGGCAACCTGATGGGCGTGAAGCCGATCCTCACCTGCGACTACTACGGGGCGCAGACCCCGATGAAGAAGGTGCGCGGACGGCAGAACTCGCTGCGCGAGATCGTCGATCTTCTGAAAGACGCGATCGACGACGAACCGAAATATCCGATCCTCTTCTGCCACGCCGACTGCAAGCAGGAGGAGGTCGACGAGATCGTCGGGATGATCCGCGAGTCGATCCCCGGCCGCGAGATCTACGTCGGTTACTTCGGCCCGATCATCGGCGCGTCGATCGGTCCCGACGCCGTCGGCGTCTTCGGCATCGGACGCGAGGTCACCTTCGGCAAGAACCCCGCGGAAGAGTGATCTATGAATACGTGTAAAATCGACGGGTCGCTCTATCGCGCGATGGTGATCGCCGGGGCTCTGAACCTGCGGCGTCACGTGACCGAGATCAACGACCTGAACGTCTTTCCGATCCCCGACGGGGACACGGGCGATAATATGCTTCTGACCGTCGAGGGGGGCGCGAACGCCCCCGACGGCGCCGATCTTTCCGCCGTCGCGCGCGAGGTCGCCGACCGCACGCTTCTGTCGGCGCGCGGCAACTCCGGCGTCATCCTGTCCCAGTTCTTCGACGGGATCGCCGCGGGGCTCGAGGGCGCGACCGACGCGGATCCCGCCCGCTTCGCCTCGGCGCTTCTGACCGGTGTGAAACACGCCTACGGCGCGGTGGTGCAGCCGACCGAGGGAACCATCCTGACGGTCGCGCGCGAAGCGTCCGACGCCGCCGCAAAATCGAACGCCGAAACGGCGGAGGAACTCTTCGACGCCTTCCTCTCCGAAGCCGACCGTTCTCTCGAACGCACCCCCGATCTGCTCCCCGTCTTGAAAGAGGCGGGCGTCGTCGATTCGGGCGGCGCGGGGCTGATCCGGATCGCCGAGGGGATGCGCGCCGCGCTCGACGGGGAACTCCCGGAGGGCGACCTTTCGGCTCTCGGACGCGAAAAACGCGCCGAGGGACCCGATTTCAGCCGCTTCACCGAGGACAGCGTTCTCGAATTCGGCTACTGCACCGAACTGCTCCTTCGGCTGATGCGCGCGAAGACCGATCCCGAGACCTTCGACCTTTCCTCGCTCGTTTCGTATCTCGAATCGATCGGGAACTCGGTCGTCGCCGTCAAGACCGGGACGGTCGTCAAGATCCACGTACACACCATGACCCCGCAGCTCGTCCTCGCCTTCTGTCAGCAGTACGGCGAGTTTCTGACCGTCAAGATCGAGAATATGTCGCTCCAACACAACTCGCTCGACGGGAAGACCCCCGCCGGCAAGACCGAGCGCAAGCCCTTCGGGGTGGTCGCCGTCGCCTGCGGAGACGGGTTGATCGAGATGTTCCGTTCGCTCGGCGCCGACGAGGTCGTATCGGGCGGACAGAGTATGAACCCCTCGGCAGAGGACTTCATCAACGCCTTCAACCGCGTGAACGCCGACGTGATCTTCGTCCTGCCGAACAACGGGAACGTGATCCTGACGGCGCGGCAGGCGGCGGAGATGTACGAAGGTTCCGACGTGCGCGTCCTGCCCTCGAAAACGATCGGAGAGGGGCATTCCGCCCTGACGATGATGACCCCCGACGTCGACGACATCGACGAACTCGAACGCGATATGACCGACGCGATGGAGGGGGTCGTGACGGCGGGCGTCTCGATCTGCTCCCGCGACGCCGAGAACAACAACCGCATCCTCTTCAAGGGCGAGTATATCGGCTTCATCGGCGACCGCGTTTTCTCGGCGGATAACGACAGTCTCGACGCCGCGCGCGCGCTGGTCGACGAGATCGACTTCGGCGATCACGAGATCTGCATTCTCGTTTCGGGCGAGGACGCCGATCCCGCCGAGGAGGAAGAGATCGCCGGCTACATCCGGCAGTCCCACCCCGGCTGCGAACTCTACGAAGTCGACGGCGGGCAGGCGGTCTACCGCTATCTCCTGATCGTTGAATAACCGAATCACGCAAGTATCATTCCCATGAAAGGGGGGACCGGGGCGGTTTTTCCGTGAAACCCCCGGTCCCCGAAAGTGTTTATCATGACCGTACTTATTTACGTCCTGACCGCCGTCGTTTCCTATTTCGTCGCCGCGGTCAACCCCGCCATCGTCCTGTCGCACCTCGTTTATCACCGCGATATCAGGCGGGAGGGAAGCGGCAATCCCGGCTTCACCAACTTTCACCGCGTCTTCGGGGGGAAACTCTCGTGGCTGGTCTTCGTGCTCGATATCGGGAAGTGCGTGGCGGTCTCGCTTGTCGCGGGGCTGGTCTTTGCGCCCGCGTATTTTTCCACGCGCGCGCTCGGCGCGGCGTACGCCGGCGTCTTTGCCCTGATCGGGCATACCTATCCCGTTTTCTACCGCTTCAAGGGCGGCAAAGGGTTCCTCGTGACCTTCGCCCTTCTGTGGGTGCTCGACTGGCGGGCGGGGCTCGTCGCCACGGCGGTGATGCTGACGGTCCTTCCGCTCTCCGGCTTTATGTCGCTCTCGTCGATCCTGACGCTGATTGCGGGGGGCGTGACGCTGATCTTCGTGCGTACCCCGATGCCCGCGCTCTTCCTTACCTTCGGCGCGGTGCTGCTCGTGATCTGGCGTCACCGCTCGAATATCGCGCGGCTGGTCGCCGGAACCGAAAAGAAGTTCTCGTTCCGCAAAAAGAAAGCGCCGGCGCCGACGCCGACCGAAACCGGGACGGCGGGGGACGGTTCCGATGAACCCGCCGCCGTCGGAGCGGGGAAGGAGAAAGAATGAACAAATCGGTTCTCCGCGCGGGGATCGACATCGGGTCGACCACCGTCAAACTCGCGATCCTCGACCCGGACGGGAAGATCCTGTTCGGGGAATACCTGCGCCACCGCGCCCAGACGCGCGAAACGCTTCGGCAATTGATCGAGCGGGCGTCGGAGCAGATCGGCGACGCCACGCTCTCGGTTTCGATCACGGGATCGGGCGCGCTCGGCATCGCCCGCTCGCTCGGGCTTCCGTTCGTGCAGGAGGTCGTTTCGGTCGCGACCGCGATCTCGACCTACCATCCCGAGACCGACGTCGCCGTCGAACTCGGCGGCGAGGACGCGAAGATCATCTACTTCCGCGGCGGACTCGACGAGCGGATGAACGGCGTATGCGCCGGGGGTACCGGCTCCTTCATCGACCAGATGGCGGCGCTGCTCCAAACCGACGCCGCCGGGCTTAACGAGGCGGCGAAGGACGCGAAGACCGTCTATCCCATCGCGTCGCGCTGCGGCGTGTTCGCCAAGACCGATATTCAGCCGCTCATCAACGACGGCGCGGCGGCGTCCGACATTGCCGCTTCGATCTTTCAGGCGGTGGTGACCCAGACCGTTTCGGGACTCGCGTGCGGAAAACCGATCAGAGGAAAGGTCGCTTTCCTCGGCGGACCGCTGCATTTTCTGCCCGAACTGAAAAAGGCGTTCGTCAGGACCCTGAAACTGACCCCCGAAGATACGGTCGATCCCGAAAACTCGCATCTGTTCGCCGCGCTCGGCGCGGCGATGAACCGTGACGGCGGGGCGGAGATCTCGTTTTCCGATCTGCTTTCGCGTTTGGCGGAGCAAACCGGGTGCGATTTTGAATCCAAGCGTTTGGAACCCCTCTTTTCGGGGGAAGATGAATATACGGCGTTCCTTGACCGCCACGCGCGCGCCCGCGTCAAGCGCGGCGATCTTTCGACCTACTCGGGGCGGTGCTATCTCGGCATCGACGCCGGATCGACCACGACGAAACTCGTCCTGATCGGCTCGGCGGGCGAACTGCTCTACACCTTCTACCGGAACAATCAGGGCAACCCCGTCAAGACGGCGATCAAGTCGATGGAGGAACTCGAAAAGGCGCTTCCCGCAGGCGCGAAGATCGCGGGCGCCTGCTCGACCGGGTACGGCGAACAACTCCTGAAATCGGCGTTCTCGCTCGATCTCGGCGAGGTCGAGACGGTCGCCCACGCGAAGGCGGCGCTCTTCTTCGATCCCGAGACCGACTGCGTACTCGACATCGGCGGACAGGATATGAAGTGCATCCGCCTGAAAAACGGGACGGTCGACTCGATTATGCTGAACGAGGCGTGCTCTTCGGGGTGCGGTTCGTTCATCGAGAACTTCGCCGAGTCGCTCGGACTTTCGGCGGAGCAGTTTGCCCGCGAGGCGATCTCGGCACAGGCGCCGGTCGATCTCGGCACCCGCTGCACCGTCTTTATGAACTCGAAGGTCAAGCAGGCGCAGAAGGAGGGCGCGTCGGTTTCCGACATTTCGGCGGGGCTCGCCTATTCGGTCATCAAAAACGCTCTCTACAAGGTCATTCGCCTGACCGACGCGAGCGCCCTCGGACGGCACATCGTGGCGCAGGGCGGGACCTTCTACAATCACGCCGTTCTCCGCGCGCTCGAAAAGATCGCGGGGGTGAACGTGATCTGCCCCGACATCTCCGGGGTGATGGGCGCGTTCGGCGCGGCGCTGATCGCGCGCGAAAACGACGACGGACGCCCCTCTTCGATCCTCTCCTTCGAGGAGATCCGCAATCTGTCCTATACGGGAACGACGACCCGCTGCGGCGGATGCGAAAACAACTGTCTCCTGACCGTCAACACCTTCTCGGGCGGACGGAAGTATATCACCGGCAACCGCTGTGAGAAGCGGATCGCGACGGCGGGCGGGACGACGCGCGGCGAGGACCTTTACGCCTACAAGCGCGAACGGCTGTTCGGCTACGAACCGCTCTCGGATTCCGAGACGACGCGCGGCGTCGTCGGGATCCCGCGCGTTCTCAATATCTACGAGAACTATCCCTTCTGGGCGACCTTCTTCCGTGAACTCGGCTTCCGCGTGGTGCTCTCGCCCTATTCGAGCCGGAAGATCTATCAGCTCGGTATGGAGTCGATCCCGTCGGAATCGGAGTGCTACCCCGCGAAACTCGCGCACGGGCATATCGAATGGCTGATCCGGGAAGGCGTCGAAACGATCTTCCATCCCTCGGTCTTCTACGAATACCGTGAGAACGAGAACCCGAAGAACAGCTACAACTGCCCGATGGTGATCTCCTATCCCGAGAACATCAAGAACAATATGGAGAGCGTGATGGCGGGCAAGGTCCGCTATCTGCACCCCTTCCTCTCTTTCAAAAACGAGGCGGGGCTTGCCCGGCGGCTCTCCGACGTTTGTTACGAGACGTGGGGGATCCCCGCGAACGAGACCCGCGCCGCCGTCCGGCGCGCGTGGGCGGAACAGCGGAGAGCGAAAGAAGATATCCGCCGGAAGGGACGGGAACTGCTCGACCGGATGGCAACGAAGGGCGAGCGCGGACTCGTGCTTGCCGGGCGTCCCTACCACATCGACCCCGAGATCAATCACGGGATCCCCGAAATGATCGCCTCGTTCGGCTTCCACGTTCTCTCGGAGGACAGTTTGCCGAAGGTCGACCGGACGGGGCGGACGCTCCGCGTTCTCGACCAATGGATCTACCATTCCCGGCTCTACGACGCGGCGGAGTACGTCGCGACCCGCGACGACCTTGAAATGATCCAACTCAACTCCTTCGGATGCGGGCTGGACGCCGTGACGACCGATCAGGTCGCCGAGATCCTGTCGCACGCCGGAAAGCCCTATACCGTCCTGAAAATCGACGAGGTGAACAACCTCGGCGCGGCGCGGATCCGCATCCGCAGTCTGATCGCCGCGATGAAGACCAAGCGCCCGCCCTGCGTCCCCGAGACGCGGGAGTACAACTTCACGCGGCGCGAGTTCACCCGCGAAATGAAGGACGGTTACACCATCCTCGCGCCCCAGATGTCGCCCCTGCATTTCAATATCCTGCGCCCGGTCTTCCGTCGGCACGGCTTCAACGTCGAACTGCTTGACGACGCGTCGAAAAACGCCGTTGACCTCGGTCTGAAATACGTCAACAACGACGCCTGCTACCCCTCTGTGATTATGGTGGGGCAGATGATCGAGGCGGTGACGTCGGGCAAATACGACCCCGACCGGCTCGCCCTGATGATGTCGCAGACAGGCGGCTGCTGCCGCGCGAGCAACTACATCGGCTTCGTCCGGCGCGCGCTCGGCATGGCGGGCTATCCCGAGGTTCCGGTCATTTCGCTCAGCGTCGGCGGGATCGAACGCAATTCGGGCTTCCGCATCACGCCCTCGATCCTCCGCGACACCGTGCGGGCGATCGTGATCGGCGACGTCTTTATGCGCTGCCTCTACCGCGTCCGTCCCTATGAACTCGTCCCCGGATCGGCGAACGCCCTGCACGAAAAGTGGGAGAAGATCGCGATCGACGCCCTGACCGACCCGAAAAAACGGATACCCTTCGGGCGGCTCTGTCGGAGGATCGTCCGCGCGTTCGACGAACTCCCGATCGACGAGACGAAGCGCAAACCCCGCGTCGGCATCGTCGGCGAGATCCTCGTCAAGTATATGCCGCTCGCGAACAATCACCTCGTCGACCTACTCGAAGCCGAGGGCGCGGAGGCGGTCGTCCCCGATCTGCTCGACTTCTTCACAATGTGCTTCTACAACCGCGAATTCCATCATAAATACCTCGGAGGGACGGCGAAAAACGCTCTGATCTCGCGCGCCGCGGTCTTCTATCTCGAACATCTCCGCGGACCCGCCGAGGACGCTCTGCGTCAAAGCCGCCGCTTCACCCCGCCCGTCCCGATCGCCGATACGGCGGAGGGCGCCGAACCTTTCCTCTCGATCGGCAACCAGTACGGAGAGGGATGGTTCCTCTGCGGCGAGATGGTCGAACTGCTCCGGATCGGCGTGCCGAACGTCGTCTGCATCCAGCCCTTCGGATGCCTTCCGAACCACGTGATGGGGAAGGGCGTGATCAAAATTCTCAAAAACACCTTCCCGGAGGCGAATATCGCCGCCGTCGACTACGACCCCGGCGCAAGCGAGGTCAACCAACTCAACCGGATCAAACTGATGCTGGCGACCGCCCGCGACAACCTCGAAAAGGAGGAGGCGGCGGAAGCCGCCCACGCCTGAAAGGAGGACTTGAAATGAACGAAAAGAAACGGAACGCCATCCTTGCCGCCGTCGCCTCGGTCTCGACCGCGGTCTGCGGCGCGACGGCGATCTCCTACGCCGTCACGCGGATGATGCTCTCGTTCGCCATCGACCGCAAGGATCCGCCGCAGTTTGAAAAACGCCGCGACGCGATGGCGGGATCGGGCAAACTGAGACAGATCTTCGCCGAGCAGAGGGAGAATTCCGAAAAACTCGCGTCTCTTCCGCACGAGACGGTCGAAATCGAGGGATTCGACGGGGTGCGGCTGATCGGACACTACTTCCGGGTCGATGACGCGAAACGGACGGTCGTCGCCTTCCACGGCTGGCGCTCCGCCTGGTCGCGCGACTTTTCGATGATCTACGATTTCTGGTTCAAAAACGGGTGCAACGTCCTGTTCGTGGAACAGAGAGGACAGAAGGGAAGCAGCGGAGAGTATATGGGCTTCGGGCTTCTCGAACGCTTCGACTGTCAGGGTTGGGTCAACTACCTGACCGCGCGGAACGATACCGTGACGCCGCTCTATCTTGCCGGCGTTTCGATGGGCGCGGCGACGGTTCTGATGGCGTCGGGATTGAACCTGCCCGACTGCGTGCACGGGATCCTCGCCGACTGCGGTTTCACGTCCCCTTACGCGATCTGGAAATACGTGTCCGAAAAGAATCTGCACCTGCCCTTTACCGGCTTCCGCGCGAAGGTGGCGAGCGACATCTGCCGCCGGAAACTGAACAATTCCGACAGCCGCTATTCCGCGGAGGACGCGCTTCGGTTCTGCCGCGTCCCGGTGCTGTTCGCGCACGGCGCGGCGGATAAGTTCGTCCCGGTCACGATGACCTATCAGAACTATCTCGCCTGCGCGTCGGAGAAGAGGCTTCTGATCGTCCCCGGCGCCGACCACGGAATGAGTTATCTCGTCGAGCGCGAACGCTACGAGAAAGAGGTGCTCGACTTCTTCGCCTACTGCGACGGTCGCGCGCCCGCACCCGCCCCGCTCCCGGAAGAGACGCCGGAGGAGAATCCTCCCGCGGTCGAACCGATCAAAACGAAACCCGGCAAGCGCGCGAAGGGCAAAAAGAAAAAAGCGCCGTACGACGCAAAACAAACGGACGAAGCGTAATCCGTCCGCCGAACAAAACGCGCGGGGATCCGACCGGATCCCCGCGCGTTTTTATATTGTCCGATATTCCGTCAGACGAGGGCGTCGTCGGAGACCGCGTTTTCGCCGTTTTCCGCCGCTTCCCGCGCTTCGTTCAAAGAGGTGCGGTAGGCGTCGAGGATCGCCTCTTCGAGCGCGGTCCGGAACGCCGCGTTGATGGGGTGAACGATGTCGCGGTAGGTTCCGTCGGGATTCTTCCGGGACGGCATCACGATGAAGGTGCGGTCGTGCGCGTAGATCACCTTGATGTCGTGTACGGCGAGCGCGTTGTCGAAGGTGACCGAAACGACCGCCTTCATGGGTCCTTCGTCAAAAAGTTTTCTGATCTTGATATCGGTGATCTGCATGGTTTTTTCGTCCTCTCTCTTCTGTCGGGGCGCGGCGTCCCGCGTCTCCTGTTATTCCCTCCTTGCGTCATCCTTAAACTGTCAATTTCTATTATAATCAAAACGGAAGAACAAACAATGCACGAATTGTGAATAGTATGTAAAGATTATTCACAATTATTCCAAAACATTTTGTTTTCGTGAAAAATTTAACATTAGAATGAATAACCGATCCCGCACCCGACGCATACCCTGTCGAAGGAGGTGATCGGTTTGATGAGGAATACTCTCCGGGGCGGGGAAGCGACCGCGCGGCTGCTCGCCCCCGGGGCGTCGCTGTGGTTTCTCGGGATCGGGGGCGTCGGAACGTCGTCGCTTGCCCGGATCGCCCGGCTCCGGGGGTTCTCTGTCGCGGGGGAGGATCGGCGGACCTCGGTCGCGGCGTCCTTTTCGGGGACGGGGATCTCGGTTTTCCCGGAGGGGACGCCGCTCCCCGCCGGGGTCTTTGCCGTGATCTATACGGCGGCGGCGCCGCCCGATCACCCGACGGTCGGGGAGGCGGCGCGGCGCGGGATCCCGCTGATCTCCCGTTCCGACTTCCTCGCGTATCTTATGCGGGAATCCCCGATCCGCGTGACGGTGGCGGGCAGCCACGGGAAAACGACCGTGACCGCGATGCTCGACGCGATCTTTCTTCGCGCGTCGCTCTCTCCGACGACGGTTTCGGGCGGGACGCTTTCCGGCGGGGGGACGTTCCGCGTCGGCGGGGGCGGCGTCTTTCTCTCGGAGGCGTGCGAATACACCGACTCGTTCCTTTCGCTCTCGCCGACCCACGCTGTCCTTCTCAACCTCGAACTCGACCACACCGACTATTTCCCCGACTTCGCCGCGCTGTCCCGTTCGGCTATGCGGTATCTTTCGGGGGCGGGGGTGCGGATCGTTTCGCCGTCGCTTCTTCCGCTCGCCGGGGCGGGGGACGTCCTGACCTTCTCGTCCCGCGACCGAAGAGCGGATCTGTTTGCCGAAGGGGTCGGGGAGAGCGAAGGCAAGACCGAGGCGGAACTCGTTTTCCGGGGAACGACGGCGGGAAAACTGATCCTTCCGGTTCCGGGACGGCACAATCTCGAAAACGCCCTCGCCGCGATCCTTGCGGCGGAGTCGGTCGGCGTACCGATCCCCCTCGCGGCGTCCGCGCTCTCGGACGTTTCCCTCCCCGACCGTCGCCTGACCCTGCGGGGGCGGTGGGGCGGCGCGCTTTGGTACGACGACTACGCCCACCATCCGAGCGAGATCGCGTCCTCGCTCTCCGCCCTTCGCCCGCTCTGCCGCGGTTCGCTTTCGGTCGCGTTCCAGTCGCACACCTATTCGAGGACGAGGGCGGAACTCAACGGGTTCGCCTCTGTGCTCCGGGCGGCGGACCGCGTCCTCGTCCTCCCGATCTTCCCGGCGCGGGAGACCGACAATCTCGGCGTCTCGAACGAATCGCTCGCGCGGGCAATCGGCTGCAAGGCGACGGCGATCCCCGATTTCGGGCGGGCGGCGTCGGAACTGGAAAAAGCCGCCCGCCCCGGCGACGTGATCGTCGTAATGGGGGCGGGCGACGTGAACGAACTCTTCAATTATTTGGGATCATCCGACGGAAATGCGTGAAACCCCCGTTTTTTCCGCCGCTTCGATCACGGCGTCGGCGACGGCGCGCGCGACCCTCTTGTCAAGCGCGGAGGGGATGATGTTCGTTTCGGACAGTTCCCCGTCGGGGATAAGCGACGCGATGGCGAACGAGGCGGCGGTCTTCATTTCCTCGTTGATCGCCCGCGCGCGGCAGTCGAGCGCGCCCCGGAAAATGCCGGGGAAGGCGAGCACGTTGTTGATCTGGTTCGGGTAGTCGCTTCTGCCGGTTCCGACGATTTTCGCCCCGGCGGCTTTCGCCTCTTCGGGCAGGATCTCCGGGGTCGGGTTCGCCATCGGGAAGACGATGGGATCGCGTCCCATCGAGCCGATTATTCCGGCGTTGAACACGCCCGGCGCAGACACGCCGATCAGAACGTCGGCTCCCCTCGCCGCGTCAGCGAGCGTCCCGTGCAGGTCGCGGGGGTTGGTGATCTGCGCCATTTCGCTCTGCGCCGGGTTGAGCCACGCCTCACCCCGCGCGACGATCCCCGCCCGGTCGACGAGGATCAGTTCACCCAGTCCGAGCCGGAGCAGGTGCCGCCCGATGGCGATGCCGGCGGAGCCCGCGCCGTTGATGACGCACTTTACCTCGCCGATCTTCTTGCCCACGACTTTCAGGGCGTTGAGCAGCGCCGCGCCGACCACGACCGCGGTGCCGTGCTGATCGTCGTGAAAGACCGGAATATCGCAGATCTCCTGCAATCTCCGCTCGACCTCGAAACAGCGGGGCGCCGAGATGTCTTCGAGGTTGATCCCGCCGAACGACCCCGAGATATGGTAGATGGTTTTGACGAGTTCGTCGACGTCCTTCGTCTTCACGCAGATCGGGAAGGCGTCGACGTCGGCGAATTCCTTAAAGAGGGCGCATTTCCCCTCCATCACCGGCATCCCCGCCTCGGGTCCGATGTCGCCGAGACCGAGCACCGCGGTGCCGTCGGTGACGACCGCCACCAGGTTCGAGCGCCGGGTCAGGGAATAGGAGAGGTCGGGATCCTTTTCGATCGCGAGGCAGGGTTCCGCCACTCCGGGAGTATAGGCGACCGAAAGATCGTGCCGGTCGCGGATCTTCACCCGCGAGATCACCTCGATCTTTCCGCCCCAGTTTTTATGCGCTTCCAGCGATTCTTCCTTGATCGTCATAACGACCCTCCGTAGTTTTCTCGGAACAGTATAGCATAACTTGCCGGATTCCGCAACGGTTTCCCCGAAAAAAACGAAAAAAGCCGTCCGCCGCGCCCAAAAGAACTTGAAAAGCGGCGGAAACTGTGCTATACTGAAAAAAACGCCGAAAGGAGGGGGACGGATGGACTTTCCGATTCCGGCGGGATGCCTTGCCGTGACCGAACGTCTCGCCTCCCGCGGTTACTCCGCGTACCTTGTCGGCGGATGCGTCCGCGACCTCTGCCGCGGCGTCGAACCGCACGACTACGATCTGACGACCTCCGCCACCCCCGACGAGATGAAGCGGGCGCTCACGGGCTTCCGCGTGATCGAGACCGGGATCGCCCACGGAACGCTGACCGTCCTCTCGGACGGACGCCCCTACGAGGTGACGACCTACCGGGTCGACGGGGATTATTCGGACGGCAGACACCCGGACGGCGTCGTCTTCACCGCTTCGCTCGAAGAGGATCTTCGCCGCCGCGATTTCACCGTCAACGCGATGGCGTATTCGAGGGCGGACGGACTGATCGACCCCTTCGGCGGACAAGCCGATCTTTCGGCGCGCCTGATCCGCGCGGTGGGGGATCCCGACCGCCGCTTTACCGAGGATTCGCTCCGCGTTCTGCGGGCGCTGCGCTTCTCTTCGACGCTCGGTTTCTCGATCGAGCCGAACACCGCCGCCGCCCTTTTTCGTCTCGCGCCCTCGGTCCGGCGCGTCTCGCCCGAACGGATCCGGGAGGAACTTCTGAAACTGCTGTCGGGGAAGGCGTCGGGATCGGTCTTGCAAACCTACCGCGACGTTCTCTTCGCCGCCGTTCCCGCGCTGGCGCCTCTCGGCGACGGTTGGGATAACGCGGCGAGCGCCGCGTCGCGCCTTTCGTCCGACCCGCCCCTCGCCCTCGCCGCCCTCGCCCGTCCGCTCGGCGCGGATGCGACCGCCGCCCTTTTCCGATCTTTGAGAACCGACCGGAAGAGCGAACGCCGCGCCTCGGCTGCCGTCGCGGCGTACGCCGCCGGGCTGCCCGCAGATCTGTCGTGCGCCGGACTCTTCCTCGTCGATTTCGGGGCGGCTGTCGCCCGCGACGCCGTCGCCCTTGCCCGGGCGTACCGCGATCCCGGAGCCGAAGCGGGGGAGAGCGCCGTCGCCGCCTTTATTGAAAGCGGACGTCCCGCGACGCTCGCCGACCTCGCGGTGCGGGGGAACGACCTTGTTGCCGTTCCCGCGGGACCCGCGCGCAAAGAGGCGCTCGACGCCCTGCTTCGCCTTGCCGCCTCGGGGAAGGTCGACAACGAAAGGGAAGCCCTGCTCGCCCGCCTCAAAGCGGGGAAGCCGGAATAAACTCGTTCTTGTATCCCGGAAACGGGAGAGTATAATCATAGTCAAATCAAAGGAGAAACCACGTTGAACATCGTATGCCTTGACATGGAAGGGGTGCTCGTCCCCGAGATCTGGATCGCCTTTTCCCGCGCGACCGGGATCGAGGAACTGAAACGCACCACCCGCGACGAGCCCGATTACGACAAACTGATGAAGTTCCGGCTCGCCATTCTGAAAGAACACAAACTGGGGCTTCCCGAAATTCAGAAGGTCATCGCGGGGATCGATCCGTTCCCCGGCGCGAAGGAATTTCTCGACGCGCTCAGGAAGAGATCGCAGGTCCTGATCCTCTCCGACACCTTCGAGCAGTTCGCCGCTCCCCTGATGGAAAAACTCGGGATGCCGACGCTCTTCTGCAACTCGCTCGAAGTCGCCCCCGACGGCGCGATCACCGGCTACAAAATGCGGATCGCCAACTCGAAACTCTCGACCGTCCGCGCCCTGCAATCCATCGGGTTCGAGACGATCGCCGCCGGCGACAGTTTCAACGACCTCGGAATGATCCGCGCGAGCAAGGCGGGCTTCCTCTTCCGCTCGACCGAGAAGATCAAGGCGGACAACCCCGATCTTCCCGCCTTCGAGGAATTCCCCGAGTTCCTCGCCGCGATCACCGCCGCGCTCTGATCCCACAGAAAAAAACAAAACGCGCAGACCGCAAAAACGCGGTCTGCGCTCGCTTTTTTGAAACCGCCCCCCGGGAGGTCAGTTCACCCGGTAGGTCTCGTCCAGCTTTTGCAGTTCGCCGAAGGTGTCGATCTCGCAGATGTCCTCGAAGCGGCATTCGCGCACCCCGATCCGGTAGTCCGAGATATGGTTTTCAAGCGCGACCTGATCCCAGAAGCGTTCCTTCCCGCCCGGCGCGTTGAAGTCCTCTTCAAGATGCCGTCCGAGCCGCTTCCCGTCCTCCTCGTTCCAGTAGGAAATCCCGACGATCTGGTGGCAGTTCGTCCCGCCGATCCCGATCTTCGTGACGGTCCCGTGCTTGGTTTCGAGGCACCAGTCGTCGGTGCGTTCCACCGGGATCCCGAGGTAGTTCGAGCGGTACTGATATTTGGTGATGAGGGAGGGATTGTAGAGCAGGAGATCCGCCTCGCAGATATAGGCGTTTTTGAGGAAGTGCCGGGCGCAGTAGGCGGACGAAATATTGTTCGTCTCCATATAGAGCGGGTTGTCGATGAAGACGAGATCCGGATATTTCGGAAGCAGTTGGCTGAACTGTTCGCCGAGGTAGCCGCGCACGATATAGATCTCCTTGATCCCGACCGCCGTGATCGCGTCGAGCAGCGAATCGACGATCCGTTTCCCCTTGACGCGGACGAGCGGCTTCGGGGTGTTCAGCGTGATCGGTACCAACCGCGAACCGAACCCGGCGGCAAGGACCACCGCGCGCTTTACCCGGTAGGGTTCGAGGGCGGCAAGCCCTTTTTCGGTGATCGCGCCGCCCGCGATCAGTCCGCTTTCGGTCAGTTCCGCCATCGTCTTGTTGGCGATGCCGAGCGAGATCTTTGCTCCCGCCGCCACGGCGCGCTGAGAGAGCGGTTTCTTCGCCGCTTCCAACGTGGTCAGGATCGCAAACTGTTTTTCTGTCAGCATAGGTTTCTCCTTTTCCCGGGGTCGCTCCGGGTCGAATGCCGTCGGCGTTTCACCGGGCGTTCAAACTGTTCCGATTGTATCACGGAATTGAACGCTTGTCAACCGTTTTTTCTCTTTTCGGTCCATTTTTCGCCGGCGCCGCTTTTTTTCGTTTTCGGACTTTACTTTTTAAGTCTAAAATGTTATAATATGCTGAACGAACATTTCAGCGAGGTCAGTATAACGATGGAATCCGGTAACGAGAATCTGAAAACGCCTCCCGCCGCGGAAAAGAAAAAGCGTCCCGCGACGGCGGGCGAAAAACTTGCGTTTCTCTGGCGCGACAAGCGGAATTGGAAGCAGCGGCTTTTGAACGCGCTTCCGGTCTCGTTTGCCGTCGCTTATACGTTCTGTCTCTTTCAGCCGCTCGAGGTCTTCATCAAGAACAACAGTTTTCTTCCGTTCGGGATCGGGGCGCTCACCCCGCCGCTGATCCTGCTCGCGCTCGGCGTTTTCGTCGGGCTCGGCGCGTGTCTCACGCTCCTGCGCGGAAAGATCCACAACGCGTTCGTTTCTCTTTCGGTCGGGTTTTTGATCTGCGGGTATCTGCAATGCAACCTGCTCAACGTCGACCACGGAACGCTCGACGGCGCCAGCGTCGCGTGGCACGACTACCGCGTGAAGACGGTGTTGAATCTGGTGCTCTGGGTATTCCTGATCCTTCTGCCGTTTTTGATCCACTACCTGTTCCCGAAGGTCTGGAAGTACGCCGCCCGCGCGCTTGCCGCGCTGCTCGTCGTGGCGCAGACGGTCGCCCTGATCGTAATGCTTCTGACCTCCGATTCGCTCTACGACAACTCCCGGAACGGCTATCTCAAACGCGAGGGGATCTACGACGTTTCGGAAAACAACAACGTCGTCGTCTTCCTGCTCGACCGTTTCGACAACAAATACGCCGACGCGATCCTCGCGGCGGAACCGGCGCTTGAAAACGCTCTCGGCGGCTTCACGTTCTACGAGAATTTCGTCGGGAGTTATTCGCGCACCTATCCCTCGGTCGCCTACCTGCTCACCGGGGTCAAAACCGATTATTCGCAGAAGCCGCGCGAGTATCTCGAAAACGCCTTCACGACGTCGCCTTTCCTCAAAGCGCTCCGCGAAGGGGAAGTCGAGGCGCGCGTCTACACCGACGTTCCCTACACGATCGGGAACGCCGAGTGGTTGATCGGCACGGTCGAAAACGCCGCGCCGCCGATGGAACTTCCCCCGAAGGGACGGATCCTTTCGGCGATGATGATCCTCTCGTCCTACCGTTGGACGCCCGAGGCGCTGAAACCCTACTTCCACTACTACACCAACGACTATTTCACCTACGTCTACGACGATCCGAACGCAGAATACGACGTGTATTCGAGCGACGACGTCCGTTTCCGCGCCGACCTCGTCAGTCAGGGGCTGACCGTCCGGAACAACGCCGCGACCTACCTGTTCTACCATCTGTCCGGTTCTCACGAACCTTATTATATGGACGCCGCCGGCAACCGCGCGGAGTTTGCGTCCGACAGAGAGGGACTGCTTCAACAGACGAGGGGCGATATCGGTACGCTCTTGCTCTATATCGAACAACTCAAAGAAAAGGGACTGTACGATAAAACGACGATCATCGTGACCGCCGACCACGGCAGGACGGGAACCGTCACCGACCTCGAACACGCAAGCGAGATCGAGAACGTTCTGACGGGCGAACCCGATACCGGCGAGCGCGTCCCGGTCCTGATGATCAAGCCGAGGGGCGCCGATACGACCGTGCCTCTGCAGCGTTCGCAGAAGCAACTGTCCCACGAGAACCTCTGCCCGACCATCCTCGAGGCGCTCGGACTTGACCATACCGCCGTCGGCAGATCGGTCAAGGACGTAGGAGACGACGAGGAGGTCGTCCGCTACTTCTACATGAACGGCGCGAAAGCCAACCGGTCGACCGCCCCCCGCGACTGGAACCTCATTACCTACAAGATCACGGGTGACGCCAACGATTTCGCCAACTGGGAGAGGATCAGCACGGAGCGGATCAAGTATCCCTATTACGACAGCAGCCGCTGATCCGGAAGGGAAGAGATGAAAAAGATCCGGCTTTCGGTCGCGGCGGGATTCCTTCTGCTGTTTCTTGTCGTCGGCGGCGTTTTGCTCTTCGGTCGCGTCGAGAGCGTCGACGAACACTACGCGTACAATCAGGAGGAGATCCCCGAGGGGGCGGAGACCGTCACGCTTTCGGTCGACTGTCTCGCTCTTTCGGACGACCCCGACGTACTGTCCCCCGCTTTGCGGAAGAACCTGCCCGACGGGCTGGTCTATCTCGCCCCGACCCGCTTCCTTCTCCGCGACGGGATGACGGCGTTCGACCTGCTTCTCGCGGCGGAGCGCCCCGCGCGGCTCAGGATCGTTTACAGCGGGCTTGCCGGGAACTACTACGTTTCTTCGATCAACGACCTCGCCGAGTTCTCGGCGGGGAACGAATCGGGGTGGATCGTCCTGGTCAACGGAATTTTCATCGACCGGAGCGCGTCCGCCGTGACGCTCTCTCCGGGCGACGTCGTCGAGTGGCGATACACCGTCTCCTACGGCGACGTGCTTCCCCCCGAACTCACCGAGTAATCACCGAACGATACGGGAAAGGAACCGAATATGATCTCATTCGACGAAAAGAACGCGATCTTCACCCTGACGGGCAAGGGGACGACCTACGCGATGGGGGTCGTCGACGGCGTGCTCGAACACCGTTATTTCGGCGCGCCGATCCACGCGGGCGACGATCTTTCGCTCTTCCGGGGCGAGGCGGCGGGCTCGTTTGAAGCCCGTATTCCGGGGACGGTCAGTCAGAATCAGATCAGCGCCGAGGCGCCGGCTTACGGGCGCGGCGACTACCGCGAACCGATGCTCGTGTTCCGGGGCGAAGAGGGGGAAACGACGGTCGATCTGCGCTACGTCGGATACCGGATCGTCCGGGATCACAAACTCGCGGGGCTCCCGACGTCGTTTGGGGGCGAGACGCTCGCCGTCACCCTGTCCGACCCCGTCCGCGGCGTCTCGGTCGAACTCTTCTATACCGTTTTCGACGACGCGCCCGCCGTCGCGCGTTCCGCCCGGATCAAAAATACGGGGAAGGGAAAACTGAAAATCCTGCGCGCCTATTCGGCGGCGCTCGACCTCCCCGGCAACGGCTACGATCTCATCACGCTCTACGGCGCGTGGGTGCGCGAACGGATGCCCGAACGCACCCCGGTCCGGCACGGCGTGATCTCGGTCGATTCCAAGCGCGTCAGCAGTTCGGCGACCGAGAACCCCTTCGCCGCCGTCGTCGAACGGACGGCGACCGAGAACGCCGGACGCGCCTACGGTCTTGCGCTCGTCTACTCCTCCTCGTGGAAGATCTCCGTCGAGGGGGCGCAGAACGGTTCGACTCGGCTTCTCGGCGGGATCTCGGACTTCGCCTTCTCGAAAACGCTCTCTCCCGGCGAGACTTTCGACACCCCGGAGGCGGTCTTCGCCTTCTCTCCCGACGGGCTCGGCGGACTGTCGCGCGCGTTCCACGATTACGCCCGCGAACACCTGATGAACCCCGCGTTCGTCAAGCGTCCCCGTCCGATCGTCGTCAACAACTGGGAGGCGACCTACTTCGATTTCGACTACGAACGGCTCTATCCGATCATCGACGCCGCCGAGGGCACCGGGATCGACACCTTCGTCCTCGACGACGGCTGGTTCGGCGCGCGCAACAACGACAGCGCCGGGCTCGGCGACTGGACCGTCAACCGCAGCAAGCTGCCCGAAGGGCTCACGCCCCTGATCGAACGCTGTCACGCCCGCGGCTTGAAGTTCGGGCTCTGGTTCGAGCCGGAGATGGTCAACCCCGACTCCGACCTCTACCGCGCCCACCCCGACTGGGCGATCTCCTGCCCCGGCTACGAACCGCTGCTCTCGCGGCGGCAGCTCGTGCTGGATATTACCCGTCCCGAGGTGCGCGACTATATCGTTTCGGCGGTCAACCGCGTGCTCTCGGAAAACGCGATCGACTACGTGAAATGGGACAGCAACCGCAACGTCACGGAACTCTTTTCTTCCGCGGCGGCGGAAAACGACCGCGAGTGTTTCGCCCACGCCTACGCGCTCGGGCTCTACGACCTCTTCGAGCGGATCGTGTTCGCCAATCCCGGCGTCTTCTTCGAGGGATGTTCGGGCGGCGGGGCGCGGTTCGACTTCGGGATGCTTTACTACTTCCCGCAGATCTGGACGTCGGACGACACCGACGCCGGGATGCGGTGCCTCATCCAGTACGGCACCTCCTACGTCTATCCGCCGTCGGCGATGTCCTGTCACGTCGCGGCTTGCCCGAACCACCAGAACGGGCGCACCACCCCGTTCTTCACCCGGTGCGCCGTCGCGCATCTCGGCGCGACTGGCTTTGAACTCGATCTGTCGAAACTTCCCGATGAGGAAAGGAACGCGATCCGCGAGCAGAACGAGCTTTTCCGCCGCGACGAGGATCTGATCCTGTCGGGCGACCTCTACCGGGTGGCGGATCCGTTTTCCGGAAACCTCTTCGGGTTCCTTATCGTGTCCAAGGATCGGTCGAAGGCGACCCTGACGCTCGTCAAATTGCTCGCCGAGACCAACGCCGAACACCTGTTTCCGCGTCTTCCGGGGCTCGACCCCGCCGCCTCGTATTTTATCGAGGAGAGCGGCGCGACCTTCCACGGCGACACGCTCGCCGAGGTCGGGCTCCCCTTCGATTGCAGGAAACTCGGCGACTTCACCGCCGCGGTTTTCCACCTGCGCCGCGTCTGAACCGACCCCGGGCGGGGAAGCCCCCGCGTTTGCCTGCTCCCTTTTTCCATTTGTCCTGAATAAATAAGTTTTGTCCGCGGGACGAACGCCCGCGGGAACGGAGGAGAAAATGCTGAAAGTCGAAAGAATCTCGGTCATGAACTTCGAGAACGCCATCCGCGGGGCGCGCAACCCCCTGAACAGTTGGGACAGGTACGACAGCCATACCGAACCCGACGGGACGTTCGTCCTCGGCGAGAATGATCTTTCGCTCGCCCGGCGGCTTGCGAAGGCGGGGTCGGATCACCGGAAATTTCTCCGGCAGGTCCTCGTTTCGATGGATATTACCGGACCCCTCTACTGGTGGAAAGAGTTTGACACGTACAAGGTCGGCACGGTCGCCAACTCGACCAGCACGATGCACAAGATCCACGCCAAACCCTTCGGGCGCGAGGACTTTTCCTGCGACGGAATGAGCGAGGCGGGACTCGCCGTGCTCGATTCGGTCATCTCGTATCTCGAAGCGGCGCGCCTGCGCTTCGTCGAGACCAAGGATCGGCAGGATTGGCTGGATATGATCCAACTCCTCCCCGAAAGTTACAATCAACTCCGCACGGTCACCCTCAACTACGAGGTGCTGATCAATATGTATTACGCCCGCCGCGCGCACAAACTCACCGAGTGGCATACGCTCTGCGACGCGATCAAGGCGCTCCCCTACGCAAACGAGTTGATCCTCGTGCGCGAGGAAACCGCTAACTGACCGAAAACCGCCCCTTCGCCGCCCGGCGGCGTTCGGGCGAATACGATCCCAAACGAAGAACGGGAAAGGATGATTCGATATGAAAGACGGCTTTCTTGTCGTCGGCGCGCTGAATCCGGACGCGCGCGTCTGCAATCCCGGGGAAAACGTCCGGGAACTCGTCTCGCTTGCCGAACGGGCGGCGGAGGCGGGGGTCTCGGTCGCGGTCACGCCGGAACTCGCCCTGACGGGGGCGACGGCGGGAGACTTGTACCTCTCGTCCTGCCTTACCGAGACGGTCGAGACGGTGCTTCGCGCATACCTCGACGAAACGGCGGAACTCGATCTGCTCTCATTTGTCGGGCTTCCCGTCGCTCTGGACGGAAAACTGTATAACGCCGCCGCCGTCGCCTTCCGCGGGCGGCTGCTCGGGCTTGTGCCGAAAACCGCGGCAAGCGGGGTCTTTTCCCCGGCGCCGGAGGAGAACCGGGTCGTTTCGTACGCCGGAGAGACCTGTCTTTTCGGCGCGCGTCAACTCTTTACCCGGTCGGGCGCGCCGCGTCTCACGGTCGCCTGTGAGATCGGGGAGGATCTGACGCTCCCCGTCCCCCCCTCGGTCTGTCACGCCGCGGCGGGGGCGACCCTGATCGTGAACCTTGCCGCCGACCCCGAGACCGTCGGTCGCGCGGCGTTCCGGCGGACGCTCGTCTCGCTCCATTCCGCGCGCGTCCGCGCGGTGTACGTCTACGCCGGAGCGGGGAAGGGCGAGAGCGGCACCGACCTCGTTTTCTCGGGGCAGGGGATCGTCGCCTCGCTCGGGAAAACGGTCGCCGAATCCGAGCCGTTCTCCGACCGCCCGATCCTGTCGGCGACGGTCGACCTCGATCTCGTCCTGTCCGAGCGGCGCCGCGCAAAGACGGAAACATCCGGAGCGCCGCTCTACGATAAAACCGAATTCGATCTGCACGAGGCGGACGTTCCGACACCCGCCGTTCCCCGTCTCCCCTTCGTCCCCTCCGATCCCGCCGAACTGAAACGGCGGTGCGACCTGATCCTGAAAATCCAGGCGCGCGCGCTTGCGGGACGGATGGAGCGGGCGTACGCGAAGAGCGCAGTGGTCGGGGTTTCGGGCGGACTCGATTCGACCCTCGCTCTGCTCGTCTCGGTCGCCGCCGCCGATCTTATCGGGCTTCCCCGGACGGCGGTGCACGCCGTCACGATGCCGGGCTTCGGCACGACGGGGCGCACCCGCGGCAACGCCGAGAAACTTGCAGAAGCCCTCGGCGCGTCCTTCTCGGAGATCCCGATCAATCGGGCGGTCGAACAGCACTTTGCCGACGTCGGGCACGACCCGAAGAACACGAACGCCGTCTACGAGAACGCGCAGGCGCGCGAACGCACGCAGATCCTGATGGATATAGCGAACGGGGAAGGCGGTCTCGTCGTCGGGACCGGAGACCTCTCCGAACTCGCGCTCGGCTGGGCGACCTACAACGGCGACCAGATGTCGATGTACGGGGTCAACGCCGGCGTGCCGAAGACGCTGATGCGCCACCTCGTCGCCTCGATCGCCTCGGAATTCGAGGAAAAGGGAGAGACGGCGGCCGCCGCCGTTCTGCGGGATATTCTCGCCACCCCGGTCAGCCCCGAACTGCTCCCGCCCGAAAACGGCGAGATCGCGCAGAAGACCGAGGGGATCGTCGGTCCCTACGAACTTCACGATTTCTTCCTTTGGTACTCGGTACGGCACGGATTTGCGCCGGGCAAGATCCTGCGGCTCGCCGTCCGCGCTTTCTCCCCCGACTACTCGCTCGACGCGATCTACGGATGGGAAAAGACCTTTTTCCGCCGCTTCTTCTCGCAGCAGTTCAAACGCTCGTGTATGCCGGACGGACCGAAGATCGGTTCGCTCTCGCTCTCGCCGCGCGGCGGCTTTTCGATGCCGAGCGACGCGGGAAGCGAGGCGTGGATCGCCGATCTCGACGCGCGCTACGCCGCACTCGGCGGACGGTAAAGGAGAGGTATGACCGATCTGAACGAACTGTTCCGGCGCGTCTTCGCCGGAAAAAAAGAGGAACCGAAACCGCCCGTCGAGTGGCTTGTCGTCGGGCTGGGCAACCCGGGCGACAAATACCGCGGAACGCGGCATAACGCCGGGTATATCGCGATCGACGCCGTCGCGGAAAAAGCGGGGGTGAAGATCGACCGCGCCGCCCATAAGGGGCTGACCGGGCGCGGCGCGCTCGGGGGTCACGGCGTGCTTTTCCTGAAACCCGAGACCTATATGAACTCGTCCGGCGAGTCGGTACGCGAGGCGGCGGCGTTCTACAAGATCCCGCCCGAACGCATCCTCGTTTTCTGCGACGATATTTCGTTTGAACCCGGGCGCGTCCGTATCCGCCGGAGCGGTTCGCACGGCGGACACAATGGGCTGCGCAATATCACCGAACAACTCGGAAGCGAGGCGTTTCCCCGGATCCGGATCGGCGTCGGGCAGAAACCCCACCCCGAATACGACCTCGTCGACTGGGTGCTCGGCAAACTTTCCCCGGAGGATCTGAAGAAGATCACCGACAAAGCCGACGATCTTTTCCAAGCCGCGACCCTCGTCGTTTCGGGGGACGTCGAGACTGCGATGAACCGCTATTCCCATTGAGATAAAGGACGCTCCATGCAAAGAATCACCAATCCGATCCGCCTGGACAGAGAGTTCCGGAGCGCGTCGCTGACGCTCTCCGAGACGACGGCGGCGAAAACGCCGCTTCCCATCGTCGTCAACGGACTCTCGGGCGGGGCGGCGGACGCCTTCCTCGCGGAGGCGATCCGGGATCACCGCGCCGACCCCTCGCGCCGCCCCGCGATGGTTTTCACCCGGGACGAGAGCGAAGCGGTGCGCGTCGCGGCGATGCTGTGCGACGCGGGGCTCACCGCCGCCGCCTACCCCGCACGCGAATTCTGCCTCCATCATATGACTGCCTCTCACGATCTTGAACGTGAGCGGCTTTCCGTGTTGTACCGCGCGCTGTCCGGCGAGTTCGACGCCGTCGTCACCACCCCCTTCGCCGCCTTGCAGCCGACCGTCTCCGCCGAACGGCTCGCCGACGCCGGAACGGTCCTTTCCTCCGGCTCGATCCTCTCCCCCGACGTGCTTTCGGAGATCCTTTCCGAGAACGGGTACCGTCGCGTCGATACGGTCGAATCCGCGGGGCAGTTCACCCGGCGCGGCGGGATCGTCGACGTCTTTCCCGGCGGCGAAACGTCGCCGTTCCGGTTCGATTTCTTCGGGGACGAGGTCGACAGGATCTGCCGCTTCGATCCTCTGACCCAGCGCATCACCGAAACGCTTACCGACCCCGTCACGCTCCTTCCGGCGCGCGAGATCGTTCCGACGGCGGACGCGCTTGCCCGCGTGCGCGAGATCGTTTCGGGGGAACTCGCCCGCCTGCCCGCGCCGCGCGCGGGACGGAGCAAAACGGCGCCCCCCGACCCCGACGCCGACGCGAAGGCGCACGCCCGCGAGGTCTACGCCGCCGAACTTGCGGCGCTCGAACGCGGGACCGATCTTTCCTTCCTTGACAAATACTTTCCGCTCGTATCTCCCGATTCGTCGACTCTCCCGGATTTCCTTCCGGGAAGCGGGCATCCCGTCGTGTTCCTGCTCGGCACGAACGAGGTGCGGGAGCGACTTGAAGGGCAGTCCGCTTTGGTCGTCGAGACGATCAAGAACCTGCTTGACGCGGGGGTTCTCGTCGGGAAATACGCGATCACGCCCCCGACGTCGGCGGGACTCGACCGCCTGCTTTCGGGGTCGGTCGCCGTCCACGTCAATCCCTTCGGGGGCGGGGTGGGCGCGACCCGGCTCGCGGGGCTGTTCGGCTTCCGTTGCCGCCGTACCGTCTCCTACGCCGGGCGCTTCGAGATGCTTTCCGAGGAGATCGGTTCCTTCCTTGCGGGCGGATACCGCATCCTGCTTCTCGCCGGATCCGACGCGGAGGCGGAGGCGCTGACCGACTCGCTCCGCGAACGCGATCTGCCCGCCCGCCGCGCCCCGTCCGACGCGATCCCCGACGCCGAGACCGTTTTGCCCGGGGCGATCACCGTCGGGATCGGCGCCGTCTCGTCCGGCTATGATCTGCTCAACGCCCGCGTCGCGGTGTTGACCACCCGCACCGACGAGGAACGCGCCGACGCGGTCCGCCGCCGGCAGCAAAGATCCCGTCACAAGGCGTCGGCGGGAAAGCGCATCCTCTCCTACGCCGACCTGTCCGAGGGCGACTACGTCGTCCACGCGAACTACGGGATCGGGGTCTTCGAGGGGATCGAGACCATCACCGTCGCCGGGGCGACCCGCGACTATATCGCTATCCGCTACGCCGGGACCGACAAACTCTTCCTTCCCGCCGAGCGGCTTGAAATGATCTCGCGCTACATCGGCGCGAAGGCGGAGGACGGAACCGTCCGGCTCTCCCGCCTCGGCGGACCCGAATGGGGAAAAGCCAAGGCGAAGGCGAAAACGGCGGCGAAGGAAATGGCGAAGGAACTGATCGACCTTTACGCCCGCCGTCAGCGCCGCCCCGGCTTCGCGTTCTCGCCCGACGGCGAGATGGAGCGCGAGTTCGCCGACGCCTTCGAGTTCGAGGAGACCGAATCCCAGACCGAGGCGATCCGCGAGATCAAGTCCGATATGCTCCGCCCCGTGCCGATGGACCGCCTTCTCTGCGGGGACGTCGGATACGGGAAGACCGAGGTCGCGCTCCGCGCCGCCTTCAAGGCGATCGTGTCGGGCAAACAGGTCGCGATCCTCGTCCCGACCACCATCCTCGCCCTGCAACATTATCAGACCGCGCTCTCACGGATGCGGGGATTCCCCGTGACGGTCGAGATGCTTTCGCGTTTCCGTTCCCCGAAGGAGTCCGCCGCCATTCTCCGGCGGCTCAAACGCGGCGAGATCGACCTCATCGTCGGGACCCACGCCCTGCTCGGCGCGTCGGTCTCCTTCCGCGATCTCGGACTGCTCGTCGTCGACGAGGAACAGCGGTTCGGCGTCGCGCAGAAGGAAAAACTGAAAAAACTCGCCGCCGACGTCGACGTTCTCACCCTGACCGCCACCCCGATCCCGCGCACGCTGAATATGGCGATGAGCGGCATCCGCGATATGTCGATCCTCGACGAGGCGCCGGGCGACCGCCATCCCGTCGAGACCTTCGTCCTCGCGCACGACGACGTCGTGATCGGCGAGGCGATGCGGCGGGAACTCGCCCGCGGCGGACAGGTGCTCTACCTCTATAACAAGATTGACGACATCGACCTCGTCGCCGGGCGCGTCAAACGCGCGCTCCCCGAGGCGCGGGTCGCCTACGCCCACGGACGGATGGAGAAGGACGAACTCGAAGACATCTGGCAGTCGCTCGTCCGGGGCGAGATCGACGTTCTTGTCTGCACCACCATCATCGAGACGGGCGTCGATCTCCCGAACGCCAATACGCTGATCATCGAGAACGCCGACCGGATGGGGCTCTCGCAGCTTCACCAGATCCGGGGACGGGTCGGACGGAGCAGCCGCCACGCCTACGCCTACTTCACCTTCCGCCCCGGCAAGGCGCTCTCCGAGATCGCCGTCAAACGGCTCTCGGCGATCCGCGAATACGCCGAATTCGGCGCGGGATTTAAGATCGCGCTCCGCGACCTTGAGATCCGCGGGGCGGGGAACCTGCTCGGCGCCGAACAGCACGGGCACATCGACTCGGTCGGCTACGACCTCTATATCCGGCTTCTGAACGAGGCGATCCTCGAAGAACAGGGCAAGGTCGCGCGGGAAGTCAGCGAGGCGAAGATCGAGTATCCCGATTCGGCGAATATTCCCGCGTCCTATATCCCGCTCTCGGCGCATCGGATGGAGATGTATAAGAAGATCTCGCTGATCCTCTCCGAAGACGACCTTTCCGACGTCGAGACCGAATTCCGCGAACGCTTCGGCGAACCGCCGAAGGAGACGCGGCGTCTGCTCTGGCTCTCGCTGCTCCGCGCCGCGGCTTCCCGGATCGGGCTGACCAAGGTCGAGTTCCGCCCAAGCGACATCCGCTTCACGGCGAAGGGAGTCGGCGACCTCTCGGTCTGGGCGCTCGTGTTCGCAGAACGACCGGGACTCCGCTTCGGCGGCGGTCGCGACGCCGGGGTTTTCCTGCGTCCGAACCGCGGCGAAGACGCGGCGGAATCCGCCGCCCGCGTCCTGCTCCTCTACGAAGAAAAAAAGAAAGAACTGCATCCCGAACCGCAAACGAAGGAGGAAGGCAATGGCAAGATCGGATAACACCGCCCGGACCCGCTCCCGGCGCGGCAACCGCGCGTTCTTCATCACCGTTCTCGCGGTGACGGCGGCGCTGATCCTCTCGGCGATCTTTATCCCGCTCGGCGTTTTCCGTTCGCGGGGCGAGGTGATGATCTCGTACGGATCGGTCACCGTCCGCCGCGACCTCTACCTCTATTGGCTCTCGGAATACAAGTATTCCTATCTCGTTTCGGCTGTGCGCAGCGATCCCGCCGCCGCCGATACCCCGGCGTTCTGGGCGAGTGAAACCGAATCGGGGATCACCCGCGCCGAGGAGGCGCGCGCCGCCGCCGACAGATGGATCGGCAGGATCGTTTTCGGCTCGGCGCTCTTCGAGGACGCGGGGGAGACCCTTTCCGCGAAAACGCGCGAGGGGGCGGAGGAGGTCCATCGCCGCCTTCTGCAATATGAGCTGAACACCGAGGGGGCGTATAACGCCGCGGCGAAAAAGATCGGGTTTACCTACGAGACCGTGCGCCGCGCGCTGCTCTGCCAGAGTGAAGCCGACGCCTACGTCTCGGCGATGAGCGACGAGGATTTTTCCGCGTTCTGCACGCTGGCGGAGCGTCAGGTCACGACCCGCGCCGCCGCCGCGAAGATCGACTTCGCCTCTCTTCCGACCGACAACCGGCTCTACGCCGCCAACTGACCCGAACCGACGGGAATCCGTCCGCATTCCCCTGTTTTGTAACCCCGAACAAAAAAGCGCCCGCCCTACGACGGGAACGAAAGGAATCCGACCGAAATGAAATGCCTGATCCTCGCGGCGGGGTACGCCACCCGGCTCTACCCGCTGACCGAAAACTTCCCGAAACCCCTCCTTGAAGTCCGGGGAAAATCCATCCTCGACCATCTGCTCGATGACCTTGACTCCACCGGCAAGATCGACGGCTACGTCGTGATCTCCAATCACAAGTTCGCGCGCTGTTTCACCGATTGGGCGAAGGGGAAGACCCTGCCCGTCGCCGTCCTCGACGACGGGACCGAGCGGAACGAGGACCGTCTCGGCGCGGTGCGCGACGTCGCGCTCGCGATCCGAGAACTTTCGCTCGACGAGGATCTGCTCGTCGTCGCGGGGGACAATCTGCTGGACTTTTCGCTCGCCCGCTTCCTCGACTACGCGGAAGGGAAACGCGCGTCCTGCGTGCTTCGCTACTACGAGCCGTCGGTCGAGCGGCTGAAAAAGTGCGGCGTGCTCGACGTCGACGAAAACGACCGCATCCTCTCGATGGTCGAAAAGCCCGCGGAACCGAGGTCCCATTGGTGCTGTCCGCCCTTCTACCGCTTCACGCGGGAGGACGCGCGCCGCGTGGCGGAGGGGATCGCCGCCGGGTGCGGCGTCGACGCGCCGGGCAGTTTCATCGCGTGGCTCTCGTCGGTGTCCCCGGTTTACGCGATGGAGATGCCGGGCAACCGCTACGACGTCGGCGACCTGAAAAGTTACGAAGAAGTCAAAAAGAACTACGGAGGCGTCCGCGTATGATCGCACAAAACCTCGAATTGAAAAACCAAACCGTCCTTTTGACCGGAGCCGCCGGGTTCATCGGCGCCAATCTGGCGAGGGGACTGCTCTCCTCCGAGGAGGGGATCACCGTCGTCGGCTTCGACAATCTGAACGATTACTACGACGTCGGGCTCAAAGAGTATCGCCTCCGCGAGATCGAAGAGACGGCGAAGAGCCGCCCCGACAACCGCTGGGTCTTCGTTCGCGGCGACCTTGCCGACCGGGAAGCCGTCGAGCGGGTTTTCCGCGAATACAAGCCGGGGGTGGTTGTCAATTTAGCCGCGCAGGCGGGCGTTCGGTATTCCATCGACCATCCCGACGCCTACCTTTCGAGCAACGTCGTCGGCTTCTATAACGTGCTCGAATGTTGCCGCCGCTATCCCGTTTCGCACCTCGTCTACGCCTCCTCGTCCTCGGTCTACGGCGCGAACAAAAAGGTGCCGTATTCGACCGACGATAAGGTCGACAACCCAGTTTCGCTCTACGCCGCGACCAAAAAATCGAACGAACTCTTCGCGCACGCCTACGCGAAACTCTACGGCATCCCGTCGACGGGGCTGCGCTTCTTCACGGTCTACGGACCCGCCGGGCGCCCCGATATGGCGTACTTCGGCTTCACCGACAAACTGAGACGGGGAGACGTCATCCGGATCTTCAACTACGGGAACTGCCTGCGCGACTTTACCTACGTCGACGACGTCGTAGAGGGGATCCGCCGCGTGATGGTACGCGCCCCCGAAAAGAAGACCGGGGAGGACGGACTTCCGATCCCGCCCGTCCGGCTCTACAATATCGGGAACAGCCATCCCGAAAACCTGCTCGACTTCGTAAAGGTTTTGCAGGAGGAACTGATCCGCGCGGGGATCCTTCCCGCCGACTACGACTTCGACGCGCACAAGGAACTCGTCCCGATGCAGCCGGGGGACGTCCCGGCGACCTACGCCGACGTGTCGGCGCTTGAAAACGACACCGGATTCCGCCCCGACACCCCGCTCCGGGAGGGACTGCGGCGTTTCGCCGCGTGGTATCGCGCCTACTATCTGTAAAAAACCGATCCCCCGCCCGTTTTGGGGGATCTCCCGTTTTTCAAACCAAAAGAAAGGGGGAAAAAGACGCCGTGACCTACGCCGACCGACTGCATCCCTTGACGGTCTTCGCCTTCTATTGCGCGATCCTCGTTCTGACGATGACGGCGACCCATCCCGTCGCGCTTCTCTCCCTCTTCGTTTCCGCCGTTCTGCTCCGCGCGGTGCAGATCGGGGTGAAAAGGACGCTCGCGGGCGTGCCGATCGCCCTGCTTCTTCTTTTGAGCGTGACCGCGATCAACCTGTTCCTCGTCCACCGCGGCGCGAAGATCCTCTTTTTCTTAAACGGAAAGCCGATCACGCTCGAAGCGGGGCTGGCGGGGGTCTTTTCGGGCTTGATGATCCTTTCGGTCATCCTCTTCTGCGCCTGTATGTCGCGCTCGCTTCCCGGCGATCGGATGCTTTCGCTTTTCAAACGGCGGCTCCCGCGGCTGGCGCTTCTGCTCCGGATGACGCTCGGCTTTATCCCCCGGATGCGGACGCGCTACCGCGAGATCTCGGACGCGCGCGGCGCGCTCGGACTGTCGCGGGGACGGGGTATGCTGAACGTCCTTCGCGCGCGCCTGACCGACCTCTCGATCCTTCTGACACTGACGCTTGAAGAATCGATGGATCAGGCGGACGGTATGCGGGCGAGGGGCTACGGACTGCCCGGCGCGACGCGGGCTGTGACCGAACCGCGCTCGGCGCGCGACGCGATCCTGTCGGTCGGACTCGTCCTGCTTCTCGTCCCGGCGCTCCTGCCGCTCTTTACCGGGCGCGGCGAGTGGAATTGGTATCCGCTCGACCGATCCGCCCTCGTCCCCGACCTGTTTCTCTCGCTCTCGTTTGCGGCGGGAACGGCGATCGCCGTCCTGCCGATCCTCCTGGAAGGAAAGGAAACGCTGAAATGGCATATCTTGCGGTCTCGGATCTGACGTTTACCTATCACGGATCGACGACCCCCGCCCTCGCCGGATGTTCGCTTTCGGTTCGGGAGGGGGAGTTCCTGCTCGTCGTCGGGCGGAGCGGATGCGGAAAAACGACCCTGCTCCGTTCGCTCAAACCCGCCCTCGCCCCCTACGGCGAGAGGAAGGGGAGCGTTACGCTCGACGGCACGGAACTCGACCGTATGTCCCCCCGCGACGCGGCGTCCGTGATCGGTTTCGTCGGGCAGGATCCCGAACGGCAGACCGTTTCGGACACCGTGTTCGCCGAGATCGCCTTCGGACTTGAATCGGTCGGGTTGGACGGGACGCTGATCCCCGGACGGGTCGCCGAGGCGGCGGACTTTCTCGGGATCGGGCGGCTCGCGTCACGGAAGATCTCCGAACTGTCGGGCGGGGAAAAGCAACTCGTCAACCTCGCGTCTGCGCTCGCGCTCAATCCGCGCCTGCTCCTTCTCGACGAGCCGGTGACGCGGCTCGATCCCCCGGCGAAACTCCGCTTCCTGTCCGCCGTTCGACGGATCAACGAGGAGGCGGGCGTAACCGTGATCCTCGCGGGACACGATACCGAGGAACTGTTTCCGCTCGTCGACCGGGTCGCCCGGATGGACGCGGGACGGATCGTTTCGGTCCTTCCGCCGCGCGATTTCGCAAGGTCGGCGGATGGGGCGGACGTTCGGTTTTTGCCCACCGTTCCCCGCGTCTGGCGGAGCGTGAACGGAACCGACGAAGCGCCGCTGACGGTGCGCGAGGGGCGCGCGTGGCTGCGGACGGTCTGCAAAGACCCCGTTCCCGAAACCGAGCCGACCGACGCGGCGACCCCCGAAAAGAAAGCCGCCGCCCTGCTCTCGGCAAAGGACGTCTGGTTCCGCTACGGGCGGAACGATCCCGACGTCGTCGCCAACCTGACCTGTTCGCTTTTCCCCGGCGAGATCCTTTCGGTTCTCGGACCGAACGGGGCGGGGAAGACGACGCTCATCAAACTGCTTTCGGGCATCCTGCGACCCGTCGCGGGAACGGTCCGCTACGACGGGAAACGGGGACTGCCCGAGACCGGGCGGGGCGGGATCGCCTACCTGCCGCAGAATCCCGCGCTCCTCTTCGCCCGCGACCGCGTCCGGGAGGAACTCGACGAGGTGACCGAGGGGCTTCCGGATCGGGAGGACGCGATTTCCCGCGCCGCCGCCCGCTTTTCGCTTGAAGGCAAACTCGACGCGCATCCCTACGATCTCAGCGGCGGGGAACAGACGCGGCTCGCGCTCGCCAAACTGACCCTGCTTTCTCCGCGCGTTCTGCTCCTCGACGAGCCGACGGCGGGGCTCGATCCCTTCGCCCGCGCCGCCCTCGCCTCCGTTCTCCGCGAATCGGCGGCTGCGGGGTGCGCGATCCTTCTCGCGACCCACGATCTCGCATTCGCTTCGGAGGTCTCCGACCGCGCGGAGCTGTTCTTTAACGGAAAGTTGAACGCCTGCGCCGACGTCCGGCGCTTCTTCTCCGAAAACCGGTTTTATACCACGCAGGCGTCGCGCTTGTCACAGGGGATCCTGCCGACCGCGACGACGGCGGACGAACTGATCGCCGAACTGCGAAAAGAGGGAGGGGATGCGAAATGACTTCGGTTAAGACCCGCGTCTTTCTTCTCGCTTTCGGGGGGGTTCTCGTCCTTTTTGACGTGTTTTTGTGGCTCCGCGGACAGTATCGGCTCGCCATTCCGCTGCTTGCTTTCTGCCTCACGCTCCCCGCGCTGATCGTTTTCGAGTGGCGCAGAAGCGGCGCGCGCGAATTGGCGGCGATCGCCGTGATGACCGGGATCTCGGTCGTCGGGCGGGTGCTGTTCGCTCCGCTCCCCGGCTTCAAGCCCGTTTCCGCCGTCGTGATCCTGACCGGGCTCTCCTTCGGACCGCTCGCAGGGTTTATGACCGGGGCGGCGACGGCGCTCCTCTCCAACTTCTTCTTCGGGCAGGGCCCCTGGACGGCGTTCCAGATGCTCGCCTGGGGCGCGGTCGGCTTTCTCTCCGGGCTCTTCGCCCGCTCGCGCCTCCGCCGCAACCCGCTTTTGCTCCTTCTGCTCGGGGTGATCGGCGGCGCCCTCTTCTCGGCGCTCACCGACCTCTGGACGACCGTCGCCGCGACGGGGACGCTACTCCCCGCCGCCTACCTGACCTTCCTCGTTTCGGGACTCCCCTTCACCCTGCTCTACGCCGTCTCGAACGTCCTGTTCCTTCTTCTGCTCACCCGCCCGATCCTTCGCAAGACCGATCGGCTCAAACAAAAATACGGACTGTTCGCCTGATCTCCCCGCGCGTACGATTTGTGTCGAAGTAAGGTTGACTTTTTTGTTTTATTATGTTAAAATATACAAAGAGTTTTTTTCGCGGCGCGTCGCGCGCGCAAGAGAAGCGTCCGGCTTTTGCCGGAAACGAAAGGCGCGCTTTCGCGGGGCGTCTGCGGTTTTTTGATTCGCGGCGACCGTACGGCGCAGTCGGATAATAAAGAAAGGCAAGTAATCGAAATTGGAGTCTCGGCAAATGAAAAAGAAACCGGTTTATTCCTTCTTGAAAAGGTGTTTTGATCTTGTTTTCTCATTCGTTGCGATCATACTGCTTTCGCTTCCGTTGCTGATCGTGGCGATCATGGTGAAGTGCGACAGCAAAGGTCCCGTTTTCTTCAAGCAGGACAGGATCGGCAAAAACAAAAAAATCTTTAAGATCCTGAAATTCCGATCAATGTATACGGACACCGATCCGAACGCCCCCACCCATCAACTGGATCACGCGGACGCCCACATTACGAAGGTGGGGAAATTCATCCGCAAAACCTCGATCGACGAACTGCCGCAACTGTTCAACATCTTCGCCGGTCAGATGAGTTTCGTCGGACCGCGCCCCGCCTTGTGGAATCAGGACGACCTGATCGCCGAGAGAGACAAGTATCACGCAAACGAGGTCAAGCCCGGACTTACGGGTTTGGCGCAGATCAGCGGCAGAGACGAACTGGAAATACCCGTAAAGGCAAAATTCGACGGCGAATACGTTGAAAAACGGGGAATCTTCTATGACGTCGGACTCCTGTTCCGGACGGTTTTTTCGGTCTTTCGGCACGAGGGGGTCGTCGAGGGCGGAACCGGAGAAATGCATAAAGAAGAGAAGCCGGAGAAGCAATGAAAAAGATACTGATTACCGGCGCCGGTTCCTATATCGGCACGTCGTTTGAAAAGTATATCAACGAGAATTACGCCGAATCGTATCGGGTCGACGTCGTCGATATGATCGACGGAACGTGGAGAGAGAAGAGTTTTGCCGGATACGACGCCGTCTTTCACGTGGCGGGCATCGCCCACTCCGACAACGGGAAGATTTCCGCGGAGAAAGAGAAACTCTACCGCTCCGTCAACACCGATCTGACCGTCGAGACCGCGAAGAAAGCGAAAGCCGACGGCGTCGGACAGTTTATCTTTATGTCAAGCGCCATCGTCTACGGGGCAAGCGGCAGGATCGGGCGCAGAAAGATCATTACCCGCGATACCCCGACCTCTCCCGCCAATTGCTACGGCGATTCCAAATTGCAGGCGGAACGCGGGATCCTTCCGCTGTCGGACGATCGGTTTAAGGTCTGCGTCCTGCGTCCCCCGATGATTTACGGAAAGGGAAGCCGGGGCAATTTTCCGCAGTTGGAGAAATTCGCGACCAAACTGCCTTTTTTCCCCTTCGTCAAAAACGAACGGTCCATGCTTTATATCGGCAATCTCGTCGAATTCGTCCGGCTGATGATCGAGAACGGCGAAGAGGGGATCTTCTTTCCGCAGAACGCCGAATACTCAAACACGAGTGAATTGGTGAAAATGATTGCGGAGGCGAACGGAAAAAAGATCCGGATCGTCAAGGGCTTCGGTTGGCTGTTAAAGATCTTCGGTCTGTTTTCCGGTACGGTAAACAAGGCGTTCGGAAACCTCGCCTACGAAAAAGAGATGAGCGAATACAAAACCGAGTACCGAAAATACGATCTCAAAGAAAGCATTGCGGAAACGGAGAGACGATGAGCAAACACATTCTGGTTATATCGCAGTATTTTTATCCGGAACCGTTCCGGATCAACGATATATGCCAAGAGTGGGTCTCGCGGGGGTACAAGGTCACCGTTCTGACGGGAATACCGAACTATCCCGAGGGAAAATTCTATAAAGGATACGGCTGGTTCAGAAAAAGAAAAGAGAATTGGAACGGGATAGACGTTATCCGTCTCCCCATCATATCCAGGGGACGCTCTTCTCTTCGACTCGTTCTGAATTATTATTCTTTCGTATGGTCCGGCTGGCTGTGGAAGACGTTTACCGGGTTGAAACCGGACGCGGTTTTCGTTTTTGAAGTTTCACCTCTGACGCAGGCGTTGATAGGCAAGTGGTTTTCCAAAAGAAGAAAGATCCCGAGTTATCTCTACGTACAGGATTTGTGGCCCGAAAATCTGGAAGCCGTCGGCGGCGTTCATAACAAGCGCGTCCTGAATCATTATCAGAAGATGGCGGACAAGTTGTACGCCGCTTGTACGAAGGTGCTCGCGACGTCCCCCTCTTTCGTGGAGGCGATCCGGGAGAGAGTGACGGATAAAGAGAAGGTCGTTTATTGGCCCCAATACGCGGAGGAGATCTACAAACCGGTCGAGGACCCGTCGCCCGCGGAGATCCCTAACGACGGCAGATTCAAGATCATCTTTACCGGCAACGTCGGAACGGCGCAGGGGCTTGATATTCTGCCGAAGGTCGCCAAACTGGTCGACGACGTCCTGTTCGTCATTGTCGGCGACGGAAGGTATAAAGAACAACTCGTAGAGGAAACCGCCGACGTAAAAGAGAAGTTTTTGTTCATCAACCGTCAGCCCGCGCAAAGAATACCGGAATTGCTCTGCACTTGCGACGCGGCGTTCGTGTCGTTTATGGATCATCCGTTGTTCAACAAAACGATTCCGGCAAAATTGCAGAGTTATATGGCTTGCGGAATGCCGATTCTTGCGTCGGCTTCGGGAGAGACCGAAAGAATAATCAACGAAGCCGGATGCGGCGTATGCTGTGAAACCGGGAACCCGGAAGCGCTTGCGTCCGCCATTTCCGTTTTGAGGCGCTCGGACGCCGGGACGTTCAGGACGAACGCGCTGCGTTACGTGAAGCGTTGCTTTGATAAAAACAAACTGCTGGATTCGCTGAATTCAATTCTGTTTTGAAATGGTGATGATATGAACAAAGAGCCGCAATTTATCATTTTTATTTGTCTTTTCGCGCTGATTTTTGTCATTTCCTATCTGTACCGGAATTCTTCCTACATAGTTCAGGCAAGAATATCGCTCGGCATTCTGATCGTTCTGCTTTTGATTTATTCTTTCCGAACGCTGGGGTTGGACTGGGTCAATTATACGTTGGATTACCACACGTTTTCCGTGTCGGACTTTTTCAGCGGGTTCAGTTTGAAAAAACTCTTTGCGGCGCATTTTGAACCGTTTTATCTCCTGTCGATGAGTCTGTCAAAGATTCTGGGGCTCAGTTTTGCGCAGTTCTGTCTTCTGCTTTATATGATTCCGTTTACGATCTTCGGCGCGAATATTCTTCGCGCGGAAAAGCCGCTCGCGCACCTGTTCTCGTTCTCTGTGTTGATGATGTATCACTTCGATCTGACGCGCGCGATCGTTGCGATCGCCTTCATCTACGCGGCGTATCATACGAAAAACAAAATCGGGAAAGCCGTCCTCTATTTGTTCGCGATCGGATTCCATTACTCCTCGGTCTTGGCGCTGCTGATCGAAATCGTCGTGGCTTTCAGAAAACGGAAGATCTATAAACCGCTGATCGCCGCGGGACTTTTGGCGCTGATCCCTTGGAGGTTCCTGAATCTGGGCGAGCATAAGAAATCCAGTTTCGATCTGCTTGAGAAAGTACAGTACTATCTTTTCCGTTCGTCGTCTCTTGACGAACCGGTTCTGCTGAATATCTCGTTCCTTTTAATCAACCTCTTTCCGATCCTCTGCTGCATCTGGCTCATTTTCAAATTTGATTCGTTCGTTTCGGTTTCGCTTCCGGATCCGGGCGACGCCGGGCAAGGCGGGGCGGAAAACGACCCGCGCGTATCCGAACGACTCGAAGCCCGGCAAAAGGATAAGCATTTTCTTGCGCTTTGCACGTTGATAAGCATTGTGCTTTTGGCGGTATACAATACGATTCAAGGATCGTTTCGGATCGTTTTTCTTGCCAGCTTTATCGTCTATTCCGCGCTCTCGAATATTCTCAGCGCCAACTGGGGGGCGAAAACGCTCAGATTCAAAGGGGTATCCGCCGTCATCCTGTTTGCTCTTTGCGATTTGTGGATGACGTCCTACTATCTGCTCGCCTTTTACTACTATTGATACCGAAGCGACGGAGTGAGATATGATCAAAGAGATTTATAAGCGGGTGGATTCCCGGTTCGGACTTACAAAATATCGGTTTTATAAACTGTTTCTGAATTGCTTTTATCCGATCTGTTTGAAGTTCTCTTCAAGGAAAACCGACGGCAAGCGCCCGGACGTAGTCGTTTCACTGACCAGTTTTCCCGCCAGAATCGGGAAGGTCCATCTCGTAATCGAGTCGCTGCTCCGGCAAACCGTGCCGCCCGAAAAAATCGTTTTGTATCTGTCGCGCGATCAGTTCGGCGACCTTTCCGTGCTGCCGAAAAAACTCCTGAAATTGCATCAGAATCAGCTCGCGGAAATCCGGTTGGTCGACGGAGATCTCCGGTCTCATAAGAAGTATTATTACGCTTTCCAGGAATACGGAGAAAAAACGATCATCACGGTTGACGACGATATGATCTATCCGGAAGATCTCGTTGAGGTACTGCTCGGGGCTTCGGAAAACAGATTCGTTTCCTGCACCGTCGGCTCCCGTATGCTCGTGGAAAACGACTCCTTTGCCGCGTATTCGACGTGGGAAAGAGAGACGGAGACCGGCGTGCCTATGTATCGGATTATGCCGATCGGATGCGGGGGCGTTTGTTATCCCGCCGGACGTATGAAAACGGATCTTTTGCTCGATCGGGAATCGTTTATGAAAAAGACGCCGACAGCCGACGACGTATGGCTGAAATACAATAGTCTCGAAAACTCGGTCAAGGTCGTGAAAACGAAGGAATACGAGCATTTCGTTTTCGTCGATCTGATGATCAAAAACAACCAAAAACTGATGACGCAGAACGTGAACGGCTTGAAAAACGACGAGCAGATCCGTTCTCTGTTTGACGGACGCCTGGATTTAATAAAGAGAATCAGGGAAGACGAATAATGAAAAGAAAGAGCGTTGCCGCCAATTATTTTTATCAAACTGTATATTTGGCTGTAACAATGGTCGTTCCTCTTTTCGTCGCGCCTTATTTGACGAGAACGATCGGAAAGAATGAGATCGGCGTTTTTACGTTCGTAAATACGTTCGCCTTCTACTTTATCGTTTTTTCGATGCTGGGGATCGCCAAATACGGTCCGAGAGCGATCGCGTCGAGCGGCGGCGACAAATTTGGGGAGCGTTCTTCTTTTTGGAGTCTGTATCTGGTTCACGCGGCTTTTTCGGTCGTGGCTCTCTGCGTCTATTTCATCGTTATCTTTTTCATTCCCGATCATCGGACGATCTACTTAATTGAAGCGCTCTACGTCCTGACCGCTCTGTTCGACGTAACGTGGTTCTTCCAAGGGAAAGAGGATTTCCGGTCGGTTGCCCTTGTGAACGCGCTTTTCAAGATCGCGGAAATGGTTTTGATTTTCACGTTCGTGAAAAGCGAGGCGGATCTTTGGAAGTACGCCCTGATTACGGCGACGTGCCTTTTGTCCGCCGACGTCGTGCTCTTTTTGACCGCGTTGCTTTTTTGCAAGCCGATAAGAGTGAAGCCGCGCGATTGCGCCGTTCACTTGAAACCCCTGTCGGTTCTGTTCGTCAGCGTTATTGCCGCCACGCTCTATACGTTGTTTGACAAGACTCTGATCGGTCTCATCGTCGGAACCGACGACGTCGCCATCTACGAATACTCGAACAAAATCATCAACATTCCGAAATCCGTTGCCTTGGTAATCGGAACGATCCTTTATCCGAGGATCTGTTTTCTGGTGAAAGAAAAAGATACCGCGGAACACGAACGGCTCGTGAGACTCGCGGCTCTGATTACCTCTTTCGTTTCTTTGCTTTCCATTTTCGGGTTGCTTGCCGTTTCCAAAGAATTGGCTGTCGTCTATTACGGAGAAGAGTTCGTCGAATGCGGGACGGTTATCCGGGCGTTGTCTCCCGTCATCTACGTCCTTTGCATCGGGGACGTGATCCGGACCGGGTTCCTGCTGCCCTACGGAAGAGATAAGGAATTCACCGTCTGCCTGTGCCTCAGCGCGGCGGTCAATCTGGCGCTCAGCGCGTCGCTGATCCCGTTCATCGGGATCTACGGAGCCATCATCGGCACCCTGTCGGCGGAACTGTTCGGACTGGTCTACCAGATCGTTCTGTGCAGAAAATCGATCCGTTTTTCCGCGTTCGTTCAGCCGTTCGTCGCTTTCGGCATAATCGGTGCGATTATGTTCGTTGAGATTCTGTTCCTCAACCGCTTGTGGTCTTTCGGCGTTCTTTCACTCGTGGCAAAGATCCTGATCGGCGGGGGTACCGCGACGGTTCTGTCGTTTTTCTATTTGATGCTTTTCCAAAAGGACTGTTTTCGGTCGTTCAGGTTAAGAAAAACGAGGTAAGATAATGAATTATAACGTTTTTTGCACGCTGTTTAACCGCGGCTATCTTGACAAAGGTCTCGTTTTGGTCGACTCGCTGAAAAGAGCGGCGCCCGATTTCAAACTGTATATTTTCGCAATGGATCCGGAAGCGTTCCGCATTCTGGAAGAAACGACCGACGAGAACGTGATCTGCGTCGACGTTTCTTCGCTCGAAAACGAAGAATTGCGGGAGATCAAACGGAACAGATCCTTTGCGGAGTATTGCTGGACCTGGACGCCCCTGACGATCCAATACGTGCTGGATTATTTTCACGAACCCGTTTGCACGTATATCGACGCGGATATGTACTTTTTTTCCGATCCGAGCGACCTGTTACTTGAAATGACGGAGGATCGAAAAGAAGTTCTGATCGTCAGACACGGTTTCCCGGAAAGAAAAAGAATCAGTCTGGAAAAGAAATACGGTACGTTCTGCGTGGAGTTCAACACGTTTCTGAACACGGAAGCCGCCCGAGAGGTTTTAAGCAGCTGGGTCAGCGACTGTATGAGATCTTGCAGTTATAACAAGGGAAGCGAAACGCACGGCGATCAGATGTATCTGGAAAAGTGGCCTTCCCGATATGCCTGCGTTCATATTCTTCAAAATCCGGGCGGCGGGGTCGCGCCATGGAACGCCGAGCGGTATTCTTTCGATTGTCGGGATCAACGCTATTATCTGACCGATAATGAATCCCACGAGCGTTTTCCGCTCTGTTTCTATCATTTCCAGAATATCCGGTATCTCCCCTTCGGGTTGGTGAACATCAATTTGAAGAAGCGCAACCGCTTTTTGAAGACGAGAATATACGGGAAGTACCTGAATGAGATACACAGGAAAAGAGAGTACTTGGAAGAACGGTATTCCATTCGGTTTTCCGCCAAACGGTCCACGTACAGAAACCCCGTGTTCCGATTCATTCAGAATTACGTGATGCCCTTTAAAATCACCAGACTGTCCAATATTATGAAGCAAACAGGAAGTGCCAGCAAATGAAGATCGTTCATCTCGCTCTGAACGGCGCGGTTACGCCCGGCTTTAACTATCAGGAAAACAATCTGTCGAAATTCAATCGTCTGGACGGATACGACACCTATATTTTCGCCGCCAAATGGATCTATAACAACGAGGGCGTTTTGTTTTACGACGAGAGGGATTCCTACGTTTACGAGGGAGTTTCCTACTATCGGTTCGAGATCAAAGGAAGAAACGACTACGGCAGAAGACTGAAACGGTTTGTCGGCGTTTACGAGAAACTGTGCGAGGTGCAGCCCGACATTCTGTTTTGTCACAGTTGCTCTTTCATCGATACGAAGGTCGTCGCGAAGTATATGCGCCGTCACCCGGAGACGGTGCTGTACGTCGACAATCACGCCGATTTTTCAAACAGCGCGAGGGGCTTTCTGTCAAAGAACGTCCTGCACAAGATTATTTGGAGGCACTACGCGCAAAAACTCGTCCCCTACGCGCAAAAATTCTTCGGCGTTTTGCCCGCCAGAGTAGACTTTTTGAAGAACGTGTATAAGATTCCGGCAGATAAGACGGAACTCCTGGTAATGGGCGCCGACGATGAGATCGTCGAGGAAACGAAGAGAACGCCGAACGACGATCTGAAAGACAAATTCGGAATCAAAGACGACGATTTCCTGATCGTTACGGGCGGAAAGATCGACGCCGCCAAGACGCAGACGCTCCTGTTGATGGACGCGGTGAAAAGGATAGAACGGAAGAACGTGAAACTGATCGTTTTCGGATCGGTTTCGGAAGAGATAAAGGATGCGTTTTCAGAGCGACTGAACGATCGTGTTTTCTATGCCGGATGGTTGGATTCGCGGGAGAGTTACCGTTATTTCAATATGGCGGATCTGGTCGTCTTTCCCGGCAGGCATTCGGTTTATTGGGAGCAGGTCGTCGGACTCGGGAAACCCATGATCGTAAAGTATTGGGAAGGCACAACGCACATCGATATCGGCGGAAACGTGCGCTTCCTGTACCGCGATTCGGCAGACGAGATCTACGAGAATCTGGTCACGCTGATCGAAAACGAATCGGAACTTCAAAAAATGCAGTCGGCGGCGGACAATGGAATGAAGCACTTTTCGTACAGACAAATATCCAGAAGATATATTCCGTAAAGGACCGCCGCGGGAGGACGTACACGAATGAAGATCAGTTGCAACGTGTTGGACAGGCAATACCGGATGTTTGAAAGCGAATATGACGCGGCAGCTCTGCGCGTTCTGAAATCCGGGTGGTATATCCTCGGCAACGAGGTAAAGCAGTTCGAAGAAGAGTTCGGCAAGCATATGAACGCGAAATACTGCGTCGGATTGAACTCCGGTTTGGACGCGCTGATCCTCTCGGTCAGAGCGCTCGGAATCGGGGAAGGCGACGAGGTGATCGTTCAGGCGAACACGTACATCGCAACGGTGCTCGGAATCACGGAGAACGGCGCGACCCCCGTTTACGTGGAACCCGACGAGTATTTCAATATCGACGCGGACAAAATCGAAGAAAAGATTACCGATAAGACGAAAGCCGTTATGGTCGTCCATCTTTACGGTCAGGCGTCCCGGATGGACAGAATCATGGAGGTGGCTGATCGGCACGGTCTTCCGGTGATCGAGGATTGCGCGCAGTCTCACGAGTCCTGCTTTCAGGGCAAAAAAACCGGGACGTTCGGAAAAATCGGATGTTTCAGTTTTTACCCGACGAAGAACATGGGAGCGTTCGGCGACGCCGGCTGCGTCGTGACCGAGGACGCGGATCTGGCGGGGAAAATCCGTATGATGAGAAATTACGGTTCCCGCGTAAAGTATCACAACGAGATCGAGGGGGTCAATTCACGGCTTGACGAGATGCAAGCGGCGCTCCTGAGAGTCAAACTGTCCCATATGGATGAAATCACGAACGAGAGATACGTTTTGGGCAAGAGATATTACGACGGGATCCGCAACCCGAAAATCATAAAACCCGAAACGCTTGCGGGCGTGAACCACGTGTATCATCAGTTCGTGATCCGCTGCGCGGAAAGGGACGCGCTGCACGACTACTTGGAGGAAAACGGCATCCAGACGCAGATCCACTATCCCATTCCGCCGCATCTCGCCGAGTGTTACGCTTGGCAGGGATACCGGAAGGGCGACTTCCCGATCACGGAGGAATACGCCTCGACGGTTTTGAGTTTGCCTTTGTATACCGGAATGAAAAAAGAAGAACAGGATTACGTCATCGAGATCCTGAACGGGTTTCGGGGGGAAGTATGAATCTGAGGGAAAAATGCAGATTGTTTGAATTCACGGAACGCGGAGACGAGAGGGGGCAACTGGTCGTCGTCGAAGCGCTCAAAGATATTCCGTTCGAAATCAAGCGGATCTTTTACATTTACGGGGCGAACGAAGATACGGTCAGGGGTCGGCACGCCAATAAGAAATCCGACTTCGTCTTTATCAATCTTGCCGGGAGTTGTAAGATCCGGCTGTATGACGGAACCGAAGAGTACGTCGTCACGCTGGACCGACCGAACGTCGGGCTCTACGTTCCGAAACTGGTCTGGAAGGATATGTACGATTTTTCAAGCGACGCGGTTCTTTTAACCTTGTCGGACGAGTATTACGATCCGACGGAATACATAAGAGGGGGCGAATGAAAATGAAGGGAATCATTTTAGCGGGCGGGAAAGGCACGCGTCTTTATCCGATGACCAAAGCGGTGTCGAAACAACTGTTGCCGATTTACGACAAGCCGCTGATTTATTATCCTTTGTCGATGCTGTTGCTGGCGTCGGTGAAAGACGTTCTGATTATTTCGACGCCCGACGATCTGCCGGTTTACCGCAAATTGCTCGGGGACGGCTCCCGGATCGGCGTGAATTTCTCCTATAAGGTTCAGGAGACTCCGAGGGGACTGGCGGACGCCTTTATCGTCGGCGAGGAGTTCATCGGGGACGATTCCGTCTGCTTGATTCTGGGGGACAACGTTTTTTACGGTCCCGATATGACGGACATTCTGCGGGACGCGATCGACAAAAACGAGGGCGCCACGATCTTCGGATACCCGGTGAAGGATCCGACGGCTTTCGGCGTCGTCGAGTTCGACAAAAACAACAGGGTCGTGTCCATAGAAGAGAAGCCGCAGAAACCGAAATCCGACTACGCCGTTCCGGGACTGTATATTTACGACAACAGCGTCGTTGAGATCGCGAAGAACGTAAAACCGTCCGCACGCGGCGAGATCGAGATCACGGCGGTCAACAACGAGTATCTGAGACAGAACCGGCTGAAAGTCAAACTGTTGCAGCGGGGGTTCGCCTGGCTCGACACCGGGACGCCGAAGGGGATGTTGCAGGCAGCCGAATTCGTCGCGACCGTTCAGGAGAGGCAGGGCTTTTACGTCTCCTGCATCGAGGAGATCGCTTGGAGAAGGCGTTTCATATCCACCGCGCAGCTGAGAGAGATCGGGGAAGAATTGAAGATGACCGAGTACGGTCAGTATTTGCTCGGTCTCTGTGACGCCGAAAACAAGTAACGGGGGAAAAACGATGAAAAAAACGATCCTTGTCACCGGCGGAGCGGGTTTCATCGGAAACTGCTTCTGCAAACTCATTCTGAAAGAGAGACCCGATTGGAAGGTCGTCAACGTCGACTGCCTGACCTACGCCGCCAACCCCTCCACGATCAGGGAGGAAATGAAGGATCCCCGGTACGTCTTCTACCGTGAGGATATCAGGCGTCGGGAGGGGATCTTCGAGATCTTCAAGAAAGAGCGCCCCGACGTCGTCGTCAACTTCGCCGCAGAGTCGCACGTCGACCGCTCGATCGAGGATCCCGGACTCTTTTTGCAGACCAACATCCTCGGGACGCAGGTCGTGATGGACGCCTGCCGGGCGTTCGGCGTCGAGCGTTTCCATCAGGTCGGGACCGACGAGGTCTACGGGGATCTCCCGCTCGACCGCCCCGATCTGTTCTTCCACGAAGACACGCCGATCAGAACGTCCAGCCCCTATTCGACGTCCAAGGCGGCGGCGGATCTGCTCGCCCTCGCGTATCACCGCACCTACGGCTTGCCGGTGACGGTCTCGCGCTGTTCCAACAACTACGGACCGTATCAGTTTCCCGAAAAACTCATCCCCCTGATGATCCACAACGCCACGCACGACAAGGAACTGCCGGTCTACGGAAAGGGACTGAACGTCCGCGACTGGCTCTACGTGGAGGATCATTGCCGCGGGATCCTGGCGGTTCTCGAAAAAGGGAAGGTCGGCGAGGTCTACAACCTCGGCGGACACAACGAGAAGTCCAATATCGAGATCGTGAAGATCATCCTTTCCGAACTCGGGAAACCCGAGTCGCTGATCCGCTTCGTCGCGGACCGCAAGGGACACGATCAGCGGTACGCGATCGACCCGTCGAAGGCGACGGCGGAACTCGGCTGGGCTCCGACGACGATGTTTTGCGACGGCATCAAACTGACGATCGCGTGGTACAAAGAGAACGGCTGGTGGCTTGACGAATGCACGTCGGGCGATTACCTGAAATACTACGACAAAATGTACGGGAACAGATGATCCCGAAAAAAAGCAATACCGCCCGCCCCATTCCGGGGCGGGCGGTATTCGTATTTACGCCGGGGACTCCCCGACTTTTTTATTCGTAGAACTCGTCGGGTACGGCGGAGGGAAGTCCCGGAAGCGCGCGCAGAATCGGGCAGGCGACGTTCCCCGCGACGACGTAATGCTCGATCAACCGGACGCCCGCGGTCGCGAGCGCGTCGGAGACGAGCGAGGTCGTCGCCTCGTCGTCACGGGACGGGGCGGCGGTCCCGCGCGGATGATTGTGCGCCAGAACCGCAAACGAAGCGTCGGACAGGACGGCGGCTTCGGTCACCGACCGGAGTTCGACGGCGGCGGAGTTGACCGCGCCCTCCGCGATCTTTTTGAAGGCGAGGGGACGCTTGTCGGCGTCGAGGAGCAGAAGGCACACCCGCTCCACCGACGCGCCGAGGAAGCGGCGGACGAAGAAGTCGGCGAGTTTTGCGGATTTGTCGAAGACGGTTCCGCCCGGGATCACGTCCTCCGCCGCCCTCGCCGGGATCGCCGCGGCAAGCGAGAGCAGAAGGGCGCCGCGAGGAGACAGCCCCGCGTCGACGAGTTCCGCGCGATCGGAGGCAAGCGCCGAGGAGAGCGAACCGAAACGGGCAAGCAGCGTCCCGGCGGCGCCGTCGGCGTCCTTCACCCCGGCAAAGCGGAGCAGGCGCGAAAGGTATGCCGAAGAGTCAGTTTTCATCGTTCATACCCCCTCTCCCGCCGCAGGCGAAGAAGGCGTCGCGTTCCCGCGCCGCGCGCTCCTCTTCCGGAAAATACTCCGAGAGCGACGTCACGTAATCGCCCGAGAAAAGGAAGTGTTCGAGCAGGGTAAGACCCGAGAGCCGGAGACTCTTCCGGAAATGATCCGACGCTTCGATCTCGTTTTCGTCTGCGCGCGAACTCCGGGAGGCGTGGCAGGAGGCGAGCACGACGAACGACGCGCGGATTTTCAGCGCCGGGCGCACGATCAGTTTGTCGCGGAATCCCGCCGCGCCGAGATAGCCGTCGTAGACCGTTTCGGCTCCGAGCAGGGAATAGGAATTGTCGAGGAAGTAGGCGACCGTCCGATCGTTTGCCGAACCCCGCAGTTCCTCACGCGCGCGGCGCGCGATCGTCCGGCGGTTTTCGCGCCGATCGGGCAGGTTTTCGGCGATCGCCGCGTCGGAGATCTCCTTCACCGCCGCGATAAGAGAGGCGGCGTACTCGCCGATCCCCGGCACCTCGCAGAGATCTTCCGGCGACGCCGCGAGCACCCCGGAAAGCGAGCCGAACCGCTCGATGAGAAGATGAGCGGTCGGGTTGGTATCGCGATAGGGAACGGCGTAGAACAGGAGCATTTCAAGCAATTCGTGCGGGAGAAAGGCGTCGGCGCCGGCGCGTTCGTATTTCTCGCGCATCTTCTCCCGATGCCCCGCGTGGACGTTGGTTCCTTTCACGGCGTCTCCCTCCTTTTCGGTTTTCCGCCGAACTGACTCTCGTAGAGCGCGGCGTAGAATCCGCCCGCCGCAAGCAGGTCGGCGTGCGTGCCGGTCTCGACGATATCGCCGTCCCGCATCACGAGAATCAGGTCGGACGAAACCACGGTCGAGAGCCGATGCGCGACGATGAACGAGGTGCGCCCCTCCGAGAGGGTCGCCAGCGCGTCCCGGATCTTTTTTTCGGTGCGCGTGTCGATGGAGGAGGTCGCCTCGTCGAGGATCAGGATCGGCGGCAGACAGAGCATCACCCGCGCGATCGAAAGCAACTGCTTCTGCCCGGCGGACAGATTGCCGCCCCCTTCCGGCAAAACCGTGTCGTATCCGTCGGGCATCCGCCGGATAAAGCCGTCGCAATGCGCCCGTCGCGCCGCGTCCTCGATCTCCTCGCGCGTCGCTTCGGGGCGTCCGATCGCGAGGTTGAAGGCGACCGAACCCGCCCGGATCCAACTGTCCTGCAATACCATCCCGATCTGCCGCCGCAGCTCCCGGCGGTCGAGTTCGCGAAGATCCGCTCCGTCGAGCCGGATGGCGCCGTCGCACACGTCGTAGAAGCGCATCAGCAGATTGATGAGCGTCGTTTTTCCGCATCCGGTCGGACCGACGATGGCGACCGTCTCGCCGGGTCTGACCCGGAGCGAGATGTGCTTTAAAAGCGGACGGTCGGGGGAATAAGAGAAGGAAACGTCGTCGAAATCAAACCGTCCGGCGACCTCCGTAAGGGAGGGCGCGTCGGGCTTCGAGGGTTTCTCTTCGGGTTCGTCGAGGAGAGAGAAGACCCGAGACAGCGACGCCATCGCGTTCTGTAACTCGGTGACGACGCCCGAGATCTCGTTAAAGGGTTTCGTGTATTGGGTCGCGTAGGCGAGCGCGGCTGCGAGCGCCCCGACAGATAGTGGAGCGGCGCCGCCGACGCCCGACAGGGTGAGGAGCGCGCCCGCCAGCGCGACGGCGGCGTAGACGATCGCGTTCACGAAGCGGGTAACGGGATTGGTCAGCGAGGAGAAGAAGACGGCGGAGAGCGCCGCCCGCCCGAAGCGGTCGTTGATCGCGTCGAAGCGTTCGCGCGTCGCTTCTTCCGCGCCGAGCGACTGCACGACCTTTTGTCCGCCGATCATCTCGTCGATGAAGGCGGTCTCCTCGCCGTTCAGCGTCGCCTGTTTCAGAAAATAGCCGTGGCTCCGGCTCGCGATGAAGCGCGCGGCGAAGAGCGAGAGCGGCGTGACGAGAAGAACGATCAGGGCAAGGATCCAGGAGAGCCAGAAGAGGAACGCCAGCGTTCCGAGGATCGTCAGAACGCCCGTGAGCAACTGCCCGAAACCGATCAGGAGCCCGTCCGAGACCGTGTCGATATCGGTGACGATCCGGCTGACGGTCTCGCCCGATCCGCGCGAATCGATATAGGAGAGCGGAAGCCGCCCGATCTTTCCGAAGGCGCGGATCCGCAGCCGCCGGACGACGTCACAGGAGATCCTGTTGTTTAAGACCTCGACGGCGTAACGGAAGAGTCCCGTCACCCCGACCGTAACGAGAAGGGCGACGAGAACGCGCCCGATCCCGGCAAAGTCGACCGCCCCTTGCCCGACGGCAAGGTTGATCGCCCGTCCGATCAGGATCGGGACGTAGAGGGTCAGGGCGGCGGAGACGACCGAGAGGAGAAGCGAGAGGACGAGCGGCGCGCGGTCGCGCCCGATCTCGCGGAGCAGGCGGCGAAGAACGCCGCGGGAGGAACGACGGGTTTCCTTCAATCCGATCCGATCTTTTTTCATACCGCCCCCTCCTTTCCGTCCGCGTTCTGCGAGGCGTCGATCTCGGCGTAGACGGGGCAGGTCGCAAGCAACTCTTCGTGCGTTCCGAGCCCGACAAGCCGCCCTTCGTCGAGCACCGCGATCCGGTCTGCATCGCGGAGCGACGAGGTGCGTTGGGAGATCGTCAGCACGGTGGTTTTTTCGGGCAGCGCGGCGATCGCCGCGCGGAGACGCGCGTCGGTCTGATAGTCCAGAGCGGAGGAACTGTCGTCAAGGATCAGGATCTCGGGACGGCGGACGAGCGCGCGCGCGACCGCGAGCCGCTGGCGCTGTCCGCCGGAAAAATTGCGTCCGCCCTGCTCGATCTTCGCGTCCAGCCCGCCTTTCTCGTTCACCGCATCGAGGATCTGCGCCGTTGCAAGCGCCGACTCCATCTCGGCGTCGGTCGCGTCGGGGTTCGCCATTTTCAGATTGTCGCGCACCGAGCCGGAGAAGAGAAGCGGCTCCTGCAAAACGATCCCGATCCCGCGCCGGAGCGCGTCGGTATCGTAGGCGCGGACGTCGATCCCGTCGACGAGAACCTGTCCCTCGGTCGCGTCGAGAAAATGCGGGATCAGCCCGGTCAGGGTCGATTTCCCCGATCCGGTGCCCCCGATGATGCCGAGTTTTTCCCCCCGTCCGACCGAAAGGTCGATCCCCGACAGGGCGGGACCCGCCGCGCCGGGATAGGTGAGCGACACGCCGCGGAAAACCACGTGATCCGGCGTCGCCCGGTCGGGGGTCTCTTCGGGCAGGGAATCGAGCGCGTCGCGACGGTCGAGGATCTCCCCGATCCGCTTCGCCGAGGCGAGCGAACGGTTGATCGTGATGACGAGCGACGTCAGTTTGAGCAGTTCCACCAAGATCTGCGACAGGTAGTTGTAGAGCGCGATCAACTCGCCCTGCGAAAGATTTCCCGCGTCGATGCGGATCGCGCCGGTTCTGAGCAGGACGATCACGGCGAGATTGACGACGACGTAGGTCAGGGGATTCAGAAGCGCCGAGATCCGCCCGACGAAGCGGTTGAGCGACGAAAGTTCCTCGCTTTCGCGGCGGAAGCGGTCGACCTCGGCGTCCTCACGTCCGAAAGCGCGGATCACGCGCACGCCGGTCAGATTCTCGCGGGTCAGTCCGACGACCCGATCGAGTTTCGCCTGCGAACGGCGGTAGAGCGGGATGGTCGTCAGCGTCACGGCAAACGCCACGAGAAAGAGGACCGGGATCATCACCGAGAAGATCAGGGCGGACCGCGCGTCTACGGTAAACGCCATAATCAGGGCGCCGAATACGATGAAGGGAGAACGGAGCAGAAGCCGGAGCCCCAGATTGACCCCGGACCGCACCTGATTGACGTCGCCCGTCAGCCGGGTCACCAGCGTCGGCGCGCCGATCTCGTCGAGCGCCTTGAAGGGGAGACCCGTCGCGTGACGGAAGAGTTCGCGGCGGAGCCCGTTGGTCGCCCCGACGGCGGCGCGGGCGGCAAAGTATTGCGCCGTGACCGAGAAGAGAAGCCCGACGAAGCCGATCAGTACGAGAAACAGGGAAGCCCGGACGATCAGCGTCCGGTCGCCCCCGCCGATCCCGTCGTCCACGATCTTCGCGACGATCAGGGGAACTATCAGTTCAAGCAGCGCTTCCGCAAGTTTGAGGAGCGGCGCCAGAATCGTCGCCGCCCGGAAGCGTTTCAGTTGTCCGAACAGATGTTTCATCCCGTTTGCTTCCGCTTTCCTTTTCCTTTTATATAGTCTTCTTCCCGGAGGTCTCCCCGACGTGCGCGAGGAGCGCGTCAAGGTCGTTTTCGGTGAATACCGCGATCCCGTTTTGTTTCAGGAGTTCCGCCGTCACCCCGTCCCCGACGGTAAGACGCCCGGAGAAGGTGCCGTCGTAGATCGTCCCGACCCCGCAGGAGGGGCTTTTCGATTTCAGAACGGCGGCGACAGCCCCGCTCTCCCGCGCTTTATTCAGCGCGGCTTCGGCGCCGCGGCGGTAGAAAGGGGTCAGGTCGCGCCCGTCCTTCGTTTCCACCCTGTTCCCGCGCCGCTCACCCGCGGGACGCGGGACCGGGAGTCCCCCGTCGCATTCGGGACAGATCGGAACGAGAACGAACCGCTCTCCGAGCGCGACGACGGCGGGGCAGGGACGCGCCGCGCCGTCGTATCGGCAGGCGTCGCCGAGAAGACACCGACTGACGAGGATCGTTTTCATCCCGCACCCCTTTCTTTCCATTTTAATCAGTATACCATATTCTCCCCTCGATTGCAAGACGGCGGGGACGATTTCCCCGAAGGGGAAAAACCGTCGTCCGACGCGATTTGTCGAACCTTCACAGGAATTGTCGCACGGCTTTGTGCAGGATGACAAAATAGGGGAAAATAGCAAAAAACTCTTTACAAATCGTTAAAAAGTGATATAATTTTTATTGACCCGAGATCTTTAAGTTCGGTACCGTGATGCCGGAAAGCTCGGAGGAGAACGGACCGTTTCCGTTCGTCTCTGTCTTGCCGGAAGGCAGGACTTTTTTTCTTGGCAAAACGGACGAAAAGAAGATCAAAAAACAAAAAGGAGAGGTATATGAAACTCATCTACAACACCGACGCGACCCCCAAGCAGATGGGCTACGGTCAGACTCTGCTCTTCGCGCTCCAACAGCTCCTCGCGATTCTCGCGGCGACCATCCTCGTTCCGATGATCGTCAACCCCGCCGAGATGACGGTCTCCGCCGCGCTCTTCGGCGCCGGCGTCGGCACCCTCGTCTACCAACTCTTCACCAAGTTCCGTTCTCCCGTGTTCCTCGGTTCGTCCTTCGCGTTCCTGAGTTCGATGGGCGCGGCTTTCGCCGGCGCCGTCACGGCCGCGCTGGGCTTCCTCGGGCTGATCATTGGCGCGATCCTCGCCGGTCTCGTTTACGTCGGTCTTGCGCTGGTCGTCAAGTTCGTCGGCTCCGGCTGGGTCGATAAACTGATGCCCGCCGCGATCATCGGCCCGACGGTCGCGATCATCGGTCTTTCGCTCGCCGGCAACGCCGTTTCGGATTCGCTCGGCGGCGCGGGAGGGGTCTTCCCGAACGCAGAGGTCGGTTACAAAGGTCTGATCTACCTCGTCATCGCCCTGATCACCCTCTTCACCGTCATCATCTGCTCGGTCAACAACCGTAAGATGATCAAACTGATCCCGTTCGTGATCGGTATCGCCGTCGGCTACGTCATCGCTTCGATCCTCACCGTGATCGGCAACGCCGCGGACGTCGACACGCTGAAAATCATCAACTTCGACGCTTTCAAGAATATGGATTGGAAGCCCGATTTCAGCTTCCTGCACGCCTTCAAGGGCTTCAAGGATATGAACGCCGCCTACTTCGGCACCATTGCGGTCGCGTATATCCCGGTCGCGTTCGTGGTCTTCGCGGAGCACATCGCCGACCACAAGAACCTCTCCTCGATCATCGACCGTGATCTGATCTCCGATCCGGGGCTTGACAAGACCCTGCTCGGCGACGGCGTCGGCTCGATGGTGGGCGCCTTCTTCGGCGGCTGCCCGAACACCACCTACGGCGAGTCCATCGGCTGCGTCGCCATCTCGGGCAACGCGTCGGTCTGGACCATCACCTGCACCGCCGTTATGGCGATCATTGCCTCCTTCATCACTCCCTTCGTCACCCTGCTTTCCACCATTCCGAGCTGCGTGATGGGCGGCGTCTGCTTCGCGCTCTACGGTTTCATCGCCGTCAGCGGTCTGAAAATGCTGCAAAAGGTCGACCTCGGCGACAACAAGAACCTGTTCACCGTCTCCTCGATCCTCATCGCGGGCGTCGGCGGACTGTCGCTGACCTTCGCCTTCGATAACGGTCAGATCACCCTTACCTCGGTCGCCTGCGCGCTGATCCTCGGCATCGTGGTACGGCTCATCGTTTCGAGCAAGTTCTTCAACAAAGAGGACGCCGCCTCGGACGAGACCGTCGCGGTTTCCGCCGACAAGGAAGACAAGGAGTAATCCTTACGTACCGTCCGAAAGGAACGCTCATCCGGGCGTTCCTTTCTTTTTTCAAAATAACACTTGCATTCTCCGGTTCCATCTGTTATAATACTGCTTGACTATATCGAACGTCGAAAGGATCGTCCTAACAATGCTCAATTCATTCCTTCTTGCCGAGGGCTCGAACGCCGCGTCCTCCTGGATCATGATCGGGTCCTTCGTCCTGATCGCCGTCGTCTTCTATTTCGTCCTGATCCGCCCGCAGAGAAAGCAGGAGAAGCAGGCGAACGAGATGCGGAACGCCCTGCAGGTCGGCGACGAGATCACCACCATCGGCGGGATCATCGGGGAGATCGTCTCGATCAAGGAAGAGACCATCACCATCGAGACCAGCCGCGACCGCACCAAGATCCGCTTCCTGCGCTCCGCCGTCCGCAGCGTCGACGTGAGAGCCGAGGACAAGAATCCCGCTTTGAAGAAGGCGGCTCCCGCGCCCGTCGTGACCGAGGAGAAGTCCAAGAAAAAGGGAAAAGGGAAGATCGCGCCCGAAACGCCGAAGGCAGACGATAAGGCGCCGATCGCCGACGCTCCCGCCGCGGAGACCCCCGCGGAGGAGAACGCCGCAAACAACTGACGCCCGTTTCGCATCAAGAAGCCGGGGTCGTCCATCGGACGACCCCGGCTTTCCGTTTGAGTGGGTCAGAAATTCAACTCGGACAGGAACGCCGAACGGAACGCGAGGGAAGCGTTGAGATCGACGACGTGGGTCGATTCGGAGACTTGCGCGAGCGTTTCCCGGACGTCGGGCGACAGCAGCGCCGCGTCCGCGCCGTCGAGCGCGGCGTTTCCGACGGCGTTCGTTTCGCTTGCCCAATCAGGGGGCAAAAGACCGATCCCGACGGCGGACGCGGGGGAGAGATACCGCCCGAAACTCCCGGCAAGAAGGACGGTTTCCACCTCGTCGGGGTCGATCCACGCGGCGTTCAGCAGCGCGGCGATCCCCGCCCGCACGGCGGCTTTCGCCGTCTGGACGGCGCGCACGTCGCGCTGTTCGATTTTGACCGGGGTTTCGGTCACGTCTCCGAGCGTCCCGTCCGAGAACGCCTGCCGCCCGGTCAGCGTGAAGGGTTGCTCCAATTTTCCGTCGCGGGCGACTGTCCCGTCGCCGAGCAGGAGCGAGAACAGGTCGATCAGCCCGCTGCCCGTGATCCCGACGGGGGAGAGATCGTCGACCGTCGAGAAGACGAACGATCCGTCGCGTTTTTCGACCCGCGAGACCGCGCCGGGGATCCCGCCGACCCCCGATCCGATCCCCGCCCCCTCGAAGCAGGGACCGACGGCGCAGGACGCGGCGTAGAGATGCCCGCCGTTCTGCGTTCCCGTCGTGAGGAGCAGTTCGCCGTTCGTCCCGAGATCGAGGTAGATCGCGGGGACGGGCGAGGACGCGATCCCGGAGAAACACGCCCCCGCCACAAGGTCGGAGCCGAGATAGCCCGCGCCCTTGACGGAGGGGAGAAGCACGACGGCGCCGACCGGGAGTCCGAGCCGTTCTCCCGGGAACTCTTTTTCGCCGGAAAAGGCGGGGGTAAACGGGGCGATCCCGATCGGTTCGGGCGAAAAGCCGGCGAGAATATGGATCATCGTCGGGTTCCCGACGACCGAAAGCCGATCCACGGCGCACCCCGCGAGCAGGGCGCGGAGCCGGACGAGCAGACATTCCCGGACGGTTTCGACGCCGTGCTTTGCCGTCGCCGTGATCCGGCTCGCGACGTCGGCGCCGAAGACGCATTGCGGGTTTGCCGCCGTCGTCTCGAAGACCCCGCCCGTCTCGTCGCGGAGACGGAGCGCCAGCGTCGTCGTTCCGAGGTCGAGCGCACCGCAGGGATAGCGTTTTTTGGTTTGCCCCGCACCCGGCGCGTCCCACCCGTCGGGCAGACCGATCACCGTCTCTTCATCCGGAAGACACGCGCGGCAGGCGCGCACTTCGCCGTTTTCGTCGGGGATCAGTTCCTTTTCGGGAGCGTCGCGGTCGCAGAGTTTCCCGGACAGGAGACGAACGCGGCAGTTCCCGCACCGCCCCGCGCCGCCGCAGGGAAGGATCGCGGAGTATCCCATCCGCGAAAGCCAAAGAGGGAGCGGCAGTCCCGCCGCCCCGGCGGGGATCGTTACCCGGATCATCGGTTTCTCTCCTTCCGTTCGTTCCTTCGGTTTTTGTAAAAAGCGCGTCCGGGTCGTGTTCCCGGACGCGCCGCAGTTTAAGAGATGGTATACGTTGTCCCGTCTTTGGTATCGGTCAGCGTCACGCCCATCGCCGAGAGTTCCGAACGGATGCGGTCGGCTTCGGCGTAGTTCTTCTGTTTCTTCGCCTCGGCGCGCGCGGCGATCATCGCTTCGATCCCGGCGCGTCTCGGATCGTCGGCTTTCTCTTCTGCCTTCTCGGTCAGTTTCTCCGCCGCTTTCAGGAGATCAAGAGAGAGAACCGTATCGAACTTCGCGATCAGCTCTCGCTTTGTCTTCCCGTTCAGGGGGGATTTCAGCACGTCGTAAAGCGCCGTCACGGCAAGCGAGGTGTTCAGGTCGTTTTCGAGCGCCGACTTGAAGGCGTCGAGGTAGGGCGCGGCGCCGGCGGCGTCGTAGTCGCCCTCGTCCCCGATTCTGGCGATCCGCTCGATCAGTTTCGCGTAGGCGCCCGCCGCGTTGTCGAGGTTTTCGTAGGTGAAGACCAGCGACTTGCGGTAATGCGATTGCAGGCAGAAGAAGCGGTAGGCGAGCGGGTCGTACCCCTTCGATTCGAGAAGCGAGAGGGTCAGGAATTCGCCCTTCGATTTCGACATCTTGCCCGACGCGGTGTTGAGGTGCGCGACGTGGAACCACGATTTGCACCACGGGTGTCCGAGGTACGCTTCGCTCTGCGCGATCTCGTTCGTGTGATGGGGGAAAATGTTGTCCACCCCGCCGCAATGCAGGTCGAGATACTCCCCGAGGTACTTCATCGAGATGCAGGAGCACTCGATGTGCCAGCCGGGGTATCCGACGCCGAAGGGGGAGTCCCATTTCAGTTCCTGATCCTCAAACTTCGATTTCGTGAACCAGAGAACGAAGTCGGTCTTGTTCCGTTTGTTTCCGTCGACCCCGACGCCCTCGCGGACGCCCTCTTCGAGGTCTTCCTCCCCGAAGTCGTGGAAGACGTTGTACTGCTTCGGCTTCGAGGTGTCGAAGTAGACGTTTCCGCCCGCTTCGTAGGCGTAGCCCTTCTCGATCAGCCGTTCGATCACGCGGATGAACTCGGAGACCTCGCTCGTCGCGGGAACGACCTTGTCCGGGATCCTGATATTCAGTTTCGCGCAGTCGGCGAAGAAAGCGTCGGTGTACTGCTTCGCGATTTCCAGCACCGTCTTGTGCTCGCGTTTCGCGCCCTTCACCATCTTGTCCTCGCCCTCGTCGGCGTCGCTCGTCAGATGCCCGACGTCGGTGATGTTCATGGCGCGGGTCACGTCGTAGCCGAGATAGCGGAGCGCCTTTTCAAGCGCGTCCTCCATCATATAGGTGCGCAGGTTCCCGATGTGCGCGAAGTGGTAGACCGTCGGGCCGCAGGTATACATTTTGATCTTCCCGTCTTCGTGGGGGATCAGTTCGTCGCGGGTGCGGGTCAGGGTATTGTAGAGCAGCATGGGTTATTTTCCGTCCTTTTCCTTCTCGGCTTCGTCCAACCGCTTTTCGAGTTCGCGGATCCGTTTGTTCATCCGGCAGATCTCCTGCTCGACGGGGTCGGGAATATGGATCTGGTCGAGGTCGTCCGAACCGTCGCGGCGCGTGCGGACTCGCACCACGCGCGCGGGGATCCCGACGGCGGTCGAGTTTTCCGGCACTTCTTCGAGCACCACGGCGCCCGCGGCGATCCTGGCGCCGTCCCCGACCTTGAAGGGACCGAGCACCTTCGCGCCCGCGCCGATCAGCACGTTGTTGCCGATCGTGGGATGCCGTTTTCCGGTGTCCTTGCCGGTTCCGCCGAGGGTCACGCCCTGATAGATCGTGCAGTCGTTGCCGATCTCGGCGGTCTCGCCGATCACGACGGCGGCGCCGTGGTCGATCACCAGCCCCTTGCCGATCTTCGCGGCGGGGTGGATCTCGATCCCGGTGATGAAGCGCGCCCCCTGGCTGATCGCCCGCGCCGCGAAGGTGTACCCCTTCTCGTGCAGGGCGTGCGCCGCCCGGTGGAAGAGCAGGGCGTGCATACCGGGGTAGAGTAACAGAACCTCGGCGTCGGACTGCGCGGCGGGGTCGCGCTCGCGGAAGGCGTGCACGTCGTAGAGGACCGAGTCGCGGATCGCTCCGAGATCGGTCTTGATACGGTTCAGTTTATCTTTGATGAGTTTCCGGGGATCCATCGTTTTCCTCGCAGACGGGGCGCGGGTATACCGCCCCACAGTATGATATTTTATTATATCTTTTCTTTTCGTTTTTGTCAAGGTCCCGGCGCATTTTTCGCCCCGTCCGCCGGAGCAGGAGAAAGGGAAGCGAAAAGAGCGCGAGGGTCGCCGTCCCCCCGACCGAGAGCGAGACGAACGAGCGGACCCCGGGAACGAGAAACGAACGCGCGAAAAGACACGCGAGCGCGGCGTAGAGGAGCGGCGGGATCGCGCGGAGCGGTGCGGGAGAGTAACCGCTTACCCGGATCAGGCGGCGCAGCGAGCAGGCATAGTTGAACAACTCGGTCAGCGCGATCATCAGGATATAGCCGAGGATCCCCATTCGGGGAAGAAGGAACAGGATCAGAAGGACGGTCAGGGCAGAGTCGGCGATGTTGATCCACATCACCGCCACCTGTTCGCCGAGCCCTTTCAGAGCGGCGTCGGTGACGTGATCGAGGAACATGATCGGCACGACGGGGGCAAGGAACGCGATGAAGCGCCCCGCGTCGGCGGAACCGAACAGAAGGCGACCGAGCGGCTCCGAGAACGCCGCGAGCACCGAAAAACAGCCGAGCGAAAAGCACAGCGTCACCGAGAGCGTGCGGCGCGCGAGAAGGACTATCCCCGCCCGATCCCCGCTCGCGTGAAGACGCGAAAATTCCGGGACGAGAAGCGACGCCGCGGAGGAGAGGATCGCCATCGGATAGAGAACGACCGGGAGCGCCATTCCCGCGAGCGTGCCGTAGGAGGCGAGCGCCGTCGCCCGGTCGATCCCGCTCCGGCAGAGCGAGAAGGGGATCAAAAGATGTCCGAGGGTCGAGAGCCCCGCGCGAAGACAACCCGAGAGGGCGACCGGAACCGAGATCGAAAGGATCCGCCGCGAGAGCCCGCCGCCGCCGACCGCCCGCTTCCCCCGGCGGTCGAGGAGATAGCAGAGCAAAAGGAACAGCGCCGAGATCGCCTCGGCAAGCCCGCCGCCGAGAAGAAGGCGGAGCACCGCGCCGGACCCGGTCGCCCCCGAAGGAGAGGAGAGCAGACGCAGCGTCAGAACGATCCGCAGAAAGAGTTCGAGCAAGCCCGACGCGACGTTGATCCACGCCCGCCTTCGCGCCGTGAAATAGCCCGCGAATACCGCCGAGACCGCGATCGAGAAGGCAGGGAGCGCAAGGGCGCGGACGAGCGGCGCCGTTTCCGCGTCGCCGAGAAGGAAACGCCCGAAGGGATGGGCGCAGACGAGAAGCAGAAACGCCACGCCCCCGCCCGAAACGGAAACGCAGAGAAGGGCGCGGGAGACGACCGATCCGACGCCGGCGGAATCTCCCTCGGCTTCGCGCTCCGAAACCAGCCGCGTCACCGCCAGCCCGATCCCCGCGACGGCAATCGTCACGGCAAATCCGTAGAGGTTCAGAACGACCGAATGAAGCCCCATCGCGCCGGCTCCCATCCGGCGCGAAAGGTATCCGTTCCATACGACGCCGACCCCGCGCGTGAAGAGCGAGGAGAGCGAGAGGATCAGAAGATCGCGGAAAAACCGTCCGCCCATACGCACCCCCGGTAAAACAAGTCGGGAAATTGTATGCGACGGGGAGGGGAAGAATGAAGGCGGCGCAACCGAAACGAAAAAAGGACGGCGCGCCGCCGTCCCTTTTACTTGTCAGAGCATCCCGACCGCCTCGCCGAGCAGTTTCCCGATCGGCTCGCGGAGGATCAGGTTCGCCATCCCGTCGTAGGGGGTCGGGTCGCGGTTGATGATGACGAACTTCCCGCCGGAGAACCAGAGGACCAGTCCCGCCGCCGGATTGACGGTCAGCGACGTCCCCCCGACGATGAGGAGATCGGCGCCCGCGACCGCGCGTTCGGCGTCGAGAAGATCCCGTTCGTTCAGCGGTTCTTCGTAGAGCACCACGTCCGGCTTTACGATCCCGCCGCAAACGGGGCAGAGCGGAACGCCCTTGCCCGACAGGATGAACGGCAGATCGTAGGCGCGCCCGCACCCGACGCAGCGGTTGCGAAGCACCGAACCGTGCAGTTCGATCACCCGCTTCGACCCCGCCGCCTGATGGAGCCCGTCGATGTTCTGGGTCAGCACCGCCGTCAGTTTGCCCATCTTTTCGAGTTTCGCCAGCGCCTTGTGCGCCTCGTTCGGTTTCGCGTCGGGGAAGAGCATCTTTTCGCGGTAGAAACGGTAGAATTCCTCGGTATGGTTGAGAAAGAAGGTGTGCGAAAGAATGACCTCGGGCGGGATGCTCGCTTTTTCGGTATAGAGTCCGCCGCTCCCGCGGAAATCGGGAATGCCGCTCTCGGTCGAGACGCCCGCCCCGCCGAGAAAGACGATCCGGGACGCCTCGCGGATCAGGTCGGATAGGATCTTTGCGCTTTCGCTTGCCATAACCGTCCTCCTGTTCGGTCGGATGAAGGTTTATTTGCCGCGGATCGTCACCCGGACGATCACCGGCTGTTCGCTTGCGGGGATCGTGCCGTTGTTGTCGGTCGGATGCGCGTTATCGCAGATCGCGTCCACGATCTCCATCCCCTCGGTTACGTGTCCGAAGGCGGCGTAGGAACCGTCGAGATGGGCGCACCCCTCGGTGGTCTGGCAGATGAAGAACTGGGAGTTCCCGCTGTTGAAGTCGGTCGCGCGCGCCATCGAGATCGTGCCGCGCTCGTGTTTTAAGGGATTGTTCACGCCGTTTTCCTTGAACTCTCCCTTGATCTTCGCGGCGCTTCCGTCGCCGGCTCCGCCCTGCGCCATAAAGCCCTTGATGATCCGGTGGAAGGTCGTTCCGTCGTAAAAGCCGGACTCCGCCAACTTGACGAAATTCTTGACGGTTTTCGGCGCGGCGTGTCCGTCGAGGAAGACCGTGACGGTTCCGTAGTCCTCGATCTCGATCTCGGCGTAGTAGTCCTTCAACCACGGCTTGACCGAAAACAGGGCGATCAGCCCGCCGACGAGCAGGACGATCGCCGCCAAAACGATCCAGGGGGTCGGACTTCTTTTTTTCTTTTTCGGGGGGTTTTTATGGTTTCGTTGCGTTTTCATCTGCTGACGGTTCTTGGAAACGGGCATTGCGCGACCTCCTGCATTCGTGTTTCGGAACGCGGCGCGTTCCGTTTTTACTATACCATTTTCCGCCCGTTTTGTCAAGCGCGCCGGGCGGCAAAACGGCGCGATTTTCCCCGCTTTTCGGCGCGGGGGATTGACAGAAGTAACAAGAAGCGGTATAATAAACTATTGGAACGCCGCCCCCGGTTTGCGGGCGGACGAGCCGCCTTTTATCTTTAATTGGCGTCCGGGGGAAGCCCCCGCTCCGCCGAAGGAGTGTAATGTCGAAAGTCTTATCGTGGATCGCGACGGCGCTCGGTCTTGTGATCCGTCCCTGCTATCGCCTGACGGGGAACTACGCCCTGGCGATCCTGCTCTTCGTTTTGATCTCGAAGATCATTCTGCTCCCGCTCTCGGTCTGGGTGCAGAACAACAGCATCAAACTCGTGAAGATGCAGCCTGAGGTCAACTGGCTGAACGTCCATCACTTCGGGGACGCCGAGACCATCGCCGAGGAGCACGCGAAGATCCATAAGAAGTACCGCTACAACGTGTGGGTGGGCTTAATCCCGATCCTCATTCAGTTCGTGCTTCTGCTCGGGATCGTGCAGGTCATCTACAACCCCCTGACCTACGTTCTCGGATTCGATTCCGCGACCGTCTCCGAGATCGGAGCGATCACGGCGGATATTTCGGGTCTTTCGGCGGGCGACAACGCCATTCAGCTGACGGCGGTCGATCTCGTCAAGGGCGGGGAATACGCCGCGCGCTTCGCGTCGGTCGACGCCTCGGTACTGTCGGCGATCTCGTCGCTCGAAATGTCGCTCTTCGGTCTGTCCCTCGCGCTTCTCCCCATCAAAAAACTCGGGATCGCGCTGATCTTCCCGGCGATCGCCGCCGCGTCGTCCTGGCTGCTCTGCTACACGCAGAACAGGAGCCAGGTTCTGCAAGCCGAGCAGAGCAACTGGAACAAATACGGCGTGATGGCGTTCTCGGTCGCCCTCTCGCTCTATCTCGGATTCGGCGTTCCCGCCGGGATCGCCTATTATTGGACGCTCTCCAATCTCGCCGCGATCGCACAGATGTATCTCCTCAATATCGCGATCAATCCGAAAAAGCACGTCGACTACGAGGAACTGCGCAAGAGCCAGGCGGCGCTCTCGGAACTGAGGTCGCTCGCGCAGGCGGGCAAACCGAAAGGTAAGGACCCCAACCGGAAACGCGAGAAAGCCGATTACAAGCGCTTCTTCCGCGTCACGAACAAACATCTCGTCGTCTACTCCGAAAAGAGCGGATTCTGGAAGTATTACGCCGACGTCGTCGAGTCGCTTCTCCGCCGCACGAACGTCAAGATCCACTACGTCACGAACGACCCCGACGACGCGATCTTCGAGAGGGCGAAGAGCGAACCCCGGCTCGTCCCCTACTACATAGGGCAGCGCAAACTCGTCCTGACCCTGATGAAGATGGACGCCGAAGTCGTCCTGATGACGACCCCCGACCTCGACAACTACCAACTGAAACGCTCCTACGTCAAACGCGACGTCGAGTATATCTACACCCCGCACGATATGATGAGCGTCCACATGGGCTTCCGCAAAGGCGCGATGGATCACTTCGACACGGTTTTCTGCGTCGGACCCCAGCAGATGCGTGAGATCCGGAAGACCGAGGAGGTTTACGGACTGCCCGAAAAGAAACTGATCCCCTGCGGCTACGTGCTGCTCGACGATCTGCGCCGCGATTTCAAACCCGGAAAGAAAGGCGACAAGCCCCGGATCCTGATCGCCCCGTCGTGGCAGGAGGACAACCTGCTCGACAGCGTGATCGACGATCTGCTCGGCGGTCTGCTCGGACAGGGGTATCGGATCACCGTCCGCCCCCATCCCGAATACGTCAAGCGTTATCGCATCCGGCTCGATCAACTGATCGAACGCTACGCGGGAGCCGACCCCGACGAGCTCACATTCGAGACCGACTTCTCGTCGAACCACTCGATCTGGGAATCCGATCTGCTCGTCACCGACTGGTCGGGGATCTCGGTCGAGTTCTCCTACACCACCGAACGCCCCTGCCTTTTCGTCAATACCAAGATCAAGTGCCAGAATCCCGAATGGGAAAAGATCGGGATCACCCCGCTTGAAGTCGCGCTCCGCGACCGGATCGGCGTCTCGCTCGAAAAAGACGAGGTGAAGGACAAGACAAGCGGTATCGTTTCGGAAATGCTCGCTCACTCCGCCGACTGGAAGGCGCAGATCGCCGCCGTCCGCGACGAAAACGTCTTCAACCCCGGCAGATGCGGGGAGGTCGCCGCCGACTATATCATCGGCGTCCTCTCGGAACGCCGTAAGAACGCAAAGAAATCCTGACCCAATTTCACACGAAACGAGGAAAAACGAAATGAAACGCAAACTGGCAGCCGCCCTGATCCTGCTTTCCGGTCTGTCCGTCTTCTTTACCCTTTCGTCGTCGGCGTACGTCGATCCCACGACGACCACCTTCCTGTTCCAGGCGCTCGCGGGCGTTGTCGCCGTCGTCGGCACCGCCATCGTCATCTTCTGGCGCCGCGCGAAACGGAAAGTGAGCAAGATGCTCGGCATAGACGAGAACAAGAATATGGAGGTCGAGGACGAGTTCACGGTCGTCGGCGAGACCGACGCCGCCCAGGCGGAAAAGACCGACGAACCCTCAGCCGACGGCGAAACCGAGCCGCAAAAGGAAAAGAAAGAGACCGAGGAAACCGAAGAAGAGGAGATCGACTTCAACACGGTCGACGAATGATTTGAAACGGGGAGCGAACGACTCCCCGTTTCCTTTTTCTGCTTCCCGGTCTTTTTCGGTTCGGTCTGTTGACAAAATTAAAATAATATAGTATAATACATCTGATTGTTCGGGAGGATGCTATGGAGGATTACGAACGCTACGGCGACTATAACGACGTCGGCGACGAAGAGCCCCGCGGACGGCACCCCGTCCTGCGGCTTGTGCGCTGGTTCGTCGTACTTACGCTGTTCCTGTTCGTCGGTTTCCTGCTCTTCCGGATAATCGTCGCGGACTATTATCCGCGCGACCTGCGGCGTTTCCGTATGACCCCGGAACTCTCCGCCTACGCCGAGACGCACAAGGTCAAACCCGAGAAGACGAAGATCCGCGTTCCCTACGACGACAACGCTCGCGCGAGTTTCATCGCCGACAACCTCTTCGTCGAGCGCGGCGCCGGCTCGGTGCAGTTCACCCTTCGTCTCAGCCGCTATACGATGACCCGGCTCTCGGAGACGTTGGGACAAGACGTCGGGGGAAAACCCGACGAATCCTATTTCACCGTCCGCCTGCTCGACAATCTCGGGAACAGTTACGAAAAAACCGACGAAATCGGGCGCAGTTACCTTTGGTATCGCGCCGTGAAGTATTGCTTCGACGGGGTCAACCTCGACGGCGTCGCCTGGATACGCGCCGACGTCTACCTTTCCTCCGCCCCCGACGCCGCCGAACCCTACGCCAGTATCCCCGTGCTCGACTTTTCGGGCGGGGACGCAACGGAATCTTTGAATTGAGGATGGATTATGCGCACTTTTTCCTATACGCCGAAACGGCAGAATAACCGCCCCCTCTGGTGGCTCGCGTTCCTTACGGCGGGGCTTGTCGTCTCGGTTCTTTACTGCGTCTTCGAGTGGGGGAAACCGATCTTCGGACAGATCGCCTTTTTCCTCTTCGCCGTCGCCGACATCTGGATCTATTCGCGCTTCTTTTTCCTGCATTACACCTACACCGTCACGCTGATGAGCGGGATCCCGACCCTGATCGTCAATCAGCGCCGCGGGAACCAGACCACGACGGTCTGCCAGCGTTCCTTCTCGGATCTCTCCGAGATCCGCGAGTTCCGGCGCGGGGAGGACGGACCGCGCGAACTGCGCGTCGATACGCAGATGAAGTTTCTCGTCAGTATGTCGCCCGCGACTTGGCAGACGCTCTACTTCATCCTTGACGACGGGGAATGCGTTTCGGTCTCGCTGGAAGTGAACGACGCCTTCCTTTCGGTTCTGCACGAGGCGCTTTCCTACCTGCATCTCGAAGTGAACGAGGGCGAGGTGCGCGCGGAGGAGATGCCGATCGCCGATCCCGGCGCGGATCCGCAGACCGTCTGATTTTCGCTTTTTCGATCGCCGCCGTACTCGGTACGGCGGCGATCTCTTCACCGGGGAGGGATGAACGGATGCCGAACGAACCGACAGCAAACAACGCCGGAGAGCGCGTCACGCTCGCCGGTTTTCCCGTTCTTTTGCTCCGGCGCCGCGTGCGCCGCGTGACCATCGCCGTGCTGCCCCCGTTCGGGGCGGTGCGCGTGACCGCGCCGACGTCGACCCCGACGGGCGAGATCGAACGGATCGTCGCGGGCAAACGCGCGTGGCTCGACGCGAAGATCGCGACCTTTCCCGCCGATCCCGGACGCGAACGCCGCTACGGAGAGGGCGAGTACGCCCTTCTCTGGGGAAGACGCCTGCGCCTTCATTCCCGCGTCGGGGCGCCGGGGGTTTCGCTCACGCAGGAGGGGATGATCCTCTCGGCGCGGAGCGACGATCCCGCCCGCCGCGCGGCGGCGCTCGAATCCTTCTACCGCAAAGAGGTACAGAACGAGGCGGAAAAACTGCTCCCCGTCCTGTCCCGGATGACCGGGCTTTCCCCCGCTTCTCTCACGGTGCGGAAAATGGCGCGGCGGTGGGGAACCTGCTACCACCGGAAGGGCGCGATCCATCTGTCGCTCTCGCTTGCCGAGTATCCGCCCGCGTGCCTTTCCTACGTGCTGCTCCACGAACTGCTCCACCTGCGCTATCCCGATCACGGACGCGATTTTCACGCCGCCCTCGACCGCTATATGCCCGATAACCGCGAGGTCTCGGCGACGCTCAACCGTTTGCAGCGCCTGTCCGCGTCTGCTTGGGCGGAGACGCCCGACCCCGAATAATAAACGCCGCCCGTGCAGAACCTGCACGGGCGGCGCGCTTTTTTTTGCCGCGCGGCTCGTCCGCCGCGTCAATAGATCCCGATATACTTTTCTCTCGCTTCGTCCCGCAGCCGTCCCGTAAAATGCAGGAACACGACCAGCCGCAGAATCGACAGGACGAGCGGGACCATCCAGAACCAGTCGATCCGGGCGATCGTGACCGAGGTCGTCAGCCCGCTTTCGGGGTCGCGAAGCACCTCCGCCGAACTTGTCAGGCGGGCAAGCAGGATCTCTGCGAAGGTCGCGGCGGCGGAAAGGAGCGAGACGGCGAGGATGAAGCCGTTTTCGCGCCGGAGCGCCCGTTCGATCTCCTCGGTCTGACGCGCGAGCCCGTGACCGAGCGAACCGACCGAGAGCGGGATCAGCCGGGCGAGCACCGCGAAGAGAAGGATCGAGACGAAGATCGCCGCCGCCGCTTCCACCCCGCCCGCAACCGAGAGGATCAGGTAGAGCCGTTTCGCCGCCGGAACGCCCGACGCGAGGGCGTCGATCCCGTAGCGGTCGTAGAAGATCGTCGAGAGAACCGTCGTCACGGTCGAGACGACGGCGTAGCAGCCGGCAAACGCCGCGCACCGCTCGACGAACACTCCGTTGAAGCGCCGCCGCAGAAAGAGCAGGGAAATGACGGTCAAAACCGCCGAGAAGACGTCGGGCAGGACGTTCACCCGGTCGAACACGACGTCGATGCCGAGCGCGACCGAAACCGCGACGAGCAGGAAGAAGATCCGAAGCCCCTCGACGGTGTGCAGGGAATTGATCCGGTCGGCGTCCTCTTCGTAGCGTTCCGAGATCAGGCGGTCGGCGTTCCCGGCGCGCGAGAGCCGCGTGAAATACCGGCAGAACACGGTGAACAGCCAGATCCCGAAGACGAAGACGAGGACTGCCGCCGCGACGGCGAGTTTCGGATAGAGCGAGAGCCAGAAGGAGACGGTCGAGGACGAAAGGTCGCCCGGCGTGACCGGGATCAGCGCGAACTCCGGCAGGCACGAGCCCGCCTCCCGGACGATGAAGAAGATCGCCGTCAGGCGATGTAGCGTTTCGGGCTTGACGCGCCCGACGGGCGCGATCGCCTCCGGACAGTCGAAACGCTCGCCGAAATAGAAGAACGCCTCCCAGAAGTACCCCACGGCGGGGAGCAGGCAGATCAGGTCGACGATGGCGTAGCCGACGGCGAACACCGTGATGATCGAGCGCTGCGAAGAGTCGCCCGAGTATATCGACATCATCGCGAAGAGCGCGGGATAGCGCGAGAGCGAGACCCAGAAATAGGTCTTCAATTTGTCCCGGAGTTCTCCGAAATAGGGAAGCACCTCGGACGCGTCGAACAGCGCCGAGATAATCAGGGTGCATCCGATGAAGTCGGGGAGCAGATCGAACAGGTTGATCGACGGGGAGAACAGGAGAAAGAGCCCGACGAGCATCCGCCGGACGGGCAGTTTGTTCTGCCTGCGGTAGAAATGACGCGCGGAAACGTCAGCCATCTTTTCGATCCTCTCCGTTCTTTTGTTTCATACGGGCAAGAAACCCCGGTTTTTCCGGGGCGTTTTTTTCATCCGGCATCCCGATGTCGGTGTAGCAGGAGAAAAGCACGGCGAATCCGACGAGCGAGACGACGAATCCGACGACCACCATCGGAACGAACAGCCGCGCGAGGACGGGTTCGAGTTTTTCTCCGAGATCCAGGTTGAGAAAAGCGTACAGCGTCCAATAGATGCAGGCGGCGGTGCGGAAGAAGAATGCGCGGGAGCGCAAACGGGGAAGTCCGACCTCCCGCGAGAGCGAGACGATCCCCGATCCGAGATAGAAGTGGAAGAGCGCGACGAGAAGATAGAGCCCGGCGGACGCCGCGGCGGAGAGGGTCTCGGAGACCGTCGCACCGGCGACGTCGGCAACGGCGAGCCCGAGGGGGAAAAGCCCGTAGAGCACCGTCGCGAGATTGGCGTACGCCGCCCCGCGGAACCCGCTGTTCCACACTTTCAGTTTGTGAAGTCCGAACGCCATCACGATCCCCGCGACGGGGACGGTGTAGACCGGGATGATCGTATTCAGGTAGAGAAAGTACCCGAACAGAAGAACGCCGAATCCCATGGCGTTATTTGCCAGACTCGGATCCGCTTCCGCGGAGTCCGCAGCAGTTCTTGTATTTCAGCCCGCTGCCGCAGGGGCATTTGTCGTTCGGGCCGACCTTCTTTTCGGTGCGCCGGATAGTCTCGCCCGCCCGTCGGACGGCGGTCTTCCCGCCCTGCCCGGCAAACCCGGCGACGAGGGGATTGGCGACCTGCACGCGCTTGGTCGCCGCCTCGGTCGGCACCGCGGCAAGCAGCATCCGCACGGTGCCCGTCCGGATGTCCTCGACCATATCGTCGAAGAGTTCGGCGCCCGCGATCCGGTATTCGCTGATCGGGCTTCTCTGCGCGTAACTGTTGAGCCCGACCGAATCTTTGAGATCGTCCATCGCGTCGATGTGTTCCATCCAGCGCGTATCCACGTTGCGGAGCAGGATGACGCGCTCGACCTCGCGGAGCATTTCGCTCCCGAACAGCGTCTCTTTCGAGGCGTAGATCTTCATCGCGCGGTCGGTGAGGTTTTCGGTCAATTCCTCGCGGGACGGGATATTCTCGTCCTCGTAGCGGAGGGCGTCGGGCGGAAGCAGGAAGCCGAGATACTCGGCGTTCAGCCCGGCAAGATCCCACGCCGCGGGGTCGTCGCCCGCCGTGTACTTCGCCACGTTCGACGCGATCGACTCGCGGATCATATTCTCCATCGTCTCGTGCAGGTCTTTTCCGTCGAGGACCTCGCGCCGCTGACCGTAGATCAGTTTGCGCTGCTGATTCATCACGTCGTCGTATTCGAGCACGTTCTTCCGGCGGGCGAAGTTCTGCGCCTCGATCCGCTTCTGCGCGTTCTCGATCGACCCGGAGAGCAGTCCCGAGTTGATGGGCGTGTATTCGTCAAGACCCAGCCGCGCGACCAGTCCCGCGACGCGGTCGGTGCCGAACAGGCGCATCAGATCGTCTTCCAGCGAGAGGAAGAAGCGCGATTCTCCGGGGTCTCCCTGCCGTCCGCTCCGTCCGCGGAGCTGATTGTCGATCCGGCGGCTCTCGTGCCGTTCGGTACCGAGGATGAAGAGACCGCCGGCGGCTCTGACGCGCTCCGCCTCGGGACGGATCTCTTCTTTGTACTTGTTTTCCAGTTCGCGGAAAACTTTGCGCGCTTCCAGGCGTTCGGGATCGTCGGTCACGGAAAAGCCCGTCGCGTCGGAGATCTGGTCGTCGTTATAACCGAGACGGCGCATCTCGTTTTTCGCCATGAACTCGGCGTTGCCGCCGAGTTGGATGTCGGTTCCGCGCCCCGCCATATTGGTCGAGATCGTGACGGCGCCTTCTTTTCCCGCCTGCGCGATGATCTCCGCCTCGCGGGCGTGATGGCGCGCGTTCAGCACGACGTGCTTGATCCCGTTCTTGTTGAGAATGTGCGAGAGTTCCTCGGATTTCTCGATCGAGACGGTACCGACCAGGATCGGCTGTCCCTTCTCGTGGCAGGTTTTGATCTGTTCGACGATGGCGTGATACTTGCCCCGGATCGTCCGGTAGACCGAGTCGTGATGATCGACGCGGATCATCGGCATATTCGTCGGCACCTCGACCACGTCGAGGGCGTAGATCTCGCGGAACTCCTCCTGCTCGGTCAGCGCGGTACCCGTCATCCCCGACAGTTTCTTATACATCCGGAAATAGTTCTGGAAGGTGATCGTCGCGAGCGTCTTGCTCTCCTTCTGGATGCTGACGTTCTCCTTCGCCTCGATCGCCTGATGCAGACCGTTGTTGTAGCGACGCCCCGGCATCAGCCGTCCCGTGAAGGTATCGACGATGATGACCTCGCCCTCGTGGAGCATATAGTCGACGTCGCGCTTCATGATCCCGTGCGCGCGGATCGCCTGATTGATATGGTGGAGCAGGGTAGAGTTCTCGGGATCCGACAGGTTGTCGATGTGGAAGAAGCGCTCTGCTTTCGCGATCCCCGCGCGGGTCAGCACCGCGCTCTTCGCCTTCTCGTCGACGATATAGTCCTCCTTCACGTCGTCGTGATCGACCTTGTCGTCGAGTTCCTTGATCGTGAAGCAGGAGAGGGTGCGCGCGAATTTCTCGGCACTCTGATACAGGTCGGTCGACTGTTCGCCCTCGCCCGAAATGATGAGCGGCGTCCGCGCCTCGTCGATCAAGATCGAGTCGACCTCGTCCACGATGGCGAAGGCGTGTCCGCGCTGAACCATCCGTTCCCGGTAGATGACCATATTGTCGCGCAGATAGTCGAAGCCGAACTCGTTGTTCGTCCCGTAGGTAATATCGGCGTTGTAGGCGTCGTGTTTCTCGTCCTGCGTCTGCCCGTGGACGACCAACCCGGTCGAAAGACCGAGGAAGGCGTAGACCCGCCCCATCTCCTCGCTGTCGCGGCGGGCGAGGTAGTCGTTCACCGTCACGATATGCACCCCTTCGCCCGCGAGGGCGTTCAGGTAGGCGGGCATCGTCTCGACCAGCGTTTTTCCTTCACCGGTCTTCATCTCGGCGATCCGCCCCTGATGGAGCAGGATCCCGCCTTCGAGCTGTACGTGGAAGGGACGCTTTCCGAGCACCCGATCCGCCGCTTCGCGAACGGCGGCGAAAGCGTCGGGAAGAATATCGTCAAGCGTCTCGCCGGCAGCCAGCCGCGCTTTCAGAGCCGGCGTGACCGCCTGCAATTCGGCGTCGGTCATCCCGGCGTATTTTTCGGCAAGATCCTCGATCTGCCGGACGATCGGCGCGTTTCTCTTCAACTGTCTGTCGCTGTACGTGCCGAATATTTTTGTGAATAAGCCCATATCGGTCTCCTTCGCATAATTTCTCTTCTACCATTTTACCATACTATTCCCTGAAATACCATCCCAAAATGTAAACTTTTCTGTTTCGTTCCAAATCCGCACAAAGTGCGGTATGTAATCTGCCCCCCGTCGTTCCAAATCCGCACGAAGTGCGGTATGTAATCCACGCGAAGCGTGGCATGTAATCCGTGCAAAGCACGGTATGTAATCCATCCAAAGGGCAGTATGTAACCAATGCGAAGCATTGTATGGAATTTCCCGCAGGGGACGTACCAAGTCTTCCACTTGAGGGGAAGATGTCACGGAATGACAGATGAGGTGGTGCCGGGTTTTTTCGTCCCTTGCGAATACCGTACCGCTTGCGGGGCAAGCGGATTACATACCGTCCGCTTCGCGAACGGATTACATACGCGCCTGCGGCGCAATTACATACCATCCGCGCGGCGGATGGATTACATCCACCCCTCCGGGGTGATTTGGAACGACGGGGGCGGATCACGTACCAAGCCGCGGGCGGCTTGGATTCGAAAACGAAAAAGCCCGGGCGTTTCCGCCCGGGCGATTCAAACAGATTATTTTTTCTCCATAAGGAGTTTTGCCATATCCGCGATCAACTCCGCCGTCTTGTCGATCCCGAGCAGACTGCTGTTCACCGCGAGGTGGTAGTTGTCGTATTTGCCCCACTTGTTCCCGGTGTAGAAGTTGTAGTAGGACGAGCGCCGCCGGTCGGTCTTGTTGATGAGGTCGATCGCCTGCGCTTCGGTGATCCCCTCGTGCCGTTCCATCACGCGCTGTTTCCGGTTGGGAAGATCGCCGTAGACGAAGATCGAGAGCCGCTTCGGATGTTCGCGCAGAACGTAGTCGGCGCAGCGCCCGATGATGACGCAGCTCCCCTCTTCCGCCGCCCGACGGATCACGTCGGATTGCAGAAGAAAGAGTTTGTCGTTGAGCGGCGGCTTGTAGCCGAAGTTCATCGCCGACCCGAAGAAGTTGGATCCGAGCGCCAGCGTGTAGAGCAGACTGTTCGCCGCGCTCTCGTCGGCTTTGCTCGCCACCGTTTCGTCCAGATTCCCCTCCCGCGCCGCCAGGGTGATGAGGTTTTCGTCGTAATGCTTGATGCCGAGCGCGTCGGCGACCTTCTCGCCGATCTCGCGCCCGCCGCTTCCGTACTGCCGTGCGATCGTGATGACAATCTTATCCGCCATATCAAAAATCCTCCTTCGCTTGTGCGATCTCGGTTCCGTATACAGTATACCACAAAACCGCGTTTCTGTAAAGTGTTTTTTTGCCGAAAGGGCGAAAAATCGGGAATGACTTGCGGAAACGGACGCTTCGTGCTATAATGGAAAATCGGAAAAGAAAGATGAACTTCGCCGGGAGGAAACGGTATGAAAAAACAGCCCGAACAAGAGAAGATCGGCTCGCCGCGCCTACTCGACGCCGCGTTTGCCGCGTCGCTGATCCCCGCCCGTCCCGAGGACGGCAACAAGGGGACCTTCGGACGCGCCCTCCTTTACTGCGGGAGCGAACAATACCGCGGCGCGGCGTGCCTTTCCGCCGAGGCGGCGCTTGCGGGCGGCGCGGGGCTTGTCGAGATCGTCTCGTGCGAGTCGGTCGTTTCGCTCGTCCTCTCCCGCGCGCCGTCGGTTATCGGTACGGCGTTTTCGCCCTCGAAGATCGGCGCGTATCTGCCGCTTGACCTCGCCGCGCGGGCGACCGCCGTCCTCGTCGGCTGCGGTTCGGGATGCTCCGATCGGCTTCGTCTCTCGCTCTGTGAACTGCTCGCGGCGCCGGGCTGTCCCGTCGTCCTCGACGCCGACGCCCTGAACGCGCTCGCCCTTGCGCGCGAGACGTCGCTCGAACGCTTGAAGGTCGCCGCGCGTCCCGTGATCCTGACCCCGCATCCCCTTGAATTCGCCCGCTTGTCGGGTCTCCCGGTCGACGAGATCAACTCCGACCGCGTCGGCGTCGCCGCCCGCTTTGCCGAAGAGTACGGCGTCACCCTCGTTTTAAAGGGCGCCGGGACCGTGATCGCCTCCCCCGACGGGGAAGTCGCCGTCAATACGACCGGCGGATCGGGGCTTGCCAAGGGCGGGAGCGGCGACGTGCTCGCCGGACTTCTCGTTTCGCTTCTCGCACAGGGGTCTGACCCCCGCGACGCCGCGATCCTCGCCGTTTACCTGCACGGCGCGGCGGGCGACGCGCTGACCGAACAGTATTCCGCCTACGGCGTCCGCCCCGACGATCTGCCGCGCGAGATCTCCCGCCAAATCGCGCGCACCCTCTCCCTGTCGTAACCATTGCTTCCGAATCCACGCCGCGCGCGGCGTGGAACGCAATCCGTCGTTCCCAATCACCCCGTAGGGGTGGATGTAATCCGTCCCCGTCGTTCCAAATCACCCCGTAGGGGTGGATGTAATCCGTCCGCCGCGCGGGCGGTATGTAATTGCGCCGCAGGCGCGTATGTAATCTGCGCGCTTGCGCGCAGTATGTAATCCAATCCGCTTGCCCCGCAAGCGGTAAGTTCCACGCTTTTGAGTGAAAGACTTGGTTACGGTCGCCCTGCGGGCGAATTACATACCACCTTTTGGGTGGATTACATACCGTGCTCTGCACGGATTACATGCCACGCTGCGCGTGGATGACATACCGCACTTCGTGCGGATTCAAAAATGCGGACACCAAAAAACCGCACATCTGTTGACAAAAACCATATTGCGTGGTATAATAAAAAAGTACGGGCAAAAACGCCCGAAAAACCGCAAGAAATCATCCGGTTTCATCCGGTTCCGATATAAGGAGACACAAATGGATTTTCGTATTTTTACCGACTCGGGGTCGGATCTGACCCCCGAACTGATCAAGGAACTTGACGTTTCCGTCCTCGAACTGAAAACGACCCTGACGAAGCCCGACGGCACCGTGATCGACGGGCTGACGATGGATTATCCCGACTTCTACAACGCTCTCCGCGCCAAATGCACCGCCGTGACCGCGGCGTACAGCGTCGGGGAGGTCATCGAGGCAGTCGAACCGGTCCTCGCGTCGGGCGTCGACGTTCTCTTCCTCGCCTTCTCGTCCGGGCTCAGCGCCTCCTGCAACGCGGCGAAGATCGCGGCGGAGGACTTGAAAGAGAAGTACCCCGACCGCAAATTCCTCGTGGTCGATACCCTCGCCGCCTCGCTCGGAGAGGGGTTGCTCGTCTTCCATACCGTGAAATACGCGCGCGCCGGTCACTCGATCGACGAGACCTTCGACTACGCCGAACGGACGCGCTTTAACCTCTGCCATTGGTTCACCGTCGACGACCTCTTCCACCTGAAGCGCGGCGGACGCATTTCCGGCGCGACGGCTCTGCTCGGCACGATGCTGAACATCCGCCCGGTGCTCCACGTCGACGACGAGGGACACCTCATCAATATGGAGAAGGCGAAGGGACGCAAGAACTCGATGCGCGCCCTTCTCGAACATATGAAGAACTCGGCGATCCTCCCGGAGGATCAGACGGTCTTCATCTGTCAGGGCGACTGTCAGGACGACGCCGAGGAACTTGCCGGCTGGGTGAAGGAGACCTTCGGGATCAAGCGGGTCGAGATCGGCTACACCGGACACGTGATCGGCTCCCATTCGGGACCCGGAACGCTCGCTCTCTTCTTCCTCGGAAATAAGCGTTGACCCTTGACGAAAGGAACGCAAGCACGAAATGAAGATCAACGGCTCTCTGTTCCGTTCGATGGTCGTTTCCGCGGGAAACGCCCTTGAAAACGCGAAGCAGAAAATCAACGATTTAAACGTTTTCCCGGTGCCCGACGGCGACACGGGGATCAATATGAGTATGACCCTCGGCAGCATCTCCCCCGCGGGACGCGAGGGCGAGACGGTCGACGAAGTCTCGCGTGAGATCGCGTCGACGGCGCTCCGTTCGGCGCGCGGCAACTCGGGGGTGATCCTCTCGCTCTTCTTCCGGGGCGTTTCCCGTGCTTTCAAGGAGATCGACCGCGCCGACCTGCCCGATATTGCCCGCGCTTTCAAACTCGGGACCGAGGAGGCGTACCGTTCGGTCTCGAACCCCACCGAGGGGACGATTTTGACCGTGATGCGCCTGTCCGCCGAGGCGGCGGAGAAAACGGCGGGGAGGAAACTGAATCCCCCCACGATGCAGGAACTCTTCGACAAGATCCTCGACGTCGCGCGCGAAACGCTGAACAAGACCCCCGAGATGCTCCCCGTCTTAAAACAGGCGGGCGTCGTCGATTCGGGCGGGATGGGATTCGTCGTCGTGCTGGAAGGAATGATCGCCGCCCTGCACGGGAAACCGGTCGCGCTCGCCGCCGCGAGAAGCGAAGGGAGCGGCACGGTCTTTGAGAAGTTCTCGACCGAGGACATCGTCTATCCCTACTGCACCGAGTGCATCGTCGGCAAGAGCGTCGAGTTCAAGGGAGAGGGGACCTGCGGCGACTTCCGCGCCTTCGTCCTTTCCGCCGGCGACAGCGCCGTCTTCGTCGACGACGAGGAGATCGTCAAGATCCACGTGCATACCTCCGACCCCGGCAAGGTGCTTTCCGAGGCGGTGAAATACGGCGCGCTCCTGACCGTCAAGGTCGAGAATATGCGCGAACAGCACACCAGTCTGACGACCGAAAAGAAGCCGTCTCCCGTCGCCGTCGCGGCGGGCAAACTGGAAGGCGCCGCCGAACGCGCGGCGAAGATCACGAAGTCCCTGCTTCCCCCGAAAGAGGTCAAAGCCGAGAAGGAATACGGCTTTGTTTCGGTCTGTACGGGCGAGGGGATCGTCGCCGCGTTCCGCGATCTCGGCGCGGACCGGATCGTCAAGGGCGGGCAGACGATGAACCCCAGTACCAACGACGTCCTGACGCAGGTGCGCGCCACCCCGTCGAAGGTCGTTTTCGTCCTCCCGAACAACAAGAACATCTGTATGGTCGCGGCGCAGGCGGCGCTTCTTGAAAAGAAAAAGAAGGTCGTCGTGATCCCGACCTACACGATCCAGGAGGGGATCGCCGTTATGATGGCGTTCGATCCCGAACGTTCGCTCGACGACAACAAGAACGCGATGGAGGCGGCGATGAAGGGCGTCTCGTCTCTCTCGGTCACGCGCGCCGTCCGCGACTCGGTCGTCAACGGCGAAACCGTCCGGCAGGGCGAGTACCTCGGACTGCTCCGCGGCAAGATCGTTTGCCACGCCGCGGACCGCACCGATTGCCTTTCCGCGCTCCTTGACGGCGTGAAGACGGCGGAGTTTTTGACCGTGTTCCGCGGCGCCGACGTCACCGAGGAGGAAGGGGAAGCGGTCGTCGAACTGATCGGGCAAGTCTGCGGGAAGAACGCGGAGGCGACGGCGGTGGACGGCGGGCAGCCCCTCTATGACTTCTTAATCTCCGCTGAGTAAAAGACGAACGCATACGGCACAGACCGAAAAACGATGGGCGTCTGTATGATCCGTGAAAGCGTTTTGCCGTGTGAAAACTCTTCACCCGGAACAACTCTGATTAAAGTGGAAACCCGTTCGCGGACGCGAACGGGTTTCTCCTTTTGTTTATCATTCGTTTTTCGGTCTGTGCCGCCTGCGTCCGCCTTGTCGTTGCACGTCCGCGCTCCGCACAAAATTCGCTTTTCCGCTTTACATTCCCGGCGGGATGCGGTATAATGAATTGGAAAGAAAACGGGGGGCGGGGAACCGCGCCCCCGGTCCGGATGAGAGAGGAGTACCGCGATGCTGCTGAACGGTGCGTGGCAAGGAGAGATCAGGGACGGGAAGGGGGAGGTCTTCGCCTTCCCGGCAACGGTGCCGGGGTGCGTGCATACCGACCTTCTCGCCTGCGGGAAGATCGGGGACTTTTACTTCCGCGACGAGTCGAAAAAGGTGCAATGGATCGAGGACTGCGACGCGACCTATTCGCGCGAGTTTGAGGTCGCGGAACTTTTCCCCGACGCGCAGCTCGAATTCGACGGGCTCGATACCTACTGCGACGTTTACCTGAACGGGGTGCGCGTCGGCGAGGGGCACAATATGTTCCACCCGCAGATTTTCCCGGTCGACGGCGTACTCAAAGCCGGAGTCAACCGGCTGGAAGTGCGGTTCTTCTCCCCGATCCGCCGGGTCGCGGGGAAACCGGCGCTTGAGGGCGCGTTCACGACCGAGCGGCTTCACACCCGCCGGATCCAATGCACCTACGGCTGGGACTGGGTCGACCGTTTCGTCACGATGGGGATTTTCCGCGACGTGCGGCTGACTTTCCGCCGCCCCGATACGATCTCCGACGTCTACGTCACGACCGAGGAGATCCTGCCCGGCTCGGCGCAGATCCGGGTTGCCCTCTCGTTCTCCGATTTCGCCCCTGCGGGCGATCTTCTGTCGCTTTCGGTCGAGGATCCCGACGGCAAGCGCGTCTGGTCGAAGACGCGAAAACTGATCGAACCGTCGTGCGAGGAACGGATCGACCTTCCGTCCCCGCGCTTCTGGTACCCGAACGGCTACGGCGATCAGCCGCTCTATACGCTCGTCGCGTCGACCCCCGCCGGAGAAAAGCGGGTGCGATTCGGGATCCGCCGGATCACGGTCCGGGAACTGATCGACGAACCGGGCGGCGCCGCCGCCGCGCTCTGCCGGAAGATCAAGGCGCAGCCCTTCGCCGTCGGGAAAGACAACAACGAAACGACCTCCTCGTTTACGGTCCTCGTCAACGGAACGCCGATCTTCTGCCGCGGCGCCGACTGGGTGCCCTGCGAACCCTTCCCGTCCGCCGAGACCCCCGAAAAGATCGCGCGCCTGCTTGAAATCAGCCGGGCGGGCGGCGTCAATATGATCCGCGTCTGGGGCGGCGGGATCTTCGAGCGCGACGAGTTCTACGACGAATGCGACCGACTCGGGATCCTCGTGGCGCAGGACTTTCTGATGGCTTGCGGCACCTATCCCGAGGAGGATCCCGAGTTCCTCGACGAACTGAGGCGCGAGGCGAGGGCCGCGGCGCTCCGTCTGCGCAATCACGCCTGCCTCGCGTTCTGGAACGGCGACAACGAAAACGCCGTGTACGGCAACGAGAACAAGACCGATTTCCCCGGCTACCGCGCCGCGAAGGCGATCGCGCCGATCCTCTCGGAACTCGATCCCGCCCGCCGTTTTCTCCCCTCGTCGCCCTACGGCGGCGATCCCTATTGCAGTCCGACGCGCGGCACCTCGCACAGCACCTTCTTCCTCGGTTCCTTCTTCCGCTTCGTGCGCGAAACCGACCTGTCCGACTGGCGGGGCACGATGGGCAATTACCTGACCCGCTTCAACGCCGAACAGCCCACGATGGGGATGCCCTTCGTCTCCTCGCTCCGTCGGTTTATGACCGACGAGGATATTTTCGGGGACGACGAGACGATCTCGGAATTTCATACCAAGACCAACCCCTCCATCAAGGAAGCGACCCTCTACGGACACCTGTCGCTTATGACCGAAAAACTCTTCGGCAAGTACGCGGACGGGGAAGACCGGGTCGCCAAGATGCAGATGATGCAATGCGAGTGGGTGCGGGCAGGGATGGAACTCTACCGGAAGAACAAGTGGTTTTCGTCGGGGATCCTCTTCTGGATGCTGAACGACTGCTGGCCGGCGGCGAACAGTTGGTCGCTCATCGACTACTACGCGCAGGCGAAGCCCGCCTTCTACGCCTTCAAGCGGTGCGCGAAGCCGGTGATCGCCGTGATCTCGGAGTCCGAGGGCAAACTGACCGTCACGGTGTCAAACGACGCGCTCGTCCCCGCGACGGGCAAGGGGCGGCTATACCTCTATGACTTCGCCTCCGACGTCGAACTTCTCCCGACCGACTTCACCTACTCGGTCGCGGCGAACGCCGCCGAAACCGTCCTCTCGCTCGATTACGCGCCCTTTGCGGCGCAGCTCACCCGCACCCGGCTCCCGCTCTGCGAGATCGAAAACGACGACGGCACGACCGACCGCGCGTTCCTTGTCCCCGCGCGCTACGCCGATCTCGATCTCGATTACCGCCCCCTGCGCGTGATCGCCGAGACCCCCGATTCGGTCACCGTGCAAGCCGACGCCTTCACCCCCTTCGCGCTGCTCGATTATCCCGATCTGCTCTCGGATAACGCGATCTGTATGAAGCGCGGCGAGACCCGCGTGCTGAAACGACTCTGATACCGAAAACGCCGCCCGCGCAGATTTCTGCGCGGGCGCCTCATAACCGCCCGGCGTCGCCGGGCGACAAAACGCGACGCGGCGGGTTGACCCGCCGCGCCGTTTATAACTCATAACTCTTATTTCTTTTCCGTCAGACGGAAACTCTCACCGATGAGTTCCATCGCCGTCCCGTCGTCGAGCCGTCCGTCGAGCGCAAGCGAGATCCAGTATTTCCGGTTCATGTGGTACGCCGGGTAAACGCCGGGGATCCGCCGCAGTTCGGGGATCTTTCCGGGCTCGGCTTTGAGGTTCATCACGTCGACCCGGACGGGATCGGTCTCTCCCGCCAGCACGCTCTTCTTCACCCGCATAATCAGCCCGAACCACCTGCCGTTGTCGGCGTGGCGGAACACGCCCGCCGTTCTGTCCCGCCCGTCGTCGAAGGGGAAGTCGGGGGCGACGCCGTAGCGTTCCCGGATCAGTCGGGCGATCCGGTTCGCCTGATCCGAGGCGAAGAGGTATTCGTCGCAGCAAGCGTCGGCGATCTCGTTTAAGATCGCTTCGTAGGCGGCGCGCACCCCCGAAACGTACGCCCCCCGCATCCCCTCGGCGCGGAGCGGGGCGTAGTCCTCGTCGTTCATCTTGTCGATCACTCTGCCCGAGATCTTCCCGTCCCGGGAAACGCGCACCTCGGCGCGGAACTCTCCCGCATGGAAATCGCGCGAAAAGAGAAGACCGTCCCCGTCGGGCGCGAAGCCGAAACTCCGCGCCCTCTCCGGGACGATCTTCTTTCTTTCAAAGACGCGATCTTCCATCTCTTACTTGGCGTACTGGGCAAAAAACGAATTGTAATCCGAAATATCCGCCTTCCCGTAGGAATAGGTGTAATCGGTCGACGCATTGCAGGTCACTTTGAATCCCATTTTGGCGGAATAGGTCTCGTCGACGTGCATCGAGAGGATCTTCCAGTTCCGGTCGAAGGTCAACTTGATCGCAATGTTGCTGAACGAGGGTTCGTTATCCAGCCCGCCCACCGTTTTCATCTTCTTGGCGCAGTCGGGCGTCGCCTTGGACGTATCCGGGTAGATCGTCTGCGTGTAGGTGCCGTCGCTGTTTTTGGTGACCGCCGACCAATTTGTGAGGGTGCTATCGTTTAAGAGATAGTTGGTGAGTTCGTACCCGAAAAGACCGTAAGAGGGGCGATAATCCGACAGCGATTTGAAGATCGAGGGGTCGCCGGTCTTCCACGCGGTCTGCCGCCCGTTCCAGGTACTCTTTTTACCGCTCGCCTCGCGGAGCAGCGCCTTGCCGCCCGCGTAGCAGGTCTGGCACGCGCTGTTGACGAAGGTGCTGGTCGTAATATCGATCTGCAACAGCACGCCGCGCGAATAGTCCTTGAAGACCTTCACGTTC
>JAGCXA010000020.1 GCA_017961575.1 Clostridia bacterium | reverse complement strand
CGGTTTTGACGCGGTGCGCGTCCCGGGTTTCTTGTGGGCAATTTTCAAGTGTTCCGGGGCGACGCGAACCGAGGCGCGGGAAAAGACTTGGGAAAAGATCAAAAGCGAATGGCTTCCGCAAACGAACTACGAACCGCTCTCTCCGAATTATATCATGGTCAATTATCCCGACGGGGAAGCCGACTTCGGCGAAATCCGAATCGCGGTAAAAGAAAAAAGAGAGGATCGCGCGGCGGCTCGTATGCTATAATAACAGTAACGAAATCGACCTCGAACCGGGCGCTTGCTTCCGCAAGCGCTTTTTTTGAATCCTCCGACCTACCTCTTGCAAAAACGCGCGTGGTGTTTTATAATAAGGATAGGTTATCACAAACGCGGTGATGATAAATTGATCGTGGGAAGGAAAGGAGAGCGGATATGGTTGACAAGAAACTTTTGGAGCGGATCGCGGACGCCGCGTGCGAAAAAGCGGAACTCGCAGATTTTTGTGCGAACATTGACGAACGGGAATACGATCTTGACGGTTCGTTCGGAAAGTACTATCGGCTCGGGCGGATCTTGCACACGATCGAACGCTTTGAGCGTGGGGAGATCGACGTCGATTATCTGACGATGTGGGCGACGGCGTACGATTGGATTATTATGGCGACCGAGCGGGCGAAAAATGACTTCTCTGACAGATTGATCGGATTTGAAGACTATCTTATCGAAGAGATTTCCAGAACGTTGGACTCCTTGTCGTTTTTAGACATTTTCGCCGAAACCGAAGAAGAATATGCGGAACAACTAGGAGATTATAAAGATGTGTTCCTAGAATATGATTACGTACTTTCCACGCTCGGGGAGTGGACTGCCTCCTGCACCGTCATCGAACCGCCGGAAGACCTCGCAGACGAATGCGATCCGGACATTCGTTTTCTTGCCGTCAACGAATCAAAGAAATTGTTTGAGCAGTTCGCCGTTTTCGGTTATGTTTTTGATGTGGCAAAGATAAAGGAACCGAAGATCACCCCCGAGGAGATGACGGAGAAGATCGCCGCGTTGAAGGACGCGGGGTACCGGGAACCGACGGTTTAACGAAAAGAGGAACGCCATGAACGTCAACCAACTGAAATACGTGCTGGAAGTCGCGGCGTCGAGTTCGATGCGCGAGGCGTCGACGAAACTCTACGTTTCGCAGCCCGCGCTGTCGGCAAGCATCCGCGAACTGGAAGAGGAACTCGGCATCCTGATCTTCGAGCGCACGAACAAGGGCGTCAGTCTGACCGACGAGGGCAGGGAGTTCATCGATTACGCCAAAAAAGCCGTCGGACAGTACGGCATCCTCGAAGACCGGTACCTGTCGCGCGACGGCGGCAAGGAGCGGTTTTCGGTCTCGACCCAGCACTACAACTTCGCGATGAAGGCGTTTGCCGACGTTATCAAACGGACGAACCCGGACAAGTACGTTTTCTCGATCCACGAGACCAAGACCAAGGACGTGCTCGACGACGTGCGCACCCTCCGAAGCGAGGTCGGGATCGTTTCGTTCTCGGGGTCGAACCAAGCCGTCATCAAAAAACTCTTCCGCGATTACGAACTGGAATTCACGCCGCTGATGCGGCGCGAGACCTACGTCTACGTCTGGCAGAATCACCCGCTCGCCGGACGGCGCGAGATCTCGATCGAGGAGATGCGGGGCTATCCCTGCGTCTCGTTCGACCAGGCGGGCGACGACAACTTCTACCTGACCGAGGAGGCGATGGCGGACTACGCCTTCGATAAGACCATCAAATCCGACGACCGCGCGACCACGATGGAGATGATCGCCGAACTCGGCGGCTACTCGATCGGATCGGGGATGCTGTCGGGCGAGGACGTGATCTTAAAAGGGATGGTCGCGATCAAACTGAAAGAGGAAGACCCCCTCATCATCGGCTACATCGTCCGGCGGGGAAGCGCCCTGTCCCGCTACGGCGAAGCGTACGTCGAAGAACTCAAAAAATACAAGGAGATTGAGACGGCGGATCTGTGATAACTTCCGCTTATCACCGACGATAAAAAGCCAGTTATTTACAAACGGCGCGCTCCGGAGTATAATGGAAACAACCAAAACGAAGGAGACGCGAACATGTACGTTTCATTGACCGAAAAACAGAATCGCCGCGAGTGGTGTCGAATGCCGTTCTCCCGGGCAGAGTGTACGGCGGAGGCGTTCGACGGTTCGCGTTGCGCCTCCTGACAGATCGACACGTTTCGTGCCGGTACGCCGTTTGCCCGGGAGCGAAGAAAGCCCCCGGCTTTTTATTGAAGAGCGGACCGAAACGAAAAAATGAAACGATAAGGAGTAACACCCATGAGCAAATACAAATTCGAGACCCTGCAACTTCACGTCGGGCAGGAAACGCCCGATCCCGCGACCGACGCCCGCGCGGTGCCGATCTACCAGACCACCTCTTACGTCTTCCGCAACAGCCAACACGCCGCCGACCGCTTCGGACTCGCCGATGCGGGCAACATCTACGGGCGGCTGACCAACTCGACCCAGGACGTTCTGGAAAAGCGGGTCGCTGCGCTTGAAGGCGGCAGCGCGGCGCTGGCTCTGGCGTCGGGTGCTGCGGCGATCACCTACACGATCGAGGCGCTTGCCGCGAACGGCGGACATATCGTCGCGCAGAAGACCATCTACGGCGGCAGCTTCAACCTGCTGGGTCACACGCTCCCGCAGTACGGGATCAAAACGACCTTCGTCAACATTCACGACCTCCGCGAGGTCGAAAACGCGATCCAGCCCGACACGCGGGCGATCTACGCCGAGACGCTCGGCAACCCGAACAGCGACATTCCCGACCTCGACGCGCTCGCAGAAATCGCCCACAAGCACGGGATCCCGCTGGTCGTCGACAACACTTTCGGCACCCCCTACCTGATCCGTCCGATCGAGCACGGCGCCGACGTCGTCGTTCATTCGGCGACCAAGTTCCTCGGCGGTCACGGCACCACGCTCGGCGGGATCATCGTCGAGAGCGGCAAGTTCGACTGGAAAGCGAGCGGCAAGTACCCGAATATCGCCGCCCCGAACCCGAGTTATCACGGCGTTTCCTTCTACGACGCCGTCGGACCCGCGGCGTTCGTGACCTTCATCCGCGCGATCCTGCTCCGCGATACCGGCGCGTCGATCTCTCCCTTCAACGCCTTCCTGCTTTTGCAGGGGGTCGAGACGCTCTCGCTCCGGCTTGACCGGCACGCCGAGAACACGAAAAAGGTCGTCGAGTTCCTCGCAAATCACCCGAAGGTCGAGCGGGTCAACCACCCGTCGCTTGCGGATCACCCCGACCACGCGCTCTACGAAAAGTACTTCCCGAACGGCGGCGCCTCGATCTTCACCTTCGACGTGAAGGGCGGCAAAGAGGAAGCGTGGAAGTTCATCGACGCGCTCGAGATCTTCTCGCTGCTCGCCAACGTCGCCGACGTCAAGTCGCTCGTCATTCACCCCGCCTCGACCACCCATTCGCAGCTCTCCGAGGAGGAATTGCTCGATCAGGGCATCCGTCCGAACACGATCCGGCTCTCGATCGGAACCGAACACGTCGACGACATCATCGCCGACCTTGAAAAAGGTTTCGCGGCGATCCGATAACCGAAAAACGAATCAGATTTGAATACGAAAGGAAAAACGACCATGTCTATCTACACTTCCGCCGATCAACTGATCGGAAAAACCCCGCTGCTTGAACTCACCCACGTCGAAAAGGAGTTCGGTCTGAAAGCGAAACTCGTCGCCAAACTCGAATACTTTAATCCCGCCGGATCGGTCAAGGACCGGATCGCGAAGGCGATGATCGACGACGCCGAGGCGTCGGGCAAACTCAAACCGGGCGCCGTCATCATCGAGCCGACGTCGGGCAACACCGGGATCGGGCTTGCCTCGGTCGCCGCGGCGAGAGGATACCGCCTCATCCTGACGATGCCCGAAACCATGTCGGTCGAGCGCCGTCAACTCATCAAGGCGTACGGCGCCGAGATCGTCCTGACCGACGGGACGAAGGGAATGAAGGGCGCGATCGCGAAGGCGCAGGAACTTGCCGACGAGATCCCGAACAGTTTCATCCCCGGTCAGTTCGTCAACCCCGCCAATCCGAAGGCGCACCGTGAAGCGACCGGCCCCGAGATCTGGGCGGACACCGACGGAAAGGTCGACTTCTTCGTTGCGGGCGTCGGTACCGGCGGCACCGTGACCGGCGTCGGCGAATATCTGAAATCGAAGAATCCCGCCGTCAAGGTCGTCGCCGTCGAACCCGCCACCTCCGCCGTGCTTTCGACCGGCGTTGCCGGACCGCACAAGATCCAGGGGATCGGCGCGGGCTTCGTCCCCGACGTTCTGAACACCAAGATCTACGACGAGATCATCCCGGTGCAGAACGAGGACGCCTTCGCCACGGGAAAACTGATCGGCAAGAAGGAAGGCGTGCTTGTCGGAATCTCCTCGGGCGCCGCGGCGTTCGCCGCGATCGAGATCGCCAAGCGCCCCGAGAACGCGGGCAAAACGATCGTGGTGCTGCTCCCCGATACGGGAGATCGGTACCTTTCCACCCCGCTCTTCGCGGACTGACAAACCAACCGTCCTGCGCCCGGTTTCGGGCGCAGGACTTCGGACTATTATTCGGTACGGGAAAATGGATAACAAAAGAACTCACTTACTCAAAATCACGACGACCGCGGCGATGATCGCCCTGACCTGCGTTCTGACGATGGTCGTCCGTATCCCGACCCCGACGAAGGGGTATCTGAACCTCGGCGACGCCGCCGTCCTGCTCTCGGGCTGGCTGCTCGGACCGATCTACGGTTCGATCGCGGGCGGGGTCGGATCCGCGCTCGCCGACCTGCTCGCGGGCTACCCGGTCTACGTTCCCGGCACGCTCGTCATCAAGGCGACGATGGCGTTTCTCGTCTCGCTCGTTCCGCTCCGCGCGGCGCGGCGCGAGGAGAGCCGTCCGCGGCTCGGCTTTATGCTGGCGGCTCCGTTGGCGGAACTCGTTATGGTCGCGGGCTATTACCTCTATGAGGCGGCGATCGTCGGAGAGGGCTTCGCCGCGGCGTTCGCGGGAGTCCCCGGCAACGCCGTACAGGGGGTCGCAGGCGCGGCGGGCGCGTATCTGCTCATCGAACTGCTCGGAAGAACCGAGTTTTTCCGGATCTACGGTATTCACGGGTTTGCAAGGAGGAAAGCGAATTGACGAGCGTTTACGAACAGGTGAAAACGGCGGTCGAGGAATTGCTTGACGTCGCCAAAATCAAGAAGGGGGATCTTCTCGTCGTCGGATGCAGTTCGAGCGAGATCACGGGGGCGAAGATCGGCTCGGACTCGAAGCCCGAGACGGCAAACGAGGTTTTTTCCGCGATTCGCGACGTCATCGTCGGGAAGGGGATCTTTCTCGCGGCGCAATGCTGCGAGCACCTGAACCGCGCGCTGGTCGTGGAGGCGGAATACGCCGAGAAGCACGGGCTCGAACCGGTCAACGCTGTTCCGCAGCCGAAGGCGGGCGGATCGTTCGCCACCGCGGCGTACAAGGGGTTTGAACGCCCCGTTCTCGTCGAGGAGGTCAGAGCCGACGCCGGACTCGATATCGGCGGGACGCTGATCGGGATGCACCTGAAAAAGGTCGCCGTCCCCGTGCGGCTCTCGGTCAATCGGATCGGGGAGGCGATCCTGCTCGCCGCGCGCACCCGTCCGAAATTCGTCGGCGGTTCGCGAGCCGTTTACGACGAAAATCTCCTGTAAAACGCAAAAAAGAGAGCCCCCCGTTCCGCCGTTCGGCGGAGCGGGGGGCTTTCACGTTTTCGGGGTTATCGGTTTTTGAGGTACGCGGCGAGGCGGTCGGGGAAGTTGATCGTCATCCCGTCGGCGCCCGCGTCGACCACGCGGCGCATCAGGTCGTCGTCGGTCACCGCCCACGGACGGACGTTGAAGCCGCGCGCGTGCCATTCCTCGACGCGCTCGGGGGTGACGTTCTCGGCGCGGACGCAGATCTCGTCCACGCCCGCCGCCTCCATCGCGTCCAGATCCTCGTCGGACACGTCCTTTTTCAGCCATCCGGTGCGGAGCTCCGGCGCGATCGCGCGGATCCGGCGCAGGCGGTCGAGGGCGAAGGAGGTGACGACGCACTTGCAGTCGACGCCGTAACGGTAGATCAGGTCGGCGACGATCTCCTCCGCGCCGTCGGTTTTCAACTCGATGGCAAAGGTCAGGTCGCGCCAGGCGAAGACGGCGAGGAATTCTTCCAGGGTCGGGATGCGGTCGACGACCCCGTCCTTTTTGACGGTGAACTTTTTGAGTTCGGCGAGCGGATAGTCGCGGACGGCGCCCGCCTCTCCCGTGACGCGGAGCAGGGTCTCGTCGTGGAAGAGGACGGGGATCCCGTCTCTTGTCGTCTGCACGTCGGTTTCCAGCCCGTTCGCGCCGAGCGCGATCCCCGCGTAGAACGCCATCATCGTGTTTTCGGGGCGCAGGTCGCTCGCGCCGCGGTGCGCGTAGTTGACGAACTCGGTCTTCGCCTCTTCGCGGATGATCTTCCAAAGCGCCTCGCGCGCCCGCGTGAGGTACTTCATCCACTCGGTCGGGTCGATGAAGGGATTTTCGGGCGAGGAGAACATTTTTTTGTATTTTTCGTCCTGATTGTTCTGCCAGGTGTGGTTGCCGATCATAATATCGACGTGTTCCTCTTCCAGGCGGTCGAGCGTTTTGAAGAAGGCGCCGCGCATCAGGTAGGAAACCCGGCGGTCGGGACGGTTCAGGTAGGACTTTTTCAGTTGATTGACGCCGCTGCCGCCGAACATCCCGGCGCGGTAGGTCATCCCGTTTTCAACGAGATCGAAGAAGAAGGAGAAGGTGCCCTCGGTGTGTCCCGGCGTGAAGAGACAGGTCACGGTCGTGTCCCCGAGCGAGATCTCGTCGCCGTCGAAAAGGAAGTGATCGGGAACGAAGCGGAAACCGAGCTGGCTTTCGCTCACGTATTTCAGATCCTCTTCGGCAAGGTAGACCTCGGCGCCGGTGACTTCACGCAGCCGTTTTGCGCCGCCCGCGTGATCGGGATGTCCGTGCGAGAGCAGAATGATCTTCACGTCCTTCGGGGAAAAGCCGAGGGTGTCGAGCGATCCGAGGATCGCGTCAACCGTGTCGATCCCGCCGCTGTCGATCATGATCAGCCCGCGCGAGGTCGAAAGAACGTGACAGGATTTGGCGCGCGTCCCCACGAAATACAGGTTCCCGGCGATCCGGAACGGAGAAGTATCTCCCAACATGATCTTGCCCTCCTTTTCTTGATTTCACCTTTATTATACACCTTTTTCCCGAAAAAAGCAAGAGAGGGAGAATGCGGCGGGCGTCCGCCCGTATCGGATCGACATGCGCGGGAAAACTGAAAGAAAACCAAAACGGGGAGGGTTCGCTTTGCGGAAACTGCTTTCGTGTCTGCTTCTTCTGTCGCTTTTGCCGACGCTTTCCGCCTGTCGACGCGCGTCGGAACCCGTGCCGCCCGCAGACGTGACCGGGTCGCCGACGGCGACGGCGGAACCGCCCGAAACCGAGCCCCCCGCGACGGAGCCGCCCGAAACAGAGCCGCCGGAGAGGGACCTCGCCGCGCTCTTTCCGCCCTTCGTACAGCCGGGTCTTCTGCGTCTCGACGGGGGCGGGACGATCCCCGTCGGATTGCTCTCCGCCGAGAGCGGCGTCTCCTACCGGATCCGGTATCCGTCGGGGAGCGAGGCGACCGTCGCGTGGGAGAGGATCACGCCGCTCGCGCCCGACCCGCCGATCCCGCCGGACCCGACCGAGGGCGAGACGGTCTCCTTTTTGAAACGGGAACTCGGCGATCCCTTGCCCGCGTGGGTCGTCTTCGTCGATCTCATCCGGTTGACCGTGACGGCGTTGGAAAACGGGGAAGTGATCCGCCGGATGCCCTGTTCGGTCGGGGACGCCGGGCATCCGACCCCGCGGGGACGTTTTACGACCGACTACAAGACCGAGTTTCTGGGGAAAGAGGGGGTCTACCTCTGCCGCTGGGGGGTCCACTACTACGGCGGGTATCTTCTTCACTCGGTGCTCTACACCTGGCGGGGAGACGAGATCCTCGACGGCGAACTCCGGGCGCGGATCTCGCACGGGTGCGTCCGGCTCTCGCCGGAGGACAGCCGCTGGATATACGAAACGGCGCCTCTCGGCGCCGTCGTATTGGTGAATTGAGTTTTCAATGCTGCCAAGCCGCGGGACGGGTGCGTTTCTCCTCGAACCACGGGGTTTCGGAGAGGATGAGATCGGAGGCGGAGCAGACCACCCAGACCCTCGTTCCGTCGCTGCAAACCGTGATATTGCCGTTCATCGACGTAAACGATTTGTCGTCGTCGCTTTCGCAGAGAGAGGTGACGAACACCTGATCGGTGTAGGGCGCGACCCGGTCGATGAACGCCTGGGTCGGGAACTTGTTCGCCTCGGTCGGGGTGTACTCGGAACTGCCCGCGCAGCAGCAGACGCAGACGATCTGCGGTTTGATGACCGAGAGCAGCGCGTCGGAGGAGGAGGTCTTCGACCCGTGGTGTCCCGCTTTGTAGAGGACCACCTCGGGCAGGTCGTTCATCTCGACGAGGTACTGTTCGCCGTCCTCTTCGAGGTCGCCCGTGAACAGGTAGTTGTTTTCGCCCTCGGTGAGCAGCATACAGACCGAATAGTTGTTTTCGGTGTGCTTGTCTTCGTGGGTGTAATAGTAGCTGTCGAGGATCTTCATCGTGATCCCGTCCGCCAGAACGAAGTCGGGCGTATCAACGCAGTCCTGCGCCGTGTAGTGGGTCGCGCCGGCGGCGACCTCGGCGTCGCGTTTTGCGAGATAGTTCTTCTGCATCCCCTTCGACGGATCCTTGTTGGTCATCGCGAAGTCGATGATGATCTCGCACTCGTAGAGGTCGAAGATCCCGTTCTTCGCCGCGAATCCGGCGTAGTGATCCTCGTGCGCGTGGGTGACGATCACGTATTCGAGTTTATTGTCGGTGACGTACTGATCGAGATAGGCGGAGATGGTCGGGACGCTCGACGATTTCGACCCCGCGTCGATCAGGACGTCGGTATCGCCCGCCTTGATATACACGCAGTCGCCGGTGTAATAGTTGCCGAGTTCGAGGAAGTGGATCTGCAGATCCCCGCCGACGTCGCCGCCGGCGTTGACCTTGCCGCGCCGCCCGTGATTGGCGATCTCCGCGTACTCGTCCACGGGAGAAAGGTAGTTGTCGCGCGCCGCGCCGAGAAAACCGGCGGCGGCGCCGACGACAAAGCAGAGGATCGCCAAAACGAGGACGAATACGGGGGATAGTCTTTTCGCTTTACCTGCCATCATTCATCCCCTCCTTCCGCGTCGTTGACCGTGACCGTCCGGATCAGACTGTACTTTGAGAACAGGAAGTGGGTCGGGCGGTACACGATCCGGTAGACGCCCGCTTCGTCGGTCGGGACGGTATAGCCGCCCTCGGTTTGTTGCAGTTCGGTTTCGACCTTGACGCTCCCCGACGCGTCGCGTCCGAGCGCCGTCAGGGTCCAGCCGGGTTCCGCGAGTGTGACGCTCCCGTCGCCGTCCCCGACGGTAAAGGAGATCTCCTTTTCGCCTTTGAGTTGAAATCCGTCGTTTTTGACGAGCGCTTTGCAGGCGAAGTAGCCGACGAGAAGCCCCGCGACGAGGACGAAGATCAGGGCGATCACCGCCGCCGGATTGCGTTTCGCCGTGCGCTTCGCGGCGCTTTTTACCCGCCGTTTGACGACGCTTTGTACGGTTTTAGCCATATGTCCGATCCTTTCTTTCGTTTGTCACTTTTATTGTAGCAGAAAAAACGCCCGGACGCAACCGCTTTTTGCAATTTGCGCGCAAAAACGATCCGCCGTCGCCCCCGGACGGGGAGCGATCGTGTCGACTCTTGCAATTTTATGTCGAAAAAGGTATAATGGAAACGGGACGCGGGAACCGTCCCGCACAACCGCAATAACGGGGTTTGTAAGAGAATGAAGAAAACGATGATTGCCGTCCTGACCGTCTGTCTGACGGCGGCGCTGGCGTTCTGTCTCGCCGCCTGCGCGGGAGAGGGCGCGGCGGCGCGATCCGGAACCGGGGACGCGGACGTCTCCGACGGGACGGGGACCGCACCCGCGACGGGTTTTTCAACCACCGAAGCTGTGGCGACCGCCGACGTCGTGGCGACCGCCGGAGCGGAGGACGAGCCGGGGGAGGGATCGACGGTCGGGATGACCGAGCGTTACGCGCGGGGCAGGGAGGATTTCCGGACCGTCACGGGTTTCACGCTCCCCGAACTTGCCGGGCGCGAATTGCTCGCCTCCTCCGACGTCCGCCCCGATCAGCACGCAACGGCGCGGTTTGCTTTTTCCGGGACGGCGGACGATCCGGCGGCGACCGTCGCCGCCCTGCGGCAAGAGATCGGGTACGATCCCGTCTCCTCCGACCAAAACGGGGCGGCGTGGGAGATCACGGTCGAGTTTGACGGTGCGCTCCATATCGGTCGGATCGCGGTGACGTCGGAACCCGACGGCGCGGACGGCGCGACGGTTTACGTCGATTATACCGTCGCCGAGGTTTTGCAGAGTTATCGGACCGCGCGCGAGGGCTTTCGTGCGGCGACCGGCGTCCTGCTCCCGCTTTTGCCGGGGATCGCGGCGGACGAAACCCCGTATCCCGAGGGGGCGAAAAACGTCTGCGTCGCCCTGACCGCGGGCGACCGTCTCGGCGGCGGCACGGTCGAAACCCTCCGGGCGTTCTTTTCTTCGCTCGACGGTTGGACCTACGACAGTTTTACGCGGGACGGCGAGACCGACAAATATTTCTACACGTCCGCCGAGGGCGACGTGATCGGCGTCGAGTGGCGCCGCGAATACGAGGGAATGGGCAAAACGGTCGCCGTGTACGTCAGCGCGACGCTGCGTTGACCCCGAAAAAGAGAAGAGGAGAGCCGTTCGCGGCTCTCCTTTTTCGTTCAGTCGAAATAGCCCTTGTAGTCGATCCTTTTTTTGCTGTCGGGGAAGAGGTAGGCGTAGAGATCGACGAAGTAATCGTCGGTCATACTGGCGATATAGTCGGCGACGATCCGGTTCGGTTCGCCGTCCTCGTAGGGCGTTTCCCTGCGGTAGTGCGCTTCGTTGACGTAGCGGACGTGGTGGGTGAAGATCGGGGAGTCGTAACGCCGCCCGACGAGGTCCGAGAGCAGGCGTCGGTACATCTCCTCCATCATAGGGCGCACGCTCCGCTCCATCTCCTCGCGCACCTCTTTGTTCTTGTAGATCCGGTCGTAGTTGACCCGCTTCGCCTCTGAGAGGGCGCGGAAGTGCTTTCCGTCCATCGCGATATAGTCCTTGCCGTAACTGTTGTCGATGATATTGACGATCAGGTTGTTGATGATCTCGGCGTTATGACTTCCGATCTCGCCGTCGGGAAACTCCCCGTCGGTCAGGCGCGCCCGTTCGGCGTCCTGCCGGTCTTTCCCGAGATAGGCGATGATGTCGGAGATCCTGACGACGCACCCCTCGAGCGTCGAGGGGATCAGGCGGCGGATCTCGTTTTTGTCGCGTTCGCAGGCGGCGATCATCGCGTCGAACTCCTCAAAATCGGTCGAGGGGCGGGGGCGGTATTCCGCGAGTTCGAGTTCCCCGTCGTGGCAGGCGATGCCCGACAGCGTCTGGATCGTGATATTGTAGGGAAAAACCCCGTCGAGCACGCGCACCGAGTGCAGGTTGTGGGCGAAGTGCCGCCCCGTTTCGCGGAACAGGCACCCGTCGAGATACTCTTCGCCCGCGTGCCCGAACGGGGTGTGTCCGATGTCGTGTCCGAGCGCGATCGCCTCGATCAGATCGAGGTTGAGCCGGAGCGCCCGCCCGATCGTCCGCGCGATCCGCGAAACGAGTTGCACGTGGAGCGAACGCCGGGTCAGGTCGTCGTTGCGGTAGAAGGAGAAGACCTGGGTCTTGTCGGCGTAGCGGTTGTAGAAGGGGCAATGCAGGATCTTGTCGACGTCGCGGATGAAGGGGGTGCGCCAGACGTTCGGACGGTCGCTTTCGACGTCGCGCCGCCGGACCGCGGCTTCGTCGGGGGTGGCGTAGGAGGGAAGGCGCCGGTCGGTTTCGTCCCGGCGCATTTTCTCCTCGGTTTCGGGCGAGAGCGATTCGTAGTAGAGCAGTTCGCCGTAATCAGTCAAGGTACAGATCCTCCGTGATTTCTTCTTTGGAGAGGAGCGGGTCGCGTTCGGCGCGCGAGAGGACGCGCCCCATCACGTCCGCCATCGCGGCGCAGTTCCCGCAGACGACCCGGGCGAGTCCGAGCGAGGAGGGGACGGTCGCCCCGGTCGCCTCGAACGGTCGCACGAACCGCGGAAAACCGCGCGATCCGCCGGCGTTTTCGTGGGGCGTATAGCCGCGGTCGAGCGTGCGCCGTCCCGCGTGGTCGTAGATCTGAATATCGAAGGGCTTGCGGGACAGATGCCCCGGAAACGGACTCTCCGCCATCTCGTCGACGGCGCAGAGGAACGTGTTCTGCTCCATCCCGACCCCGATGAGCAGAACGTATCCGTTCTCCTCGGCGAGCCGCGAGAGAGCGCCCCCGACGGGCGCCGGGGTCTTCGCGTTTTCCTCTCCGGCAAGGTATTTTTCCGCCCCGCGTCCGAAGCCGGTCATCGAATGGGTGGGGTGAAGCGAGCGGAACCCGTCTCGCCGGAACGCCGCGGCGGAGGCGAGCGTCCCGATGCAGGGCGGCGTCCTTTTCACGTCGTAGATCGGGTTGTCCCGATTGACGGTTTTCCAGGTGTGGGTCGGAACCAGAAGAAGCCCGTCGGACAGGTAGGACGCGAGCGCGTCGATCAGCCCGTCGGCGCCCCCCTCGATCCCCCCGATCGAGTGGATGGAAGCGCGCACCGTCACTTTCGCGTCGCGCGGGATATTGCATTCTTCCATCATCCGGAACACGTCGCGTTCGTTTACCATCGTTTCACCCCGGCGCCTTCGCGCCGCCCCCTTTCCTTTCCAGTATAGCACAATCCGTCCGCGTTTTGCAAGTCCCGGAGAGGACGCTCCCGAAAATAACCGCCGCCCGTACTTGACGGAAAAGCGGGAACCGTGTATAATATAATTTAGGTCGTTATACTCTTTCTTCGGGCGCGCGCCCGAATGGGGGGCGACCGACGTACGGAGAAGGGCGGTTTCGGATATGCGCAAAAACGGGGAAGACGGTTTGACCGACGTTTCGGTCAGACGGGCTGACGCCGGCGATCTTTCGGCGCTGTCCGACCTCGAAGCGCGCCTCTTTTCGACGCCGTGGACCCGTTCGCAGATCGAGGGGCATCTCTCGGCGGACTACACGCTGTCGCTTCTGCTCTCCGAGGGGGAGGAACCCGTCGGCTATCTCTTCGCCGGGTTCACGCCGCCGGAGGGCGAACTCTACCGGATCGCCGTCTTGCCCGAAAAGAGACGGCGGGGGTACGGACGGCGCCTGATCGAGGCGTTCTTCCGCGAAGCGGAGGAGCGGGAGGTCTACTCTCTTTTCCTCGAAGTGCGCGAATCGAACGCCGCGGCGATCGCGCTCTACCGCGACGCCGGATTCAAAGAGTTCTTTCTCCGCGAAGACTATTACCGCGATCCCCGTGAAGCGGCGCTCGTGATGACGATCGGGCGTCCGAAGGAGTTTTGATCGGATATGTACATACTTGGTTTTGAGTCCTCCTGCGACGAGACCTCCGCCGCCGTCGTAGAGGAGGTCGGCGGACGGCTCTTCGTCCGCTCGAATATCGTCGCGTCGCAGATCCCGGTTCACCGGCTCTACGGCGGAGTCGTGCCCGAGATCGCGTCCCGCGCGCACGTCGAGGCGATCTCCCGGATCACGGGAGAGGCGCTTCGGGAGGCGGGGATCGGGCTGTCCGACGTGGGGCTTATCGCCGTGACGAGCCATCCGGGACTGATCGGGGCGCTGCTTGTCGCGGTCAACTTCGCGAAGGGGCTTGCCTCGGCGCACGGGATCCCGCTCGTCGGCGTCGACCACGTCCGGGGACATATCGCCGCCGCCTACCTTTCGGGGGAAGCGGGGAACGAGGTCCCGGAGCCGCCCTTCCTCGCGCTGGCGCTCTCCGGGGGACACACCTCGATCTTCCGCGTGAAGAGTTATACCGACTGGGAGACGGTCGGCTCGACCCGCGACGACGCGATCGGCGAGGCGTTCGACAAGATCGGACGGCTGATCGGGCTGGAATATCCGGCGGGCGCCGCCTTCGATAAACTCGCCGCCGAGGGCTTTTTCCGGGCGACGGGTCACGACGCGACGACGCTCGCGGAATACGAGGCGAGCGAGGCGGGGCGCGATCCCGAAATGAAACTCCCGTCCCCGGCGCTCCCCGGCGAGACGCTCGACTTCTCCTTCTCGGGATTGAAGACCGCCGCGATCAACCTGCTCCACCACCTCGGGCAGACGGGAGGGGAACTCCCGCGCGACCTCTTCGCCGCCCGCTACACCGCGCTCTGCGTCGGTGCGGTCGAAAAGAAGATCGGGCAGGCGCTCGACCGCTATCCCGGTCTGCCCGTCGTCGCGGCGGGCGGGGTCGCCGCCAACTCGCACCTGCGCCGCGAACTTGCCTCTCTCGCGAAGCGGCGCGGCGTGGGGCTCTTCATCCCCCCGATCCCGCTCTGCGGCGACAACGCCGCGATGATCGCGGCAGAGGGGTATTACGAATATCTGGCGGGCAACTTGCAAGACAGCTCGCTGAACGCTTCGGCGTCGGACGACTGACGCATAATCCAAACGGAAAAGGAAACCGATATGGCAAACGCAAAGAATACGAGCAAGAACCGGAACGGGGAAGAGATCCCGCGTTCCGTCGGGGAGGAGAACGATCTCCGCGCGCGGGTGTCGCCCGTCGTGGTGCGTCGGCTCCCCCGTTATCACCGCTACCTCGGAGAACTGCTCCGCGAGGGGATCTACCGGATCAGTTCGGCGGAACTCTCGAAGATGATGGAGGTCAACGCCTCGCAGATCCGGCAGGACCTCAACTGCTTCGGCGGTTTCGGACAGCAGGGGTACGGCTACAACGTCAAGTTCCTCTACGGCAAGATCGGAGAGGTGCTCGGCACCGAGGACGGTTTCCGCGCCGTGATCGTCGGGGCGGGCAACCTCGGACGCGCGCTCGCGGCGAGCCATATGTTCGAGCGGCGCGGGATCGAGCGGATCGCGATGTTCGACGTCAAGTCCGACCTGATCGGGAAAACGGTCTCGGATCTCCCCGTCCTCTGCATCGACGAACTCGAAGCGTTCTGCGAGCGTGAAAAACCCGAGATCGCCGTCCTGACCGTCCCGAAAGAGGCGGCGTACGACGTGTCGGTGCGGCTCGCGAAGGCGGGGGTGCGCGGCATCTGGAACTTTGCGAATATGGAACTGAAACTCGACGATTATCCCGACGTGTATATTCTGAACGTGCATCTCGGCGATTCGCTGATGGTGCTGAGTTACGGGATCCGTTCCCGGATGAAATGAGAAGATGAAACAGGATAAGAACGGAAAAACCGAATCCCCGCTCCGCGTCGTCGACGGGATCCGCGGCGCCGTCCCGCGGCTTGCCGGCAAGATCGCCCTGCGGGAGGCGTCGGCGGACGACCTGCGCGTCCTGCTCGTTTTTCTCGAACGGGGAAGCGAGCATCTGTCGCGCGACGCAGGGGTATCGGAAGCGCGCGCCGAGGCGGCGCTCGACTACTGGCGTGAAGCCGGGATCCTCTCCGAGGGAGAAGGGGAACCGAACGAACCCGAAACCGAAAAGCGACCGCTCCGCCGCCCGGACGAACTCGCCCCCGCGACCGGGGAGGAAACGGCGGAGATCGTCCGTCGGCGCAATCTGTCGGGCGTGATCGACGAGGCGCAGCGCCTGCTCGGCAAGGTGTTCAACACCACCGAGATCGGGATCGTCGCCGGACTTGCCGAACAGCTTGCACTGGAACCCGAATACATACTGACGCTGATCTCGTGGTGCCATAACCGCGGGAAGGACTCGCTCCGCTACGCAGAGCGCACGGCGTTCTCGCTCGTTTCCGAGGGGGTCGAAACGCTCCCGCAGCTTGAAGAGTATATCACCCGCCGCGAGGCGGCGGAGAGCGGGATCGGGCAGATCCGGCGGATGTTCGGGCTCGGCGAACGCGCCCTGACCAAATCCGAGGAAAAGCGCTTCACGGGATGGCTCGTCGACAGCGGATTTCCGATCGGCGTGATCGGGATCGCCTACGACCTGACCGTCGAGGCGACGGGGAAGGCGTCGTCGGCGTACGCCGATAAGATCCTGAAAAAATGGAAGGACGCCGGATGCTCGTCGAGCGTCGAGGCGGTCGAACGCTTCCTTGAAGAGGAGCGGGCGAAGCGCGGGGCGCCCGAAAAGAAACCCGCGGGGCGCAGCCCGAAGCACGACGAGATCCCCAAGACCTACGACAGCGGGGACTTCTTCGCCCGCGCCGTCGAGCGCAGTTATCAGAAAAAGGATTAAAGTCACCCGACCGAAAGGAGTCAGGAAATGGCATATCTTGCGGAACAGATACGCGAGGTACGGCAGAGGATCGCCGACCGCCGCGCCGCCGCCGAGGAAGCGGCGGAGAACCGCCGCCGCGAAGTCGAAGAGAAGAGTCCCGAGATTCAAAAGATCGACGCTTCTCTTGCCAAAACCGCAAAAAAGATCTTCGAGATCTCGACGGGGAACCGGGACGGCGTGCGCGAGAAGATCGAGGAACTCCGGCGCGAGAACGCCGAACTGCTCGCCGAGCGGCGCGCGATCCTCGAAGTGCTCGGCTATCCCGCCGACTATACCGAGATCCGGTATACCTGCCCGATCTGTCAGGACACCGGCTACGACGGGACGAAAACGTGCGCGTGCATGAAGCGCGAACTGACCCTCGAAGGGTTCCGCGCGTCGGGGATCGGACACCTGATCGAGAAGCAGTCGTTTGAGAACTTTTCGCTCGATTACTACCGTTCGTCGAAGGAAGACTACGCCCTGATGGAGCAGACGCTCGCCGCGGCGAAGGAATACGCCGAGAACGTGCCGCCGCAGTACGGCAACCTCCTGATGATGGGGGGGACGGGGCTCGGAAAAACCCATCTTTCAACCGCGATCGCCCGCCGCGTGATCGAGCGGGGCTACGAGGTACGCTACGAGAGCGTGCAGAACGTGATCGCCGCCTACGAGCACGACCGTTTCCGTTCGGGGCGCGAGGGGGACGACGAGGAGAGCCGGGTCTATCTCGACGCGGAACTGCTGATCCTCGACGATCTCGGGACCGAGCTGGTCAACTCCTTCTCGATCTCGGCGCTCTACCATCTGCTGAACACCCGGATCAACCGGGAAAAGCCGACGGTCGTCAGCACCAACCTGATGCAGGAGGAACTGCAAGCCAAGTACGCCGACCGCATTTTCAGCCGGCTGCTCGGCGAATACCGAATTCTGCTTTTTCAAGGAATGAACGTTCGTTACCAGAAAAAATAACAAGGAGAACACAATGAAAAGAATTCTGATCGTACTGCTTCTCGTCGCCCTGCTGTTGCCGCTCGTGTCCTGCGTAAAGAAGGGCGGGGAGGCGACGACCGCCGTCACCGGGGATACGGTGGAGGAGGAGAAAGAACTGAAATGCTCCGTTCGCCTGACGGCGTTCGACGGAACCGTTTCCCTTCAAAACGAGGCGGTGAAGGCGTATTTGGCGGACGGCGTCCATTCCGCAACGGATTACGCCGAGGGTAAGGAAGAACTCAGCCGTCCCGCTCCGATCCTGCTCCGATGGGACGTCGATTTTCAAGCCGGGGAGAACAGTCTTCGCTATTTCGTCGTCCGGATCTGGACCAAACGCGACAGATCCGACGCGAGAGCGTTCCTCGTCGGCAGGGAGGAACGGGAATATGCGTTCTATAACGCCTACGCCGGACAGAAATACTCTTGGAACGTCACGGCGGTCGGCGCCGACGGAGTGACCGTCGTTTCCGCCACCGGCACTTTCCTGACCGAAGATCAGGTTCCGCGCGATCTCTACGTCGACGGCGTCACAAACGTCCGCGATCTCGGCGGCAGAACGGCCGAGGACGGAGGTCGCGTCCGGCAGGGGCTTCTGTTCCGCGGCGCGAAACTGGATTGGAAAGGGATCAAGATGATCTCCGACGAAGGGATCAAGACGATGCGGCAGACGCTCGGGATCAAGACCGAGCTTGATCTGCGTACGAGCGACGAGGCGGGCGCGATCACCCAATCGTTTCTCGGCGCCGACGTGAACTACTGCCGCCGTACGTTAGGCGGTAAATTCACGCCCGACGCCACCTTGCAGGACAATCTCAAAAAGGTGTTCGCCGTCCTGTCGGACGAGAACAACTATCCGATCTTTTTCCACTGTGCGGCGGGGGCGGATCGCACGGGGCTGGTCGCCTGGTTCGTGAACGGTCTGCTCGGCGTGTCGGAGGACGATCTCTGGCGCGACTATCTGCTCACCAACTTCGGCGACGTCGGTGGATCAAGGTCCAAGAGCAACATTCAGAACGCGTACGTCAAAACGCTGAAAAACGCGACTGGCGATTCGTACTCGCAGAAGGTCTATAACTATCTGAAAGATACGGTGGGCGTTCCGAAGGAGCAACTCGACGCCGTGATCCGGATCATGAAGATCCTGCCCGGCGCCCCCGCGGAAACCCACACGATGCCGATCATCCCGGCGGGGCATACCCACGTGCCGGAGAGCGTCGATACCCTGATCTCGGAGGCGACCTGCTCTTATCCGGGGATCCGGGTCAAGTACTGTTCGGTCTGCGGCGAGTTCATCGCGGATACCGTCGCCGAGATTCCGGTCGATCCCGACGGGCACAGAGCAGATTGGAACGTGGTTCGTCAGCCGACCGTCGTCGATCAGGCGGACGGAAGCCGGAACGGCACCTGCGTCCTGTGCGGCAAGTTTGTCGAGCAGACGACGCGTTTCTCGCCCTCGATTTTGGTTTGCACGGATCAAGTCGGCGGCACGTTTACACCCGTTCGGGTCTCTTTTGCCGACGTGATGAAGGGAAGCCATTTCTATCCGACGGCGGAAAATACCTCCGGCAACGATCTTTTCGTCGAGTATTCGGTCTTCTTTAACCGGACGATGCTGAATCTCGACGTGGAAAAGTGCGATCCCTACGCGACGACGCGCATCAACGCGGAGTCGGTGGTCTACTGGTCGCCGACCGCGAACATCTCGGGGTCTTGGTGCAAGTTTGCCGGGGGATTCGAGGCAACGGGGGACAATTTCATAAATCCCGTGTCGGACGGCACGGTGACGACGCCGACGCTGATCGTGGGAGAGGGCGGCGGTTACGCCGACTATCCGAATATCGGCGGCGCGAACCAGAGCAGCCCCGAATACGGCTGGCACCGGATCGGGATCCGGATCCACCAAGAACTGACCAACGCCGCGGCGCTGAAAAGCGATACGACCGCCGGCAAGACGAAGGCGACCTACGTTCTGACGCTGACCGTCTACTTCGACGGCGTTGCGGCGTACAAACTCAAAACCGAAACGAACGAAACGCCTATGCACAAAAAGGCGAACCTTCTCTTTACCGCGGCGTCCGACGGCAAGGGCGGGATCGTTTATACCGACGTCGGGTCCGACGGCTACGTGGTTCCGTTCCGGTTGGAAGATATGACGGCACAGAGCGGCAAGACCGCCTACGTTGTGATCGCCGACGTGTCGGTCACCTGCGGCAAGGACTTCGTTCAGTCGGTTGAGAAATGCGCGACCCCCGTGAACTCGACCCTGACGGTCGAGCCCGGCAAGAATCTTGCCGCCCCGATCTATTACAAATTGAAATAACCGCTTTCCATCGGCAAAACGAGTTGCTTCACGCCCCGCATCTTTTGCCCGCGCCGGCAAACGCTATCAGACGTGCGGGAGCGAGTGCAGAATCGTCGTTTGCGACCCGAAGCGGTATTTACATACCGCGAGAGCGAGCAAACGGCGAGAGAAAAACGACTCGAAATAAAAAGAAGAACCCCGTTCCGAGGGTACCCCTCGGAACGGGGTTCAACCTTAAATGCGTTTTGCTGTGCGGAAGATTTGCACAGAGTGAAATGCTTTAACGGATCGAACGGATACCGATCGTTTTTCGGTCTGCGCCGCTCTCCGCCCGTCTCACACAAACAGCGGTCGGATCTGTTTCCCCGCCAGGGCGGCGGACGCGCACTCGGGGAGAAGCGAGAAGTCGGCGACCAGCGAATGCGGCTTGTTCTCGGGATCGTCCTGCGCCATCGGGACGAAGAACACCCCTTTCCGCGTGATGAGCCGGGCGATATTCGCGAGGTTCGCCGAGAGCGAGTCGTTGGAAGCGAGCGCGATGAGGAGCGGTCGGTCGCGTCTCAGATGCGCCTTCGCCGCCATCGTGATCGCGGTGTCGGTGACGCCGAGCGCGATCTTGGCGAGCGTGTTGCCCGTGCAGGGCGCGATCACCAGCAGCTCGAGCGGGCGGGCGGGACCGAGCGGTTCGGCGTCGACCACCGTATGCACGATCTCCTCGCCCGTCGCTTCGGTCGCCCTCGCCCGCCAGTCCTCCGCCCGTCCGAAACGGGTGTCGGTCGAGTAGACCGCCTCGCTCATCAGCGGGAGGATCGTCCGCCCCTCCGCGATCAGTTGTTCCATTCCGAGAAACCCGCGGGAGAGGGTGCAGAACGAGCCGCAGAAACCGTAGCCGATCATTTCGTTATCCTTTCACGGAGAGTCCGTCTTTTCTTCTTCCGCGCGTCCGTCCGGGAACACCTCCCGGATCAGGTCGTGCGCCGTTTCGCCGAGCGCGAGCCCCGCGCTCTCGGGAAAGACCCTGCCGGGGAGTCCGTTCGCCCGGCGGAGCGTCACGCCCGACCCCGGATCGGGGTTCGGCAGGTTGCCCTCCCCCGACGCCAGTTCGAGGAGCAGGGAACCCGGCGCGAGCGCCCCGACCGCCGCCCGCGGAACGAGCCGCGCCGGAGCCGTGTTGACCACCGTCCGATAAGGGGCGAGCGCACCCGCTTCGCCGAGGTCTTCCGTATCGCGCGCCCGCGCCCCGATCAGGGTCGCCATCGTGCGGTCGCGCGGATCGCGCGCGAAGACCGTGACGGGACAGCCGAGCGAGAGAAGCCCGCGCGAGAGGAATTTCCCGATCCTGCCGAACCCGATGATCGCCGTCGGGTTCTCGCGCGGGGCGGCGGACGACTCCGAGAGCAGGATCCCGAGCGCCGCGTCGGAGGTGAGCGAGGCGTTTTTCAGAACGAACGTCTCCGCGTTCATATAGTCGCGGACGGCGATCCCCGCCCGCCTCGCCGCGGCGGTGAACCCGCCCGACAGGTTTCCCCCGAGGATCAGGCGCGGGCGCGCCGCGAGAAGATCGCCGATCGGAACGCCGGGGAAGCCCGTGACCGTCGCCCCGTCCCGCGACGCGGGAACGGGAAGCAGAAGGATCGGGGCGAGCCCCGCCCCGGGGGCGTAGCGTTCCGCCCGGTAGCCCCGCCGGGACAGATACTCCGCGGCGTATATAAACCGGCGGTCGACGCCGAAAACCGTAACGCGCATCGCATACCCTCCCTTAATACGATATGCGCGCGGGAGAAAAAATGCTTTTCCGCGAAAAAAAGGGGCGAAGGGGGTGACAAATCGGGCGGCGTCTGCTATAATAGTCTCTGCAAGAAAAATACGCTTTGCGAAAGGAATGAACAGGATTATGGCAAAGGTTGTTACGTTCGGCGAAATTATGCTTCGTCTCGCGCCCGACGGGTATCTGCGCTTCGTGCAGGTCGATCATCTCGAAGCCCTGCTCGGCGGCGGGGAAGCGAACGTCTCGGTTTCGCTTGCCAATTACGGGTTTGACAGCGCGTTCGTCACCAAACTCCCGAAACACGAGATCGGGCAGATGGCGATCAACGCCCTGCGTCGCTACGGCGTCGATACGTCGATGATCGTGCGCGGCGGCGACCGCCTCGGCATCTACTATTGCGAGAAGGGCGCGAGCCAGCGTCCCTCGAAGGTCATCTACGACCGCGCGAACAGTTCGATCGCCACGGCGGCGGCGTCCGACTTCGATTGGGACGCGATCTTCGAGGGCGCCGACTGGTTCCACTTCACCGGCATCACCCCGGCGCTGAACCCGACCGTCGCGGCGATCACGCTCGAAGCGTGCAAGGCGGCGAAGGCGAAGGGGCTGACCGTCTCCTGCGACCTCAACTACCGCAAGAAACTCTGGACGCGGGACGAGGCGCGCGCGACGATGACGTCCCTGATGGATTACGTCGACGTCTGCATCTCGAACGAGGAGGACGCGCACGACGTCTTCGGCATCGACGCCGAGAACACCGACATCGAGGGCGGCAAACTCAATCACGAGGGCTACAAGAGTGTGGCGCGGCAGCTCGCCGAGAAGTTCGGCTTCAAGAAGGTCGCGATCACCCTGCGCTCCTCGATCTCGGCAAACGACAACGACTGGGCGGCGCTCCTCTACGACGGAGCAGATTACTGCTTCTCGAAGTCCTACCATATGCACATCGTCGACCGCGTCGGCGGCGGCGACAGTTTCGGCGCGGGGCTGATCTACGCGATCCTGTCGGGCTATAACACGCAGGATACGATCGAGTTCGCCGTCGCGGCGTCCTGCCTCAAACACTCGATCCAGGGCGACTTCAATATGGTGTCGGTGGACGAGGTGAAGGCGCTGGCTGCCGGATCGGGAAGCGGCCGCGTCCAACGGTAAGACGACGCGCGGATGCGGCACAGACCGAAAAACGAATGGGGTCTATTATTGATCCGTTGAAGCATTTTGCTCTGTGCGTAATCCTCGCATTGTGAAACGCATTTAAGGTTGAAACCCGTTCGCGGACGCGAACGGGTTTCTTCTTTCTTTCAAATTCGTTTTTCTATCCCCGTTCTCACCCTCTCGGAGTATGTAGATACGCCTTCGGGGTGAGAGCGGGGATTCTGCACTCGCCTGCGCCCGCCTGATGGCTTGGCTGGCGCGGGTGGTTTTTTTGATGTTACCAATCGTTGCCGCGCAGGGCGCGGCACGTCATTTGCCCCGCAGGGGCTACGTCATTAGGCGCCTTGCGCCTACATCATTGCGAACGTGCGGCGCGTTCGCACGTTCTCGGAGGAGCGCATATCCTTTCTTGCTTCGCGGATAGAAAAGAAATGTTCCTATTTTCCGAAAACAGGGCGGCTTTATTTTTTCTTTTCCCTTTAATTAGTTAAGAATATCTATTATCTTTGGGCGTTATAGATAATTTTTCAAAAATAGATTGTTGCACATTGACGATTTTGTGATTTGCGGCGGCGTTTATATTGAAAAAGGATGTTCTTTCTGCTATACTTATATCAACGGGGAACATATCTTTGTTCGCCGAAATATAAGGAGGAAAACCGTATGAAAAAACTGTCCACAGCGCTTGCCCTGATCCTGTGCCTCGTTCTGTGTCTGTTTGCTTTCGCTTCCTGCTCGAAGAAAGGGAAGACCGACGACACGACCAAGGTGCCGGATACTACTCCGGGCGAGACCGAATGCACCCACGTCTGGGGCGAGTACACGGTCGATGAGAATGCGACCTGTACGAAGGAAGGTTCCGAATCCATCTACTGCACGATCTGCGAAGCCAAGAAGGACGGCTCGACCCGTCCCATCGCCAAGAAGGCGCACACTCCGTCCGAGGACTACAGGGTCGTCACTCCGGCGACCTGCACGGATGAAGGTCTTGAAGCCAAGTACTGCACCGTCTGCAATACCGTCCTCGAAGGCGAAGACATGACCCGTCCGATCCCCGCCGGTTCCGGCGAACACAACGTTGAAACCTGGGACGAAGAGGTCGAAGCCACGCTGCTGAATCAGGGTTACAAGAAAGGCACCTGCACGATCTGCTCCTCCCCGGTTGAGGAATACTCCGAATCCGAGCCGATCGTTTACCTCTCGAACTGGGATCTCGAAACCCGGAACGCGAATCCGTATACGATCACGAACCCGGATGATTCGACCATCAAAACGTTCGGCATCAAGACCAACATCACCACTCTCCGCGGGACGAACGGTCACTACTATCCCGATGAGTCGAACGAGAACGCCGGCAACGACCTGCTCGTCGAGTTCAGCTTCCTCTACAACAACACGATGGGCAACGCCGGCGACGGCACCCTCACCGCGATGTATATCGAGAACAACAACGTCTTCAACATCAACCTGAAAACCGGTAAGATCACCGCGAAGATCAGATCTGCCGGAGACGGCGGACCCGACGAATACCTCTTTGAGGCGCCGTCCGCTGTCAGCCACGAGATCCCGATCGGCGAATACGGCTGGCACCGCTTCGGTATGCGCATCAGCCAGACCGCCGAGATCGTTGCCGACGAGGTGCAGTACACCGTCATCGCGACCGCGTACCTCGACGGCGTGAAGATCTTCGAGATCGACAAGACCAAGTATGCGCTGTCCAAGCATAATAACGCTTATATGAACTCCGGGCTTCTCTACACCGCGACGATTGAGAACGACCAACTGGTCTATCACGATCTGGACGCCGACGGACACTTCTGCGACGCTTACGTGATGGTTGAGGAACTCCCGAAGAATTCCGCAAACGCCGGTTATCTGGTCGTCGGCGACGTCAACTTCGCCTGCGGCAACGAGTTCAAGCAGGACGTGGTCGCTCTGACCGATCCGATCGCGAAGACCCTCGTCCTCGACGATAAGGGTACGGACGAAACCGACGACGACGTCGTCGTTCCCGCTTCGTTCTTCTACACCTTTGCCGATCACCAGCACGACGAGGTCGATACGCTCGCGTGGACGGTCGTTGAGGAACCGGGCACCCTGCTCTCCGGCGCAGCCGACGGTATGCAGAAGAAGTACTGCACCGTCTGCGGCGAAGCGCTCGCAGAGGAAGTGATCAAGGGGATCAATATCGAGAAGTTCACCACCGAGCACCGCGACGCCGTCGTTCTGAAACACACCTTCGGCGACCTCCTCGCCGGCGGCAAGCACTTCTATCCCGATGAATCGAACAACAACCTCGGCAACGATCTCATCATCGAGTACTCGCTGCTCTGGAACGACACGCTCGGAAACCTCTCCAAAGCCGGCAGCGAGAACAAGTGGCAGGTCATCAGCCAGCGGCTCTGCGGCAAGGGCGACGGGGATGAGAACGACATCGTCTGGATGAGTCTCTGCGACAACTGCGGCGGTTCCGACTGCCCGTACGCGGGCGGCTTTGAGTACGGAGGACTCCGTACCGTTGAGTACGGTCCCGTCACGATGTCTACCCCCGTTCCCGCAGAGGCAAGCTACGAAAAATGGCCGAACATCGGCGGCGCCGATCAGGCGAACCCCGAATACGGCTGGCACCACGTGCAGATGCGTGTGCACGAGGAAGTCACCAACCTTGATGAAGTGAAGGCGGGCGAGCGCGCCACCTATCTGGTCTACGTTGAGTACTATCTCGACGGCACCCTGCTCTTCAAACTCTCGAACGCTCCGACTACCGTGAACGGCAACTCCACCCTGAAAGAGAAGAACTACCTCTACACGGCGGAGTCCGACGGAGAGGGCGGCGTCACCTACACCGAGGTTAAAGACAACGGTTACGTCCTCGGTCTGCGTTGCCCGCCGTACTTCACCGACTCCGGTGCAGCGTACCTCGTTTACGCCGACTACAAGTGCTTCGTCGGCAACGAGTTTACGCAGGACGTCAAGCGGGTCGAGACCCCCGTTGCGGATCAGCTTGAAGTTGAGACGGGCGTCAACCTGACCTCCACGATGTTCTTCGAGGCGAACGACTGAGTTCGACCGAAAAAGAGCAAACGTCCGATCCAATCGCAAACCCGGGCGCGCTTCGGCGCGCCCGGTTCTTTCTTTTCTTGCCGCAACGACGGGTATGAGACGGGAGCGGGAAAGTCGCCGCGCAAAAGCCCGGCGCGTTCGCGCCCGACCGAAAAAATCGTCCGAAAAGCGGGAAAAACCCTTGACGGACGGGCGACAAGGGGGTATAATGGAGTTCGATCCATCAATTGAGTTCGGAGGACTTATATGAAACGCTGGCTTATATCCGAGAACGGCAACTTTTACAAGGCGTGTCTGCACCTGCACACCACGCTCTCCGACGGAGACTTCACCCCCGAAGAGGTGAAGCAAAAGTACGTCGACGCGGGCTACTCGATCCTCGCCTTCACCGATCACGACATTTTCATCCCGCACAACGATTTTTCCGACGAGAAGTTTCTCGCGATCAACTCGCACGAGATCGAGGTCAGCGAGTATCTGTTCAAGCCGAACCGCTACCACAAGACCTATCATCTGAACTTCTACGCCAAGGATCGGAACGCGACGATGACGCCCGTCTTCTCCGAGAAGCGGGTCTATATCGGCGAGTCGCCGAAGTACGTCACCGAGGAGATGAAGAAGACCGACGTCTGGGCGTGCTATTCGGTCCGCTCGATCAACGAGGTGATCCGGATCGCGAACGAGAACGGCTTTTTCGTCACCTATAACCACCCCGTCTGGTCGCTGCAAAACTACGCGGACTACGCCGGGCTCGAGGGGCTGTGGGGGATCGAGGTCTGGAACACCGGGTGCGTCCGCGAGGGGATGCCCGACACGACGGTTCCCTTCGACGACCTGCTCCGGCAGGGGAAGGACGTCTTCCCGATCTGCTCCGACGACAGCCACGTCGCGGACGACTTCTTCGGCGGCTGGACGATGGTCAAAGCCGATTCGCTCGACTACGACGACGTGATCAAAGCGCTCCTTGCGGGGAACTTCTATTCCTCGACGGGACCCGAGATCTACGAACTCTCGCTCGAGGACAAGGTCCTCACCGTCAAGACGAACGAGATCGCCAATATCCGCGTCGTCTCCGACTGGCGCGCCCCCGGGACGAAGACCCATACCCCGGAGCGCGAGGGCGACGTCTTCGTCACGCGCATCCCGCTGAAAATCTACCGCGAGAACTACCGCGCGAAGATGGTCTACGGCGCGAAGGATTCCTATTTCCGTTTGGAGATCAACGGGCGCGACGGGAAGCGCGCGTACACCCCTGCGTATCGTTTCCGTGATTTCCCCGAACTGTATCAGTAAACAACGCCGCGCGACGGGAAGGTTCCCGCCGCGCGGCTTTTCATGACGGCTCTGCCGTCAATTCATGCGCTCGATGAGCGCGTGAATTGCGTGCAAGCACGCATGAATTGCAAACTGCGTTTGCATGAGTTGCCGCGCTTTCTCCGAAAGAAAGCGCGCGTCGTCCTTAATTTACAAATCCGATTTTTCTGCGTACTTTCGACAGCGTTTTTCTCGCGTAATACGACGCCTGCTCGGCGCCGGACTTCATCACGCCTTCAAGGTACGCTTTATCGCCCATCAGACGGGCGAACTCGGTTTGCACGGGGAGAAGCGCGTCGGCTGTGACCTCGCCGACGGCGGCTTTGAAGTCGCCGTAACCCTTACCGGCAAACTCGGCTTCGATCTCGGCAAAACTCTTGCCCGTGAAGCAGGAGTAAATCGTCATCAGGTTCGAGACGCCGGGTTTCTCCTCGGAAAACCGCACCTCCGCGCCCGAATCGGTGACGGCGCGCTTGAACTTGCGCAAGATCTCGTCGCGCGGATCGAGGATGCGGACGACGGCGTTCGGGTTGGGATCCGACTTCGACATTTTGAGGGTCGGCTCCTGCAGCGACATGATCTTCATGCCCGATTTGGGAATGTAGGGCTCCGGCACCGTGAAGGTCTCGCCGTACGCCTGATTGAAGCGCTCGGCGACGTTCCGGGTCAGTTCGAGGTGCTGTTTCTGATCGGCGCCGATCGGCACGAGATCGGCTTGGTAGAGCAGAATATCCGCCGCCATCAGCGTCGGATAGGTGAAGAGCCCGGCGTTGATGTTGTCGGCGTGCTTCGCGCTCTTGTCCTTGAACTGCGTCATCCGGGACAGTTCCCCGAACATCGTGTAGCAATCGAGGATCCAGCCGAGTTCGGCGTGCGCCGGAACGTGCGACTGCACGAACAGGACGTTCTTTTCGGGATCCAGCCCCGACGCGATATAAAGCGCCAGCGTCTCGTAGGTGCGGCGGCGCAATTCCGCCGGGACCTGCCGCACGGTGATCGCGTGCAGGTCGACGACGCAGTAAAAGGGCTTGTATTCGCCCGAGAACGCCGAGAAATTCTTGATCGCCCCTAGGTAGTTCCCGATCGTCAGGTTGCCCGAGGGCTGCACCCCGGATAAAACCGTTTTCTGTTCTCCGATCATGTCAGTTCTCCAAATCTCATTTCGTCATCTCGCGCACGAGTTCCCCGAGGATCGCGACCCCCTCGGCAAGCTGTTCGTCGGTCGGGGTGGCGTAGGTCACGCGGAAGGAATGCGCGGTATATTTCTCTGAATCGGTCGCGAACGCCGTGCCGGGCACGACGGCGACCTTCCGTTCCATCGCCCGCTTCACGAAGGTCAGAAGATCCACCTTTTCGGGCAGGGTGCACCAGACGAAAAGCCCGCCCTCCGGGCGCGTGAAGGAGACGTCGGCGGGGAAGTTCCGCTCCATCGCGTTCAGCATAATCCCGCACTTCCGGCGGTAGAGGTCGCGGATCGACTGCACGTGTGCGTCGAAATCGCACTCGGTCATAAAACGGTGGCAGAGCATCTGGAAGAGCAGGTTGGTATGCACGTCCTCGGTCTGCTTGCAGACCGTCATCTTCGCGACGACGGACTTCGGCGCGACGGCGAACCCGACCCGCATCCCGGACGAGAGGATCTTCGAGAAGGAGGAGGCGTAGATCACGATCCCGTCGTCGTCCATACTCTTGATCGTCGGAATATCCTCGCCCGAGAAGCGGAGTTCGCCGTAGGGGTTGTCTTCGAGGATCATCACGCCGTACCGTTTGGCAAGGCGGTAGATCTCTTTGCGTTTGGCAAGAGAGGTGGTGACGCCCGCCGGGTTCTGGAAGTTCGAGATGACGTAGATCAGGCGGGCGTTCGGCTCGCGTTTCAGTTTCTCTTCCAGCGCTTCGACGTTCATGCCATCGGACTCCAACGGGACGCCCACCACGCGGGCGCCCACGCCGCGAAAGGCGTTCAGCGCGCCGATGAAACTCGGATCCTCGCAGATCACGGCGTCGCCGGGATCGCAGAACACCCGGCAGGCGAGTTCCAGCGCCTGCTGACCGCCCGAGGTAATCAGCACGTCGTCAAAATCGCGTCCGACCGAAAAGCGCTCTTTCTGCCGTTTCGCGACGGATTCGCGGAGAGGGGTGTAGCCCTCGGTCGTTCCGTATTGCAGGGCGGCGGGACCCTTCGTTTCGAGGATGTCCGAGACGAGACGCCGGATGTCGTGCAGCGGGAAGGAGGCGGCGTTCGGGTTCCCGGCGGCGAAGGCGATCACCGAGGGATCGCCCGCGTTTTTCAGGATCTCGCGGATCGCCGACGGCGCGAGGTTCGCAAACGAAGAGGAGAAGCGGTAGTCCATAGTTTTACCTTTCGGTTCCCGCGGAGGTTTTCCGCGGTGCGTTCTTTATATATATGGTTATTATACATTTGTCGCTTTCGGTTTGTCAAGAGAAAAGGGAAAACACGCGCGCACACGCGCGCAATTTTTTGGGAAAAGGGAAGAAAAACCTCTTTACTTTTCGGGACGGGTGTGTTATAATGCTATCTGGATTATTTTGTGATCCTATTCAGATTGATAAATAATAAACGGAGGAAGAAAAATGGCGATCGAAAGAAAAAAGATTTCCATGGACGGCAACACCGCCGCGGCGCACGTTTCGTATGCGTTCACCGAGGTCGCTGCCATCTACCCGATCACTCCTTCCAGCCCTATGGCAGAAGTGACCGACACCTGGAGCGCGACCGATAAGAACATTCTCGGCGGCCCCGCAAGAAACATCTTCGGAGAGAAAGTCAAGGTTATGGAGATGCAGTCGGAGGCGGGTGCCGCGGGCGCCGTGCACGGCTCGCTTGCCGCGGGCGCGCTGACCACGACCTACACCGCGTCTCAGGGGCTTCTTCTGATGATCCCCAACATGTATAAGATCGCGGGCGAACTGCTCCCCTGCGTGATCCACGTCTCGGCTCGCTGCGTCGCGTCGCACGCGCTGAACATCTTCGGCGATCACTCGGACGTCTACGCCTGCCGTCAGACCGGGTTCGCGATGCTCGCGGAATCCAACCAGCAGGAGATCATGGACCTCGGCGCCGTCGCGCATCTCGCGACCATCAAGGGCAGAGTTCCGTTCATCAACTTCTTCGACGGTTTCCGTACCTCGCACGAGATCCAGAAGATCGAGGCGTGGGACTACAAGGATCTCGCCGAGATGGTCGACTGGGACGCGATCAAGGCGTTCCGCGACCGTTCGATCAACCCCGAGCATCCCGTGCTGCGCGGCTCGGCTGAGAACGGCGACATCTTCTTCCAGCACCGCGAGGCGTGCAACCCGTACTACGACGCGCTGCCCGAGATCGTCGAGGAGTACATGGGCAAGGTCAACGCCAAACTCGGCACCGACTACAAACTCTTCAACTACTACGGCGCGCCCGACGCCGACCGCGTGATCATCGCGATGGGCTCGGTCTGCGACGTCGCGGAAGAGGTCATCGACTACATGCTCGCCGCCGGCGAGAAGGTCGGTCTTATCAAAGTCCGTCTCTACCGTCCGTTCGTCGCCGCGAAACTCGCGGAGGCGATCCCCGCGACCGCGAAGAAGATCGCGGTCCTCGACAGAACCAAGGAAGCCGGCGCGCTCGGCGAGCCGCTCTACCTCGACGTCGTCGCCGCGCTGGCGCAAACCGGCGTGAAGGCGAAGGTCGTCGGCGGACGCTACGGCCTCGGCTCGAAGGATACGACCCCGGCGTCGATCTTCGCGGTCTACGCCAACCTGAAAAAGAGAGAACCGAAGCACAACTTCACCATCGGGATCAAGGACGACGTGACCGGACTCTCGCTTCCCGAGAAGGTTGCTCCCGACACCGCTCCCGCAGGGACCATCGCCTGCAAGTTCTGGGGGCTCGGCGGCGACGGAACCGTCGGCGCGAACAAGAACTCGATCAAGATCATCGGCGACCACACCGACAAGTTCATTCAGGCGTACTTCCAGTACGACTCGAAGAAGACGGGCGGTATCACGATTTCGCACCTGCGTTTCGGCGACAAGCCGATCAAGGCGCCCTACTACATCACGAAGGCGAACTTCGTCGCCTGCCACAACGTGGCGTATATCCTCAAAGGATATAAGATCGTGCAGGACGTCAAGCCGGGCGGAACCTTCCTGCTCGACTGCCAGTGGGACGAGGCGGATCTCGACCGTCATCTGCCGAACTCGGTCAAGTCCTACATCGCGAACAACGGCGTGAAGTTCTACATCATCAACGCGACCGCGATCGCCGCGAAAGAGGTCGGGAACGCGAAGGTGAAGAACACGGTCCTGCAATCGGCGTTCTTCGCGCTCGCGAAGATCCTGCCCACCGAGGACGCGATCAACTACATGAAGTACATGGCGACCAAGTCCTACTCCAAGTTCGGCGAGGACGTCGTCGCGCAGAACCACAAGGCGATCGAACGCGGCGCCGGGGCGCTGGTCGAAGTGAAGATCCCCGAGGCGTGGAAGAACGCGGGCAAGGATAAGGCGGAGAAACCCGTCAAGTCCGACCGTGCCGAACTCGCCGAGTTCGTCAACAAGATCGTTACCCCCGTCGGTAAGATGGACGGCGACAGTCTGCCCGTTTCGGCGTTCACCCCCTACGTCGACGGTACCCTTCCGCAGGGCGCCGCGGCGTTTGAGAAGCGCGGCGTTGCCGTGTACGTGCCGCAGTGGAACCCCGAGAAGTGCATTCAGTGCAACAACTGTTCCTTCGTCTGCCCGCACGCGACCATCCGTCCGTTCGCGATGACCGAGAAGGAAGCGAAAGCCGCGCCGAAGGTCACCAAGTTCTCGTCGAAGCCGGTCGCCAAGACCGATTACAAGTTCACCGTCGCGATCTCGCCGCTCGATTGTATGGGATGCACCCTCTGCGTGAAGGCGTGCCCGGTCAACCAGGGCGCCGACAAGAAGGCGGCTGCCGCCGGCGTGAAGGCGAACCCCGCCGACTACGCGATCACGATGACGACCCAGGAGAGCCAGCTCGATCAGCAGGCGGCGTTCAACTACGCCGTGGCGAACGTTTCGGAGAAACCCGAACTGATCGCTCCGACCGTCAAGGGAAGCCAGTTCAAGCAGCCGCTGCTTGAGTTCTCGGGCTCCTGCGCCGGATGCGCCGAGACCTCCTACGCGCGTCTCATCACCCAACTCTTCGGCGAACGGATGTATATCTCGAACGCGACCGGGTGCTCCTCGATCTGGGGCGGCTCGGCTCCCGCGACCCCGTACACCGTCAACCGCGAGACCGGCAAGGGTCCGGCTTGGGCGAACTCGCTCTTTGAAGACAACGCCGAGCACGGTCTCGGACTCGCCCTCGGACAGAAGACGATCCGCGCGAAGTTGAAGAACTACGTCGAGGAACTCGCCGCGAAGTCCGACAGCGAAGAGATCAAGGCGGCTTGCGCCGGCTACCTCGACACCTTCGAGGACGGCGCCGCGAACACCCCCGCGACCGAGAAACTGGTCGCCGCGCTCGAAAAGTGCGGCTGCGACCTCGCGAAGAAGATCCTGCTTGAAAAGGACTATCTGTCGAAGAAGTCGGTCTGGATCTTCGGCGGCGACGGCTGGGCTTACGACATCGGCTTCGGCGGGCTCGACCACGTGCTCGCGTCGGGCGAGGACGTCAACGTGATGGTCTTCGACACCGAGGTCTACTCCAACACCGGAGGACAGGCGTCCAAGGCGTCCAACATCGGACAGGTCGCGCAGTTTGCCGCCGCCGGTAAGGCGATCGGCAAGAAGAACCTCGCCGAGATCGCGATGTCCTACGGCTACGTCTACGTCGCGCAGGTCGCGATGGGCGCCGATATGAACCAGCTGCTCAAAGCCCTGACCGAGGCGGAGGCGTATCACGGACCGTCGCTCATCATCGGCTACGCTCCCTGCGAGATGCACGGCATCAAGAAGGGCGGTATGCAGAACTGCCAGCAGGAGATGAAGCGCGCGGTCGAGGCGGGCTACTGGAATATGTTCCGGTACAACCCGACCCTCGAGCATAACAAACTCTCGGTCGACAGCAAGGATCCGACCGGCGACTACCAGGCGTTCATCTCGAACGAAGCCCGGTACGCGCGCCTCGCGCAGTCCTTCCCCGAGAGGGCGAAAGACCTCTTCGCCAAGGCGGAAGAGAACGCGAAAGCACGCTACGAGCGCTTGAAGAAGTTTGGAGATTTCTACTCGTAAGACGACGCGCGGAGGGCGGCGCAGATCGAAAAACGAACGGTTTGTTTAGATCGTTAAGGCTTTCTGCCTTGTGCCGCTTTCCCACGGTGTTAAACGCAATGCAAGGTTGAAACCCGTTCGCATTTTGCGAACGGGTTTCTCCTTTTGTTCAAATTCGTTTTTCTCTCCCCGTTCTCTCCCTCTCGACGTATATATATACGCCTTCGGGTCGAGAACGGGGATTCTGCACTCACCCCCGCGCGCCTGATAACAAGGCTGGCGCGGTTGGATTGAAGGACGACGCGCGGATACACGCGAACCCCCAACGCTCTCCGGTTCGCGTCGGGGAACCCCTATGCGGCACAGACCGAAAAAAGAACGAATCAATTTGTTGTCCGTTAAAGCTTTTCCCAGACGGTTGACATTTTTTCCAAAAAGGTGTATGATACAAGAGAAGACGGGTGAAACTACGCCCGTCCGAAAAACCGACCCCGACAGGGGATCAAAAAACCGGGAGGAAAAAGAAAAGTATGAACACCCTGCTCAAAAAGGCGCTTGCCGAGTGTATCGGCACCTTCGTTCTCGTCTTCGCCG
>JAGCXA010000019.1 GCA_017961575.1 Clostridia bacterium | reverse complement strand
TTCAAGGCGTTCGGCTTCGACGTGACGGTCCCCCTCGGGATCAGCCGCGTTCCCGGCGCCGCCGCGATGCTCGACCTGCAACTGATCCTGCTCGTCGCCTACTGTGCGTGGCGTTCGCTCTACGCGGGGCTGTTCTCGGTTCTGAAAAAGCGCTTCCGCGCCGAGGCGCTTCTCTCCGTGGCGCTCGCCGCCGTCGTGTGGTACGATCTCGACGCCTTCTTCCGGCAGGGGAGCGGGGCGGGTTTCGTCGCGCTTCCGCTCGCCGTCGCTCTGACGGCGTCCACCTGGATCGAACTTCTCGAATGGGAGACGCGCTACCGCACCGCCTGCCTGCTTCTCAACCGCGGCGTGAAGTACGCCGCGATCAACCGGGGCGACGATGACGACGATCGGCTCGTGCTCGCCCCCGTCCGCTACGTGGACGGCTACGACGAGATCACCAGTTACCGGGAGGACGCGGGATTCCAACTTCTGCTCGCGTTTCTTTCGGTCGGAGTCGGGGTCGGCGGATTCCTCTCGTCCTATCTTACGTCCGACGCCGGGATCGCGACCGCGTTCTCGGTCGGGGTGTCGGTTCTGCTTCTCGCCTGTCCCTTCGCGTCGCTGCTGTCGCGCCGGATCTGGTTCGATTCGCTGTCGCGCGCCTTTCTTGACGGCAGTACCGCCGTGATCGGGGAGGACGCCGCTTACCGCTACGCGCACGTGACCACCTTCTCGGTGGAGGACGGCGACGCCTTCTCGTCCGCCGAGACCCGCATCCGTATCGTCAACGTCTTCCGGGACAGCCGGTTGGACGAGATCCTGCGTCTGCTCTCGACGGTCTATCACAAACTCGGCGGTCCGCTCTCCCGCGTACTTGCCGAAACGTCGAGCGTCGGCGTGCCCGACGGCGCCGAGATCACCGAGATCGTAGCGGGCGGCGTGACGGCGAGGGTCGAGGGGCGGACGGTCACGCTCGGTTCCGGCGAATACCTTGCGCGAAACGGCTTCTCGCTGCCTGAGGTCGACGTTGACAAAGTGCTGAAAAACGATCGGATGTGCGTCCTCTTCGTCGCCTACGACGGGGACGTGCGCGCCCGGTTTTACATCGAATACGCCCTCTCCCGCACCTTTGAAGCGCGGGCGGAGAAATTGCGGAAACTCGGCGTCACGACCGAGATCCGCACCCTCGATCCCTGTCTGACCCCCGCCTATTTTTCGCGGATCAGCTACCTCCCCCCCGACGCGGTGAAGATCAAGCGGATGGGGCTTGCCGACGTGGACGGGGAGACGGTGCGCCGCGCCGAGAGCGGTCTTTTCGCCCTCGGTTCGCTTTCGACGATGCTCGACGCCCTGCACGCCTTCCGCCGCTACACCTTCACGCGCGGCTGGATCGGGTTCCTGAAACCGGTACAGTTCCTTTTCGGCGCTGGATGCGCGGCGTTCTTCCTCATCCGCTATCCGAACACGCCGATCCCCGCGTGGCTCTCCGCTCTCTACGGGCTCGTCCTGATCCTTCTTTCGATCTGGCGCGCGACGGTATCGGGCAGACGGCTCTCCGCGGATATGCGGAACGCGCGGAAACAGGAAAGGAAATAAGATGGAATCGAACGAGCGTCCGGATCGTCTGCACGGGATCCTGAAATCGGTCACCGAACCCGCCGCCTACGTCGGCGGGGAACTCTACGAAGTGAAAAAAGACAAGGCGGACGTCAAGGTCCGCTTTGCCTTCGTTTTTCCCGAGATCTATTCCATCGGGATGAGCAACCTCGGAATGCGCATCCTCTACGAGTGCCTGAACGCCGCCCCCGACGTCTGGTGCGAGCGGGTGTTCGCCCCCGCGCCCGATATGGGCGAGAAGATGCAGACCTACGGGATCCCCCTGACCGCGCTCGAAAGCGGCGATCCCCTGACCGATTTCGACCTGATCGGCGTGACCCTGCAATACGAGATGTGCTATCCGACCGCCCTCCACGTTTTCGATCTGGCGGGTATCCCGCTTTACAGCCGCGACCGCGGCGAGGAGTATCCCGTGATCGTCGCCGGGGGACCCTGCACCTACAACGCCGAACCCGTCGCCGACTTCTTCGACGTCTTCTCGATCGGGGAGGGCGAAGACGCTCTCGTCGAACTCTCCCACCTCTACCGCGATATGAAGGAGGCGGGGACCTACACCAAAGCGGCGTTCCTTCACGCCGCGGCGAAACTGCCCGGTTTCTACGTCCCGTCGCTCTACGCCGTTTCGTATAACGCCGACGGCACGATCGCGGCGTTCACCCCGCAGTACGACGATATTCCGATGAAGATCACGAAGCGCATCATCGGCAACCTCGACGACGCGCCCTATCCCTTAAAACCCGTCATCCCGTACAGCGAGACGGTGCACGACCGGATCGTGCTCGAACTCTACCGCGGCTGCATCCGCGGCTGCCGCTTCTGTCAGGCGGGGATGGTCTACCGCCCGATCCGCGAGAAATCGCCCGAAAAACTGTGCGAGCAGGCGCGGTGTCTTTACGAGAATACCGGCTACGACGAGATCTCCCTGATCTCGCTCTCGACCTCCGACTACTCGAAGATCGACGAGTTGACCGACAAACTGCTGTCCTGGACCGACAAGGAGAACGTGTCGCTCTCGCTCCCCTCGCTCCGGGTCGACAGTTTCACCAAGGAACTGATGGATCGGATCTCGGGCGTGCGCCGCGGCGGGATCACCTTCGCCCCGGAGGCGGGGACGCAGCGTATGCGCGACGTCATCAACAAGAACGTGCGAGAAGAAGATCTGCTCCGCGCCGTCGGCATCGCGTTTTCGGCGGGGAAGGAGAGCGTCAAACTCTACTTTATGCAGGGGCTCCCGACCGAGACGCACGAGGACCTTGCCGGGATCGCGAAACTCGCTTCCGACGCCGTTCACGTCTTCTATGAGACGCCGAAGGAGCAGCGCGGGCGGAACGTCCGCGTCACGGTCAGCGTCTCCTGTTTCGTGCCGAAGCCCTTTACCGCCTTCCAATGGGAGGGGCAGGATCCGCTTGAAGTTTTGCAGGAGAAGCAGCTTTATCTGAAAGATCAGATCACCGACCGCAAGGTCGTCTACCACTACCACGACGCGAAGGTTTCGCGGGTCGAGGCGGTACTCGCGCGCGGCGACCGTCGGCTCGCCCCTTCGCTTGTGCTCGCCGCCCGCGAGGGCTCGGCGTACGCGGCGTGGAGCGAACACTTCGACTACGACAAGTGGATGGACTACTTCGCGCGCACCGGGATCGACCCCGCCTTCTACGCCAACCGCACCTTCG
>JAGCXA010000018.1 GCA_017961575.1 Clostridia bacterium | reverse complement strand
TCGCTCCGCCGTCCGGCGGGCGCGATCTCGACCGCGCGGGTCGAAGAAGACGAGTTCGAGATCGTCAGCGGCGTTTTTGAAGGAAAAACCACCGGCACGCCGCTCTGCCTTCTGATCCCGAACCGGAACGTGCGTTCGGGCGACTACGAGGCGACGAAAGACCTCGCGCGTCCGGGACACGCCGACTATACCGGCTTTATCAAATATCACGGATTCGCCGACTATCGCGGCGGCGGACATTTTTCGGGCCGCGTGACGGCGGCGCTCGTCGCGCTCGGCGCGATCGCGCAAACGGCGCTGGAAGGTCGCGGGATCAAGGTCGGAACGCATATCGCCCGGCTTTCGGACGTGTCCGACCGGGGGTTTTCGGATTATTCAGCCGATCTTGCCGCCCTCTCCGACCGTCCCTTCCCCGTTCTGGACGAGAACGCGGGCGAGAGGATGCGCGCGGCGATCCTGTCGGCGAAGGAAGATAACGACAGCGTGGGCGGGATCCTTGAAACCGCGGTCACGGGGCTTCCCGCAGGTGTGGGCGAACCCTGGTTCGACACTCTGGAAGGGGTGCTCTCGCACGGACTCTTCTCGATCCCCGGCGTGAAGGGGGTCGAGTTCGGCGACGGATTCGCCCTCGCGGGGATGCGCGGGAGCGAGGCGAACGACGCATTCGTGCCGCGTGACGGCGGGATCGCGACGGCGACCAACCGCAACGGCGGGATCAACGGAGGGATCTCGAACGGGATGCCGCTCCTGTTCCGATGCGCCGTGAAACCGACCCCCTCGATCGCAAAGACGCAATCGACGGTCGATATCAAAACAGGGGCGGCGGCGGAACTCTCGCTTGTCGGACGGCACGATCCCGCGATCGTCCATCGGGCGCGGGCGGTGGTCGACGCCGTGACGGCGCTGGTGCTGTCCGACGCGCTCGCCGGGCGGTACGGCGTCGATTGGCTCGGGGGGATCGAATGAAGTACGGACTGATCGGGGAGAAACTGGGACACAGTTTTTCCCCCGAGATCCATCACAAACTCGGTCGCTACGACTACCGGCTCCGCGAGATCGCGAAGACCGATCTTCCCGCGTTCCTTACCGCGCGCGATTTTGCGGGGATCAACGTGACCATCCCGTACAAGACCGACGTGATCCCCTACCTTGACGAACTGTCGGAATTGGCGCGAGAGATCGGCGCGGTGAACACCGTCGTTTGCCGCGACGGAAAACTGTACGGAGACAATACCGACGTGCACGGGATGATCTCGCTCATCCGCCGGATCACGCCGGATCTCGCGGGAAAAACCGTTCTGATCCTCGGCACGGGCGGAACGAGCCGGGCGGCGGTCGCCGCGGCGACGGCGCTCGGAGCGAAAAAGACCGTCCGGGTCAGTCGGACGGGGCGCGACGGCGCCGTGACCTACGAGGACGCCTACCGCGACTTTGCGGACGCCGATTTTCTGATCAACACCACGCCCGTCGGGATGTTCCCGCACGCCGGGGTCTCGCCCGTCGATCTGTCGCGTTTTCCGCGCCTTGCGGGGGTCGCCGACGCGATCTACAATCCGCTTTCAACCCGCCTGCTCCTCGACGCGAAGGCGCTCGGGATCCCCGCGGAAAACGGACTGTATATGCTGGTCGCGCAGGCGATGAAGTCGGCGGAACTCTTCACCGGAGAGCCGGTCGGGGAAAACGAAACCGAACGGATCTGGCGGGAACTGCTGTTTGAAAAGCGGAATATCGTCCTGATCGGGATGCCGGGTTCCGGCAAAAGCACCGTCGGGCGCGGGCTTGCCGATCGGCTCGGACGTAACCTCATCGACACCGACGACCTGATCGTCCGGCGCGCGGGGAAACCCGTCACCGAGATCTTCGCGTCGCAGGGCGAAACCGCGTTCCGCGACCTTGAATCAAGCGTGATCCGGGAGGTTTCCGCGTCGGGCGGGGCGATCGTCTCGACCGGGGGCGGGGCGATCCTGCGGCAAGAGAACGTCGACGCGCTCAGATCGAACGGCGTCTCGGTCTACCTTGACCGCCCGCTTGAAGACCTGGTTCCGACATCCGACCGACCGCTTGCCGACGAGATCGGAAAGATCCGCCTGCTCTACGAAAAACGCGCTCCGCTCTACCGCGCGGCGGCGGACCTGACGGTTCCCGTCCGCGAAACGCCGGAGGACGTCATCAACGAAGTATTGGAGAAACTGAAATGAAACTGCTGGTCATCAACGGTCCGAACCTGAATATGCTCGGCATCCGCGAGCCGGCGATCTACGGCGCGGAAACCTACCCGGAACTCTGCCGCCGCGTAAAGGAACACGCCGAGGAGAAGGACGTCGACGTCGAACTCTACCAATCGAACCACGAGGGGGACCTGATCGACCGCATTCAACTCGCCTACGGGAACACCGACGGCATCGTCTTCAATCCCGGCGGTTACACGCATACCAGCGTCGCCCTGCTCGACGCCCTGAAAGCGGTCGGGATCCCGACGGTCGAGGTGCATATCTCGGACGTTTCGGCGCGCGAGGATTTCCGGCAGGTCAGTTATATCCGCGCCGCCTGTATCGCCACGATCGCGGGACACGGGCTGAACGGATATCTGGAAGCGATGGACCTTCTGATCGGGGGGGAAAAGTGAGAGCCGTTTTCACTCCCTCGACGCCGGGCGGATCGGTCGCGGCGCCCCCGAGCAAAAGTATGGCGCACCGCCTTCTGATCTCGGCGGGGCTCGCGGACGGGATCAGCCGTGTGTCGGGGGTCGATACGTCGGAGGACGTTTCGGCGACGCTCGACTGTCTTCGCGCCCTCGGCGCGAAGGTCGAAATCAAGGATCGGACGGCGACCGTTCGCGGCGCCGACCCGTTCCGCGCGAAACGCGCGACGCTTCCCTGCCGCGAGAGCGGAAGCACGCTTCGCTTCTTCCTTCCGCTTTGCCTTTTGTCCGGGTCCGATATGACCCTCACGGGGAGCGAAACGCTCCTGTCCCGTCCGCTCTCGGTCTACGAAGAATCGGCGCGGGAAAAGGGGTTTTCGCTTGACAAGAGCGAAAACGCCGTCCGGGTCGCGGGCAAACTGACGCCGGGGGAATACGTTCTGCCCGGGGACGTCAGTTCGCAGTTCGTCAGCGGACTGCTCTTCGCGCTTCCCCTGCTCGACGGCGACAGCCGGATCGTTCTGATCCCTCCGGTCGAGAGCAAAAGTTATATCGACCTGACCCTCTCCGCGCTTTCCTCGTTCGGGGTGACGGCGGTATGGACCGACGAAACGACGCTGACCGTCCCCGGCGGACAACGCTACGCCGCGTCGGAGGTCGAGGTCGAGGGCGACTGGTCGAACGCCGCGCCCTTCCTCTCGCTCGGCGTCGGCGTGACGGGGCTTCGGGACGACAGTTTGCAGGGAGACCGACGCATAGCCGATCTGCTCGCGAAACTCGACGGCGAGAACGCCGTGATCGACCTTTCGGACTGTCCCGACCTTGCTCCCGTGCTCTTCGCCCACGCCGCGCTTCGCCGCGGCGGACGCTTCACCGGCACGAGGCGGCTGGCGATCAAGGAAAGCGACCGGGGAGAAGCGATGAAAGCGGAACTCGCCAAGTGCGGGGTCGCCGTTTCGGTCGGCGAGAACGAGATCGTCGTCGAAGCGGGAGCGACATCCCCGTCGGAACCGCTCTTCGGTCACAACGATCACCGGATCGTGATGGCTTGCTCGATCCTCGCCGCGCGGCTCGGCGGGACGGTCGCGGGGATCGAAGCCGTGAAAAAGAGTTATCCCGGCTTTTTTGCCGATTTGAGAAGAATCAATATCAAGGTGGACTTGGAAAATGGAATGGATCTCTAAAAGCAACGTGCTGATCGTGGGGCTCGGTCTGATGGGCGGGAGTTACGCCAAGGGGCTGAAACGCCTCGGTTTCCGCGTGACGGCGCTGGCGCGCCGCAAGGAAACGATCGCCTACGCCGTGGAACACGGGATCATCGACGAGGGGTCGCACGAGATCGACCCGCGCCTGATCGGCGAGGCGGACGCGGTGGTCTTCGCCCTCTATCCCGGCGTGTTCAAAGAATGGATCCGGGACAATCAGAAGTATCTGAAACCCGGCGCGCGCCTGACCGACGTGACCGGCGTGAAACGCTGCATCGTCTACGATATTCAGGCGATGCTCCGTCCCGACGTCGAGTTCATCGCCGCCCATCCGATGGCGGGGCGCGAGGTCTACGGCGTTGAAAACAGCGACGAACGGATCTTCTACAACGCCAACTACATCGTCACCCCGACCGACAAGAACACGCCGGAGGCGATCGAGTGGTGCAAGGACCTCGGACGCATCCTCGGTTTCCGCAAGGTCAGCGTCCTGTCGCCCGAGGAACACGACGAGATGATCGGCTTTCTTTCCCAACTGACCCACTGCATCGCGGTTTCGCTGATGACCTGCTCGGACAACCGACATCTCGTCGACTATACCGGCGACAGTTTCCGCGATCTGACCCGGATCGCGCGCATCAACGACGCGATGTGGAGCGAACTGTTCCTTCTGAACCGCGACGATCTTCTGAAACAGATGGATCTTTTCATCTCCGAGTTCGGCGAACTCCGCCGTCTGCTTGCCGAGGGGGATACCGAGGGACTGCGCGAGAAGATGCGGCTCTCGACCGAGCGGCGGGCGTATTTCAATAAGTAAGCATCCAAGCAAGAGAGGTTATACCGCAATGAACATGAATTTCAAACGCAAACTGCCCATCCCGATGGAGACGAAGGAGATGTACCCCGTCACGCGCGAGATGGAGGAGACCGTCGAACGGCGGCTCACCGAACTGAAAGAGATCTTTTCGGGCGAGAGCGACAAGATGGCGCTGATCATCGGTCCCTGCTCCGCCGACAACGAGGACAGCGTGATCGACTACATCACCCGGCTGATCCCCGTGCAGGAAAAGGTGAAGGACAAGATCCTGATCGTCCCCCGCATCTACACCAACAAACCCCGCACGACGGGCGAGGGCTACAAGGGGCTGGTGCATCAGCCGAACCCGACGGCGGACCCCGACCTCTTCAAGGGGATCATCGCGACGCGCGAACTGCACATGCGCGCCGTCAAGGAGACGGGCTTCGCCTGCGCCGACGAGATGCTCTATCCCGAAAACCATAAGTACCTCGACGATCTGCTCGGCTACGTGGCGGTCGGCGCGCGGAGCGTGGAGGATCAGCAGCACCGCCTGACCGCGAGCGCGATCGAGTGCCCCGTCGGGATGAAGAACCCGACGAGCGGCGACCTCTCGGTCATGATGAACGCCATCCTCGCCGCGCAGCATCAGCACGACTTCATCTACCGCGGATGGGAGGGGCGTTCGGGCGGCAATCCCTACGCCCACGCGATCCTGCGCGGCTACGTTGACAACACCGGCGCGTCTTTCCCGAACTACCACTACGAAACGCTCGTGCATCTTGCCGAACTGTTTGCGAAGTGGAAGGTGCAGAACCCCGCCGTGATCGTCGACTGCAACCACGCGAACAGCGGCAAGAACCCGTTTGAACAGCCCCGGATCATGAAGGAAGTGCTCCATTCCTGCCGCTACAATCCCGAACTGCGGAAACTCGTCAAGGGCTTTATGGTCGAGAGTTACATCGAGGACGGCAATCAGCCGATCGGCGGCGGCGTCTACGGAAAGAGCATCACCGACGCCTGCCTCGGATGGGAGAAGAGCGAACGCCTGATCCTCGATATGGCGGACGCGCTCTGATTTTAGCCGGATACTCTTCAAAACCGCGTATCGAACCCCGTCGCAACGGCGGGGTTCGATACGAAAAGATTGCCGATCTTTTTTCGTTTTCTCTCTTGACAAACCGCTTTCAATATAGTACAATATTATCCGCTACGCAGATGTAGTTCAATGGTAGAATATCAGCTTCCCAAGCTGACTACGCGGGTTCGATTCCCGTCATCTGCTCCAAAAAGAGGCGGGGGCGAGTGATCGCCCCCGCCTCTTTTTGGAGCAGACGCAAAAAGCGACCCGGTTTGCGCTTCCACTTTGCTCTTTTTTCTCACAAAAGAAAAGAGCGCAAACGCGGGTTCGCATTTGCGCCGAAGAGCGCGTCAAGCTTGCTTGTAAGCGGCAAGGCGCAAAAATATTCGCCGCAGGCGAAATTCCCGTCTCCTTCCTCGCGGCGCGTCGATTCCCTTCTCACACTCTTGCAAATCGCGCGCGGATATGGTATCATTGAATCGGCGGCGCAAAACAAAACCGCGCCGTTCGTCAAGCGAAAGGCGCGGTTCTGGAGCTGGTGGTGAGATTTGAACTCACGACCTGCTGATTACGAATCAGCTGCACTGCCCCTGTGCTACACCAGCGGGCGGATCAAACCGAAATCCGGGGTTTATTCTATCACGGTTTCGGGCGTTTGTCAAGAGAAAAAACAAAAACGGCAGGTTTTTTATGAATTTGTGCAATCCCCGGGTGATCCGGGAACTGATGGAGGAAGCCGGGATCCGATTCCGGCGCGATCTCGGGCAGAATTTCCTTGTCGACCCGAACGTCCCGGAGGAGATCGCCGACGCGGCGGCGGACGACCCGTCCGCCGTGATTCTGGAGATCGGTCCGGGGATCGGGTGCCTCACCGCCGCGCTCGCCGAACGCTATCGCAGGGTGGTTTCGGTCGAGATCGACCGCGGGCTGATCCCCGTTCTCGGAAAAACGCTCTCGGACTATCGGAACGTGACGGTGGTGAACGCCGACTGCATGACGGCGGATCTTGCCGCGCTGCTCTCGGAGGCGGCGGGGGGCGGGGTTCCGGGCGTCGATTTCCCTGTCGCTGTCGCCGCCAATCTTCCCTACTACATCACGACGCCGATCCTGCTCCGACTGCTCGAATCGGGCATCCGCTTCTCCCGGATCACGGTGATGGTGCAGAAGGAGGTCGCCGACCGACTCGCCGCCGCGCCGGGTTCGCGCGACTACGGGGCGATCACCGCCGTTCTCGGTTACTACGGGACGGCGACCCGCCGCTTCACCGTATCGCCCGGCAGTTTTCTGCCCCCTCCAGCCGTCTCGTCCGCCGTCGTTTCAATCGACCTCTACCGCGAGCCGGCGTTCAAGCCGCTCTCCGAAAAGACCTTCTTCGATACCGTCCACGCCGCGTTTGAGCAAAGGAGAAAAACGCTGGTCAACGCCCTCTCCGCCCGCTTCTCCGATCTTGGAAAAGAGTGGATCGCCGGGATCGTCGTCTCGTGCGGTCATCCCGCCGATATTCGGGGGGAACGGCTCTCGACCGGGGCGTTCGTCGCGCTCTCGGACGCGCTCTTCCGCGCCCGGAACCGAATCGGGACCGAAACCGACTAACTCCTACAAAAAAAGTTGCGCGTCAGACGATTTTTTTGTCGAAAACGATTGACGAACGGATCGGTTTGTGCTAAACTTAAAGTACCATAAAATTTAAGGGAGGGTTCATTCCATGGCAGCCAAAAAAGATTACTTCGGTCTCGACAGACTCATCAGCATCATCCTCGCCATCATCCCCTTTACCGCGTGGATCTGCGGCGTCGTCACCCGTATCTCCGAGGGCAAGATCGTTGCCGGTATCATCCGTATCTTCGGCGGATGGATTATCTGGATTCTTGACCTGGTCTGCATGATCTTGAAGGGCGAGATCTGCCGTATCCTCAACGTGTAACGTTTTACATTACAAAAAATCCGGGCGCCTGCGTTTGCAGGCGCCCGGATTTTTTATGCGGTTCGGGAGATCAGCCCTCGACCTTGACCGAGCCGCCGACGAGTTCCTCGTAGAACTCGGCGCGCGCCGCCTGACGGTAGGGATCGACCCACAGAACGCCTACGCCGCAGGCGAGCATACCGACGATGTACCAGCCGATGAAGCTGAGATCAAGGACGAAGAGTTTCCACTTGTAACCGTTCATGATCCGACGGCTCTCGTCGATGCACTGCTTCCAATCCCAATCGGGATTGTCGTAAGCGAGGTAGATCGCCTGCGAGTAGGAGTAGGATTTCACGATGCCGGGGATCAGGAAGAGCAGCGACCAGAGGAAGATGAAGATCTCCTGCAAGAGCCCGAGGAGCAGAAGCCGCACGAAACCGCCGTCGGTGAATCCCTTGAACAGATCGGCGAGATCCACGTTCTCCTTGCCACGGGCAAGCGAGAGGAAAACAGCCGCCAGACCGAAATAGAGCGGACCGATCAAAAGAAGCGGACCGATACCGGTAAAGGAAACGGCGGAAATGATGAGCGAGGCAATCAGGATCGAAAGAAGCGCCATCAACCAGTTGGACGCGAAGATCTGACCGCCGAGTTTTTGCCGTGCTCTGGCACGGAGTTCGGGACGAGACGTCATAGCGGAAAACCTCCAAGCAGTTATTGTACTTTCGTACTGACTACATTTTACTCCGTTTCCGCTTTTTTGTCAAGTGCGCGGAGCGGCGTCGCAGAGTCGCCGTGTTCCCTCCGGGAGAGTCCGGTAAAGAATTTTCGGATCAGATCCGCCGGGATCACGGTCGAGGCGAGCAGAACGACGCGCAAGAGAAGCGAGGGGGCGAGCGGAACCGTGCGGAACAGTTCCCCGCCCCGGTAGACCATCAGCAGTTGGATCGCCGAGATCAGGGCGATGAGCGGAAGGAAGAAGCGGTTGCGGAGGATGCCGGATAAAAGACGAAGACGCTCGGTGCGGGCGTTCACGCAGTTGAACAGTCCGGCGAAAATGAAGAGGACGAAAAAGGCGGTAAAGAAGCCGACCGAGTCCGACGCGAAGCCGAACGCGCGGCGGAAAATCGGCAGAACGAGAAAGCCGACCGAAAGCAGGAGCGTGTAGCCCCCGGTCACGGCGATCTGACCGATCATATAGCGGTTCAGGATCGGTTCGTCGCGGCGCTTCGGTTTCTTTTTCATCGAGGACGGAAGCGGCGCTTCGCCCGCGAACATCAGCCCGCCGAGGGTGTCCATAATCAGATTGACCCAGAGCATCTGCACGATGGTGATCGGGGTCGGAAGCCCGAACAGTTGCCCGAAAAGCGACACGCCGACGGCGGCGAGGTTCATCATCAACTGGAAGGTGATGAATTTGCGGATGCTGGCAAAGATGGTTCTGCCGAAAAGGACCGTGTTCGCGACCGACGCGATGCTGTCGTCGAGGAGCACGACGTCCCCCGCTTCCCGCGCGACGTCGGTCCCGCTTCCCATCGAAAACCCTACGTCCGAGAGCCGGAGGGCGGGCGCGTCGTTGATCCCGTCGCCCGTCATCCCGACGACCAGCCCCGCCTCCTGCGAGAGACGAACCAGCCGCGATTTGTCGGAGGGGACGGCGCGGCAGACGACCGAGAGACGCGGCAGAAGCCGGATCACCTCTCCGTCGGGCATTTCCCGGAGTTTTGCCGCGTCGAAAAGAAGATCCCCGGCGTCGGGGCGGAAGAGATCGCATTCGGCGGCGACGGCGGAGGCGGTGCCGGCATTGTCGCCCGTCACCATCACGACCCGGATCCCCGCGCGCCGGAGCGTTCCGACCGTTCCGGCGGCGTCGCGGCGAACGCGATCGAAGAGCGAAAGACAGGCGACGAGGGTCAATTCCCCGAGCCCGTCGAGGGCGTCGGAGATCCGATCCGCCGTCAGAACGGCGAGGACGCGGGACCCCCGCGCCGCCGCGGCGGAGATCGCCGCTTCGAGTTTCGCCCTCCCCGCGCCGTCGAGCGGCGCTTTTTTTCCGTCTGGGAGCAGGATCTTCGTCGCGCGGGGGAGCAGATAGTCGGGCGCGCCCTTGACCAAAACCGCCGGATCGGCGCCCGAGAGCGCGACCGCCGAGAATTTGGATTCGGAGGAAAAAGGAACGAACGATACCGCCCGGACGCCCCGGGGAATCTCGTCGGATAAAAACGCCTCCGCTGCCGCGCGTTCGGTCGCGTTGCCGATCGCGCCGCGCCCCGGTGAGAGCGCGCCCTCGCGGTTAAAACGCGCCGAAAGCGAGAGGACGCGGGCGGCGGCGGGATAGTCCCGCCGCACCTCCCCGATCCGCTTTTCCACGCCGTCCGGGGTGACGATCCGCGAAAGTTTCATCTTCCCCTCGGTCAACGTCCCCGTCTTATCGGTAAACAGGATATTCATACTCCCCGCCGTCTCGATCCCGACGAGTTTTTTGACGAGGACGTGATCGCGCATCATCCGCCGCATATTCGAGGAGAGAACGACGGTGATCATCATCGGAAGCCCCTCCGGCACCGCGACGACGATCACGGTGATCGAGAGCGTGAGCGCGCGGATCAGGGTCCGGGTAAGAAAGGTCGGATCCGAGAGAAGCGCGCCGATCCCCGCCGCCGTGAAGTTTCCGCCGACGACGACCGCGCGGAAGAGATAGCAGAACGCGATCAGCCCAGCCGACAGATAGCCGATCCGGCTGATCTGCCGGGCGAGCCGCGAAAGCCGGAGTTTCAGCGGGCTGATCCTCGTTTCAAGCTGTAACTCCGAGGCGAGAGAACCGTAGAGCGTCGCGTCGCCGACCCGTCCGACCCGCGCGACCCCGTCCCCGCCCGTAACGATCGCGCCCGAAAAGAGTTGGTGCGGATCGTCGAGCGCCCATTCCCCCGAAAAGGCGCCGGGGGTTTTTCGCGCTTCACGGGATTCTCCGTTCAGAGCCGAAAGGTCGAGCGTGACCTCGCCCGAAAGGAGAACGCAGTCGGCGGGGATCCGCTCGCCGACGCGGAGAAGAAGGAGATCGCCGACGACGATCTCCTCCGACGGAAGAACAATCCGCCGCCCCTCCCGGACGACGGCGACCGTTCTGCCGCCCGCCTCGCGCGACAGTTTCGCGAAGGCGCGTTCGCTCCCGTACTCCGACGCCGTAGAGACGAGGGAGGAGACGAGGACGGCAAGAAGGATCCCGCCGACCTCAAACAGGTTGCAGTGCCGGAAGGTGAAAATGACCTCGACCAAAACCGACGCGAGCAGAACGCGGATGATCGGATCGGAAAAACTCGAAAGAAGGCGAAAGAGAAAGCCCCGCCGCCTCTTTTCGGTCAGTCGGTTCGTCCCGTGACGCTCGCGCGATTCGGTCACCTCCCGCGCAGAAAGACCCCCTCCGACCTTTTCCTCGACCATCTTGCTTGCCCGCCTTTCCGATTCGTTTCCGCCACCATTCTATTCGTCGGGAAGGCGCTTGATAACCGGGCGGCGGGAAGAAGTGAAAAAAACCGCAAAAAAGCGACCGGAACCGCCCGTTTCCCCTTGACATTCTTGCGATTTGGTGATATATTATATTTGGTGGAAGTTGGGGTTTTGCCGGGTTTTGATCCCGCGGGGATTCCCTCTTTCGGACGGCGCCGCGGGGCGCTGCCCCGAAACCGTCGCCCGTCTTCGCGCGCGGCGGCGCTTCCCTCTCTTGCAAAAGAGTTCAACCGACAGAACAAGGAAGGAGAGATTTGCATTCGCAAATCGACATTTCGCTTTGGGAAATAAAAACGAACGGCAGAACGCCGAAAAGATCCCGACCCTCGGCACGCTGCGCGAAAAGAGCGCCGCGGGGGCGGCGTCGGACGCACGGAAAACCGTCGTCTCGATCTTTGACGAAGGGACGTTCGTCGAGACCGGGACGCTGATCGCCCGGCGGTTCGGCGAGATGCCCGGCGAGGGAGATTCCGAACTCGCGGGGGTCGTCACGGGCTACGGCGCCGTGGACGGCAAACTGACCTGCGCCTTTCTCTTCGACGCGACGCGGATGAAGGGAGCGGTGGACGGACGCACCGCCGACAAGATCGTCGCGCTCTACGACCTCGCGGAAAAGAACGGCGCGCCGATCGTCGGCGTGTTCGACAGCGTGGGCGCGAATATTTTCGAGGGGGTCTCGGCGCTCGCCGCATACGGCAGGATCTTTTCCGCCGTTGCGCACGCGTCGGGCGTGATCCCGCAGATCGCCCTGATCTCGGGCAAGTGCGTCGGCACGCTCTCGGCTATCGCGGCGACCTTTGATATTGCTCTGCTTGACGAGGGCGCGTCGCTCTACGTGACCGACCCCGCCCTGACGGGTGAAAAGGACGGGCAATCCCCGATCCTCTCCGCCGTATGCGACGCCGGCTCGTCCTCTTCCCGCATCCGTTCCCTGATCTCTTTCCTGCCGCCCTGCGCGGGATGCGGCGTTGCGGTTTCGGCGTGCGCGGACGATCTCAACCGCCGCCTTGGACCGACTCTTCCCGACGACGCGGACGGGATCCTTTCGGCGGTCGCGGACGGGGGCAAGACCATCCCCGTGTCGCGCGCGGGCGCGCTCTGCTGCTCGCTTGCCGAGATCGGCGGCGTCAGATGCGGGATCGTGCTCTCGGATAAAAACGCGAACGAGGGAAAGATCGACGCCCTGTCGGCGAGAGTCGCCGCGCGTTTCGTCGACTTCTGCGACGCTTTCTCGCTTCCCGTCGTGACCCTCGTCGATTCGGCGGGGCTTGCCGTTTCGGCTGAAAACGAAAAGGCGCCCTTCTCCACCGACCTCGCCCGTCTGGCGCTCGCCTACGCGGACGCCTGCGTTCCCACGGTCACGGTGATCCTCGGCCGCGCGATCGGGGCGAGTTTCGCCCTGCTCGGTTCGCGCAGTCTCGGCGCCGACGTCGCGTATGCTCTGGAAGGATCCGAGATCGGGGCGCTGTCCGCCGACGCCGCCGTCGCCTTCGCGTTTGAGGACGCGCTCGCAAAGGGAAAAACCAAAGAGGAACTCCGCTCCGAATGGAAGAATATGATCGCCTCGCCCGTCGCCGCCGCCGCAACCGGCGAGATCGACGACGTGATCGCGGCGTCCGAACTTCGCTGCCGGGTCGCGTCGGCTCTCCTGATGCTCTCGGCGAAGGGGACGGTCGACGCGCCCGCACGGGCGATCCGTCCGCTCTGACGGGAGGGATTAACGGTGCTTGCAATCGACGTAACCAAGCCGCTGGAAAGCGCGGCGGATAAGTTCAGTTACGGGGGACAGATGCTCCTGATCGGAATGAGCGTCGTCTTCTCGGTGCTCCTGATCCTCTGGGGCGCGCTCGAACTCTTCCATCTGATCGTGACCAAACTCCCCGCCGTAGTCGAAAAGAAACGGGCGAAGGCGGGCGAATCGACCCCGGCTCCCCAAACCGTCGCCGCCGTAACCGACGACGACGAAACGGAGCTTGTCGCGGTGTTTGCCGCCGCGATCGCCGCCGCGACCGAGGAGAACCCCGAGGGGTCGTTCCGGGTCGTTTCCTTCCGGCGGGTCTGAGCCGGACAAAAAGAGAACAATACGAAAGGATCACATATTATGAAAAACTATCGGATCACCGTCAACGGAAAGACCTACGAAGTCACGGTCGAGGAGACCGGGGCAAGCGCCCCCGCAGCCCCCGCGCCCGTCGCCGCCGTTCCCCCCGCCCCCGCCAAGACCCAAGCCGCACCCGCCGCTCCCGCAGGAGCCGAGAAAGTCGCCGCCCCGATGCCGGGAACGGTGCTGGCGGTGAAGGTCGCCGTCGGTCAGTCGGTCAAGCGTGGCGAGACGGTCGTCCTGCTCGAAGCCATGAAGATGGAGAACGAGATCCCCGCGCCGCGCGACGGGGTCGTCGCCTCGATCGCCGTGAACAAGGGATCCTCGGTACAGGCGGGCGATCTTCTGATCTCTCTCAACTGATCCGCCGGGAGGTTCTTACCCGATGAACATTATCGAAGCATTCGGGCGATTTTTCCGCGGGACCGGGTTCGTCGGTCTCGACTGGAAGACGCTCGTGATGTATCTGATCGTCTTCGTGCTCGCGTATTTCGCGATCGTCCGGAAGTTCGAGCCGCTGCTTCTGCTTCCCATCGCGTTCGGGATGCTGCTCGCCAACCTTCCGTCCGCCGATCTGATGCACCTTGACTTCTTCTTCGACGAACATTATTTCGGCGGAGAGGGCGCCGTGTTCGCCGACCAGTTGAAGGGATTTCTGTCGGAATTCCCGGAGGCGGTCTTCGACTCCGCGTCGATGAAGTTCCACGAGATCGCGGACGTCGGGGCGTTTACCGACGCTTTCCGGGCGTCACCGCTTTCCGACGTCGCCACCCTCTCGGAGGACCTGGCGCTCCACGTCAAGATGTCGGTGATGGTGAAAGAGGTCTTCAATAACGGAGGGCTCGTCGACATTCTCTATCTCGGCGTGAAACTCGGTATCTACCCCGCCCTGATCTTTATGGGCGTCGGGGCGATGACCGACTTCTCTCCCCTGATCGCCAATCCGAAGAGTCTGGTGCTCGGCGCCGCCGCGCAGTTCGGCGTGTTCGCCGCCTTCTTTGCCGCGCTCTTCCTCGGATTCTCGCCGATGCAGGCGGGCGCCATCGGGATCATCGGCGGCGCCGACGGTCCGACCGCCATCCTCGTGACCAAGCAGCTCGCGCCCGAACTTCTCGGCGCGATCGCCATCGCGGCGTACAGTTATATGGCGCTGATCCCCCTGATCCAGCCGCCGTTCATGAAACTGCTGACGACCAAAAAGGAGCGGGCGATCGTGATGGAGAACCCGCGCAAGGTCTCGCGCGTCGAGCGCGTGATCTTCCCCATTCTCGTCACGCTGCTGGTCACTCTGATCGTTCCCGCCGCCGCTCCGCTGGTCGGGTTCCTGATGCTCGGCAACCTCTTCAACGTGTCGGGCGTGACCGAACGGCTCTCCAAGACGGCGCAGAACGAACTCATCAACATCATCACGATCTTCCTCGGCGTTTCGGTCGGGGCGACCGCCAACGCGGCGAACTTCCTCTCGCTCTCGACCTTGAAAATCATTCTGCTCGGGCTCTCCGCCTTCATCCTCGCGACCTGCGGCGGTCTGCTCCTCGGAAAGTTGATGTGCCTTTTGACCCACGGCAAGATCAATCCGCTGATCGGCTCCGCCGGCGTGTCCGCCGTCCCGATGGCGGCGCGCGTCTCGCAGGACGTCGGACGGCGTGAGAATCCCTCGAACTTCCTCCTGATGCACGCGATGGGTCCGAACGTCGCCGGCGTGATCGGTTCCGCCGTCGCCGCGGGCGTATTCCTCATGTGGTTCTGATTTTTCCCTATCCGAAAGGAACTTGATATGGCAAGAAAAGTACTGATTACCGAAACCGTGCTCCGCGACGCGCACCAGTCGCTCGCCGCGACGAGAATGAAGACCGAGGAAATGATCCCCGCGCTCGAAGCGCTCGACGCCGTCGGGTATCATTCGCTCGAAGCGTGGGGCGGCGCGACCTTCGACGCCTGCCTCCGCTTTCTGAACGAGGATCCGTGGCAGCGTCTCCGGATCATCCGCGATCACGTGAAGAATACCAAACTGCAAATGCTCTTCCGCGGTCAGAACATCCTCGGCTACCGGCATTACGCCGACGACGTGGTCGAGTATTTCGTGCGGAAGTCGATCGCCAACGGGATCGACATCATCCGGATCTTCGACGCCCTGAACGACGCGCGCAACCTCGAAACGGCGATCCGCGCGACGATCAAAGAGGGCGGACACGTGCAGGCGGCGATCTCCTACACGACCTCTCCCGTCCATACCAACGAGTTCTTCGCCGCCTACGCGAAGCAACTGGAAGAGATGGGCGCGAACTCGATCTGCATCAAGGATATGGCGGGGCTGCTCAAACCCTACGAAGCAGAAACGCTGGTCCGCGCGCTGAAAGAGACGGTCAAGATCCCGATCCAACTGCACACGCACTACACGGCGGGGCTTGCCTCGATGACCGTGATGAAGGCGATCGAGGCGGGGGTCGACGTGGTGGACACCGCGATCTCGCCGCTCGCCATGGGGACCTCGCAACCGCCGACGGAACCGCTCGTCGCCGCGCTCGCCGGGACGCCCTACGACACCGGACTCGACCTTGAAAAGCTCGACGCCGTGAGCCGCCACTTCACCGGCATCCGCGAAAAGTATCTCGCGTCGGGACAGATCGACCCAAAAGTGCTGAAAGTCGACGTGAACGCCCTGCGCTATCAGGTGCCGGGCGGGATGCTCTCGAACCTCGTTTCCCAACTCAAAATGGCGGGCAAATCCGACCGGCTGAACGACGTGCTCGCCGAGGTGCCGCGCGTCCGCGCCGACGCCGGGTATCCCCCGCTCGTCACCCCGACCAGTCAGATCGTCGGAACGCAGGCGGTCAACAACGTACTGTTCTCCGACGAGGGACGCTATTCCCGGACGACCAAGGAGTTCCGGGGTCTGCTCCGCGGCGAGTACGGCAAATGTCCCGGCAAGATCGACCCGAAATTCCGCAAAAAGATCATCGGCGACGCCGAACCCATCGAATGCCGCCCCGCCGACCTGATCCCCGCCGAGATGGAGGAACTGAAAAAGAAGGTCGCGCCCTACGCGGAACAGGAAGAGGACGTTCTGTCCTACGCCCTGTTTGAGCAGGTCGCGGTCAAGTTCTTCGAGTACCGGAAACGGCAGAAGTACGGTCTCGATTCGAACGCGGATCCGGAACTCGGAATCCACTCGGTTTAAACGAAGCATCGGATCAAATAACAACGCCCGCGCCGATTCCGGCGCGGGCGTTGTTATTAACGTTTACAGCCATTCAAGCAAACCGACGTTGATACCGACCACGACAAAAACAAGGATCAGCACCGGCAAAAGGAACAGGGCGAAAGAAACAACCGCAAACGCCCGTTTCTTATTGTGAAAATACAACGTCGGGAAAAGCGTCGCCAGAGCCGCGTACACGGCAAGAATAGCCGGACTGAACGGAAACAACGCAAATATGAACGTCGGATAACCGACGATCACGCTTGCCAACGCAACAGCGATCCCGATTCCCCATACCAAAACGGTCTTTATTTTTTCTTTTGACACAGGTTCACCTCCATTCTTTTTTATTTCGGCAGGCGTTACCGAAAAATGAAAGTTCCATTCACTTTCTAATCTGTTAATTAATATGTTATAAGTATTTTGAATCATCCTGCATAAGTATGCTACCATATCTTGTGCGAAAAGTCAATGCTTTTCGGGGGAAAGGGATCGGAACCGTTTGGGGGTGGCTCATTCAATAGAAAAAAGAACCCCGTTCGCATTTTGCGAACGGGGTTCAACCTGAATTGCATTTTGCTGCGAAAAGACGGTGACAGAGCGAAAAGCATTCATAGACCAAGAGAATCCTTTTCGTTTTCCGGTCTGTGCCGTCTACGCCCGTCGGTGAAGTGCCGGCGCAGTCGGTTTGTTTGTTATTTACGGAGTTTGGAGGTCGGATCTGACCAAAACGAGGATCGCGCCCTCGTGACGGATATACTCGACGTACCCGTGCGAAAGGAGATAGGCGATCTGCCGCTCGGCTTTCTCGCCCGCGCCGTAGCGGAGATCGAAGGCGTAGTAGTCACAATCGGTCTTGATACGCCCGTTTTCGACGTGGTAGTAGGTCTCGTAGAGTTCGGTATGATCCGAGAGGTGCGGGACGAGGAAGGTCGTGGCGGCAACCGAGGCGTCGCGCGGGATGGCGTCGAGGGTCTCGGTCATCACGGCGAAGCGGTCCCGGTGATCGCGGAGCGGTCGGGCGTTTGCCTCGATCATCGGAAGAACGAGGATCGAAAACGCGACGGCGCAGGCGACGGCGGAGAGCGCGACGCCGCCGAAGGCGGCGGGATGCGGCAGTTCCGACAGGTTCAGGACCGCGGCGTAGAGGAGGAACGCGATGACGCCGAAACTGTACTGGAAGTTAACGTCGGGCTGATAGACGTACATCGTCAGGAGATTCAGGAGCAGGGGCGAGAGAAGGATCCAGCGCGACGCGCGGCGCGTGACGCAGGGCAAGCACAAAAGCGGCAAAAGAAGCGTCCCCAGATAGCGGAACTTCGCGCCGTTCCCCGCCGTCGTGGAGAAGAGTTGGGTCAGGGCGTAGCCGGGGTTCCCGAAGACCGTCAGGACGACGCCGAAGAGCCCTTCCCCGTCGAGGGTGAGGTTGGAATAGCGCCAACTCATCACGCCCTCCCCGTAGCGTTTCAGAAGATACGAGACAAGCAGGAAGTAACCGAGAGAGAGCGCAAGCAACGGGAGCGCCGTCCTCCACCGCTTTTCGGAGAGGAGCAGGAAGAGCGCGAAGATCACAAGGTAGACGAAAGCGTCCTCCTTCACCGCGAGGGTCAGGCAAGCGAAGATAAAGAACGGGATCGGGCGGCGGCACTCGGAAAACCAGAACGTCCAGAGCAGGAGCGGAAGCAGAAAACAGTTCTCGTGAAAATCGTAGAAACAGCCGGTCCCGATGGCGGGATAGGCGGAATAAGCGAGCGAAAGCAGGACGAGCGACCATTTTGGAAGCCCGCGCCGCCGCGCGATGAGAAGGAGCGGCACGACTCCGGAATAAAGGATCGCCGCCTGTCCGACCGCGAGCGTGATCGGGGTGCGGAACAGAAAGTAGAACGGCAGGAGCAGATAGAGGATCGGCGAGACGTGGACGGCAAAATGCGAGAGCGCGCCGTCGCGTTCGACCGTGGTGACGGGCGCGCCGGTCTTCACCATATCGGCAAACGCCTGCGAGAAGATGCCGAAGTCGAAGTTCGGCGCGGAATAGTTGAGATAGCGCATCACGCCGATCGCGCCGACGACAGCGCCGCCAAGGCAGGCGAACAGGATCCCGAAGAGGAGCGGGAGCGTAAGACGCGCCGGCTTCCCCGTCAGACGGGCGGGAGCGGTGACCACGCCTGCGGGGGCGCGGAATGTCGACGCGACGCGGAGAACGATCGGGACGAGGAAAACGAGAAGAGCGGCGAGGACGGCGACGGGATGGAAGCGCG
>JAGCXA010000017.1 GCA_017961575.1 Clostridia bacterium | reverse complement strand
CACCCCCGTTGGGGGTGATTTGGAAACGACGGATTACATACTGCGCGCAAGCGCGCAGATTACATACGCGCCTGCGGCGCAACTACATACCGATCGCGGAGCGATCGGATTACATCCTCCCCCATTTGGGGTGATTTGGAAACGACGAATTACATACCAAGCCGCGAGCGGCTTGGATTTGGAAACGACGGATACGTGCGCGAAAGACCGAGAGGGGGGACTATCGCTTTTGGCGACAGTCCCCACATCATTCACTCGATTTCGACGTTTACCCGTTTTCCCTCGGTGTTCCCGGCGGCTTTCATCAGACTGCGGATCGCGCGCGCGATGCGCCCTTTCCGTCCGATGACCATACCGGTATCGTCGTCCGACACGCGGAGGACGAGGGTGACCTCGTTCTCTTCGACCGTTTCCTCAACGGTCACGGCGTCGGGATTGTCGACGATCGCGCGGGCAATGTCGGCAAGTACCTGTTTCAGATCCATTCCTTTACCACCCGTCTCTTAGTCGGCGGCTTTTTTCAGGAGAGATCTGACCGTTTCGGTCGGCTGAGCGCCCTTCTTGATCCAGTCGTTGGCGCGCTCGACGTCCACTTTCAGTTCCACGGGGTTCGAGAGGGGATTGTAGTATCCGAGTTCCTCGATGAATCTCCCGTCGCGGGGCGAACGCTCGTCGGCGACGACGATGCGGTAGCTCGCGTTCTTTTTGCTTCCGGTTCTTCTGAGTCTGATTCTGACCATTTTGTGTTTCCTCCAAAAATGTTTTTATATTTGATAATATCAAATCCGAGAGTAGGGGTGGGGAAGAGGGATCACATCCCGCCGAATCTTCCCATTCCGGGCAGGCGCATCCCGCGCTTGCCGGAAAACTGCTTCATCAGTTTCTTCATCTGATCGAACTGTTTGAGCAGTCGGTTGACGTCCTCGACCGTCGTGCCGCTTCCTTTCGCGATCCGGCGTCGGCGCGATCCGCCGATCACCGAGGGGTCCATCCGCTCCTGCTTGGTCATCGAAAGGACGATCGCTTCGGTCTTCGCCGTCTGCTTCTCGTCGATGTTCGCGTCTTTCAGAGCGGAGGCGTTCACGCCCGGCATCATTCCGAGGATCTGTTCGAGGTTGCCCATCTTTTTGAGCTGCCGGAGTTGGAGCAGGAAGTCTTCGAGGGTGAAGGTCTGTTCGCGGAGTTTCTTTTCCATTTCGGCGGCGGTCTTCGCGTCGTACGCCGCCTCGGCTTTCTCGATCAGCGACAGCACGTCGCCCATTCCGAGGATCCGCGACGCCATCCGGTCGGGATGGAATTGCTCGATCATATCGAGTTTTTCGCCGGTGCCGATGAACTTGATGGGTTTTCCCGTGACGTAGCGCACCGAGAGCGCCGCGCCGCCGCGCGTGTCGCCGTCGAGTTTCGTCAGCACCACGCCGGTAAGTTCCAGCCGATCGTTGAAGGTCTTCGCCACGTTCACGGCGTCCTGTCCGAGCATCGCGTCGACGACCAGAAGGATCTCGGTCGGCTCGACGGCGTCGCGGATCTTTTCGAGTTCTTCCATCAACTCTTCGTCGACGTGAAGCCGCCCCGCCGTATCGAGGAAGACCATATCGTAACCGTTCTTCTTCGCGTGCTCGACCCCGGCTTTCGCGATCGCGACCGGGTTGACCTTGTTTCCGAGCGAGAAGACCGGGATCCCCGCCGCCTCCCCGACGATCTTCAACTGGTCGATCGCGGCGGGACGGTAAACGTCGCAGGCGACGAGCAGGGGATTTTTCCCCTTGCTCTTCATCAGTTTGGCGATCTTCGCGGCGTGGGTGGTTTTCCCGGCGCCCTGCAAGCCCGCCATCATCACGACCGTCGGGGGTTTGGGCGAGATTTCGAGTTTCGCCGTCTCGCTCCCCATCAGTTTGATGAGTTCCTCGTTCACGATCTTGACGATCTGCTGCGCGGGGACAAGACTTTCCAAAACTTCCTGCCCGACGGCGCGTTCGGTCACGTCGGAGATGAAGTCGCGCACGACCTTGAAGTTGACGTCGGCTTCGAGCATGGCGCGCTTGACTTCGCGCATCCCTTCGAGGACGTCGGCT
>JAGCXA010000016.1 GCA_017961575.1 Clostridia bacterium | reverse complement strand
CTACCAACTGAGCTACAGAGGCGAGGGAATAAAGGATGGCGACCCGGATGGGGCTCGAACCCACGACCTCCGCCGTGACAGGGCGGCGCTCTAACCAACTGAGCTACCAGGCCATCGTCCTTTTTCGGCCCGGACTTTTGTCCGAGACGAATAGTATTATAGCAAAGCGAAAACCGTTTGTCAAGAGTTTTTTTGAAAAAACGCGAAAAGGTCGCGTCGCGCGGGAAACCGAGCAAATCAAGGTTGCTTTTTCTCCCTTTTTATGCTATCATACAGGGGAATTCGATCACGGGGGAAAACGGGAACCGATGAAGAAACTTCTTTTATTCGACTGCTTCGGCGTGGTGATGCGCGAAGTCGCGCCCTTCTGGTTCCGGCGCTACTATACCCCGGAGGAAGCCGATCGGATCAAGGAAACCATGATGCACGACGGCGACGTCGGGGCGGTGCCTGACGACGTGCTTTACCGGCGGCTCGGCGAGACCGTCGGGGTGCCGGGCGACGAGATCCGGCGCGAGTGGGAGGACCTCGTGATCCCGAATCCCGATACCATCGCCCTGATCCGCGAACTGAAAAGCCTCTATCGCGTCGCGCTGCTCTCGAACGCGATGTCGGGCTATCTTCGCTACGCGCTCGACAAATGCGGGATCGCCGACCTCTTCGATTTTGTGATCGTGTCCGCCGAGGTGAAACTCGTCAAACCCGACCCCGCGATCTTCCGGCTCGCCCTCGATCGCGCGGGGGTGGTTGCAAAAGACGCCCTGATGATCGACGACGTGCAAAAGAACCTCGACGGCGCGAAAGCCGTCGGGATCGACGGATACCTGTTCCGCTCGGCGGCGGGATTGAGAGACTATCTCGCCTGCGACGCCTGAAACGCGCTTTTTCCCCACCCCTCAAAACCGGACGCCCGCGCATCGGTTGATGCGCGGGCGTCGCTTTTTATTTGATTTTCAGCGTTTTGAGGTATTCTTTCCGCTCCGGCGGGACGCGGTAACTTTCGATCGCCTTTTGGATCGCTTTGTTGTGCGTCCACACAGGCAGGCGGCGGTCGCGGAGGTAGGGGATCGTCTCGTCCCACCTCTTGGCGAGGGCGGTGGCGTAGAACCACGCGACCGTCATCCCGACGTAGTATTCCTCCTGCGGGATCTTTGCCGGCAGGGCGAGGATTCCGGGATCAAAGTTTCCGTCGAGGTAGTACGCCATAAGGAACCCGACCGCGGCGCGCCGGACGTAGGGCAGGGGAGAGGCGAGCCAACGGCGGATATACGGGAGCGTTTCGTCCGCGTGCCGGGCAAAGACCTTCGGGCGAAGGATGTCGGTCGTCGCCCAGTTGTCGGCGAAGGGGAGGAACCGGTCGACCTCGGCGACGGCGGCGGCAAAATCGCGCTCGCGCCCGACGAGGATCGCGTGGAGCAGGTCTTCTTCGAGCGTCCCGTGCGGCAGGGCGGCGAGGAACGCCGCCTCATCGTCACCCTTGATCTCTTTTGCGAGCGCCCGGAGTGCGGGGAGCCGCACTCCGAGGATTTTTTCGCGCGGGACGGAGGGGATCAGTTTGGCTTGGAAATCCGCGTAGCCGGGCTCGGCAAGAGACGCGAGCCGGTCGGAAACGGTCTTCATCTTACTTTTTTTCGTTCTGCGACCCGGAGATCAGCCGCCAGATCGCCGAGACCGCGCCGAAGAGCACGCCGGCGATCGGCCAGACGATCCAGGTTTTGTCCCAGTCGCCCGTCAGGAAACTCCAGGTCAGGTATCCGGCGATGGCGACGCACCAGTAAACCGAGGTAAGCGCCTCTTCGGTCTTGTTCTGCTGTTTGGTCGCTTCCGACGTCTCGGCTTCGTTCAGCAGGAAGGTAAAACTTCCGCGCACGATCCCGACCCGCACGATCATATAGACGCCGATCCCGATGATGGGGAACATCAGCGACAGGAACACAGTGAGGGTCCGGTCGGAGACGCCCATAGCGCCCGCGACGATCAGGGGCAGCACCGCGAGGATGCAGAGCACGATCCCGACGGTGAGACACACGGTGTAGGTGTGTTCGTGCGCGCGGCGTTTCTCTTTGACCATGCCCGACACGCCGTAGGCGGTCTCAAACCCCTCGGTATGCCAGACGTTGAAGCGGGAGGTGCGGATGCCGGTCACGATGAAGAGCGCGACCCCGATCGCCACCAATCCGAACAGGGCGGTCATCCCGACGGCGGCGGCGACG
>JAGCXA010000015.1 GCA_017961575.1 Clostridia bacterium | reverse complement strand
TCACGGTATTCCGAGAGGAATTCGGTGATCTCGGTGGAGGGGGTGCCGGGATAACTCGAAACGACGCGCACGCCGCCCTCGTAGAGCCCGCGCGCGACCGCTTCGTTTCCGATCATCAGTCTTTTCATCGTTTATCCTTTCGCTTTCCCGTCAGTCGGGATTCTCGTTTCTATGGTCGATGATGCGTTTCGCCTTGCCCTCGTAGCGGCGGATCGAAGCCGGGGCGGCGAGCGTGACCTTCGCCTTGATGCCCAGCACGGTCTGCAACTTCGCCACCACCGTCTGACGGAGCCCGTCGAGCGCGGCGTAGTTTTCGAGCAGCGAGGCGTCGGTCAGTTCGACGCGCACTTCGAGGTAGTCGGTGTAGTTCTGACGGGTCAGGATCAGTTCGTAGTGCGGCGCGATCCCGTTGATCGCCGCGATGACGCTCTCGATCTGGGACGGGAAGACGTTGACGCCGCGGATTTTCAGCATATCGTCCGAACGGCCGCGCACCTTGTCCATCCGGACGAAGGTGCGTCCGCAAGCGCAGGGCTCGTAGTTCAGCCGGGTCAGGTCCTTGGTGCGGTAACGGAGAAGCGGGATGCCCTCCTTGGTCAGCGTGGTGACGACGAGTTCGCCCGTCTCGCCCCGTTCGCGCGGCTCGCCGGTTTCGGGGTCGATGATCTCGGGCAGGAAGTGGTCCTCGTTGACGTGCAGACCGCAGCGGAGATGGCATTCGCCCGAAACGCCGGGACCCATCAGTTCGCTCATTCCGTAGTTGTCGGTCGAGAAGAGCCCGAAGCCCTGCTCGATCTTGTCGCGGAGCGCGTCGGTGCATCCCTCCGAGCCGAAGAGCCCGATCCGGAGTTTCAGTTCCTCGCGCGAGATGCCCATACTCTTCGCGACCTCGCTCATATACATCGCGTAGGACGGGGTGCTGATGAGGACCGTCGTGCCGAAGTCTTTGAGCAGCATCGCCTGCTTTTCGGTGTTGCCCGAGGAGACCGGGATGACGGCGCACCCGACCTTTTCAAGCCCGTAATGAAGTCCGAGCGCCCCGGTGAAGAGCCCGTAGCCGAACGAGACCTGCGCCACGTCCTCGTCGGTGACGCCGACGGCGCGGATCAGCCGCGCCACGCAGTCCGACCAGTTGTCGAGGTCGCGCCGGGTGTAACCGACGACGGTGGGTTTTCCGGTCGTTCCGCTCGAGGCGTGGATCCGGACGATCTCTTTCATCGGTACGGCGAAAAGCCCGTAGGGGTAGTTGTCGCGGATGTCTGCCTTGGTCGTCAACGGAATGTACTTCACGTCGGAGAGCGTTTTGATTTTTTCCGCCGTTACGCCCGCCTCACTCAGCCGCTTGGCGTAGAAGGGAACGTTTTTCGCGCAGTAATCGACCTGATGACGGAGCCGTTCGAGTTGCAGTCGCTCGATCTCCTTTCTCGGCATCGTTTCGATTTCTTTCTGAAAAAACATGATGATCCTCCTGCCCGAAGATTTGTCCAGGCTCTTGATTTTTTGCGTCGGTTAAGGTATACTGATAACTGATTTCGCTTTGCCGTGTCCGCCGATGAACGCGGGGCGGCAAAACGTCCGAGGAACAGAATGGAAACGATAGATTTTCACACCCACGTTTACCCCGACAGGATCGCCGAGGCGACGGTGCGCCATCTTGCCGCGGCGGGCGGCGTCTCGCCCGAGGGCGGGACGGGTACGGTCGACGATCTGGAAAAGGTCGCGGAACGCGCCGGCGTTTCCCTCGCCGTCAATCTTCCGGTCGCGACCCGCCCCGAACAGGCGGCGTCGATCAACCGATTTGCCCGCGAACTCAATCGGCGCGGGGGACGGGTCATGAGTTTCGGCGCGATCCATCCCGCGACCGAAGAGCCCGAACGCGAACTCGAAGAACTCGCGGAGGCGGGATTCAAGGGAATCAAACTGCACCCCGATTATCAGGGGGTCTACGTCGACGATCCCCGCGTGATCCGGGTGGTGCGCGAGGCGAAACGGCTTGGGCTTCACGTCGTGTTCCACGGCGGGGTGGATATCGCGTTCCCCGACGACGTACACGCGACGCCGACCCGGGTCGCCCGTCTGCTCTCCTCGCTCGGAGAGGGGGCGGGGCGCGTGATCGTCGCGCATATCGGAGGTTACCGGCTCTGGGACGAGGTGGAAGCGGAACTGGTGGGGAGCGAGGCGCTCTTCGATCTCTCCTACGGGATCGCGGAAGTGCCGACCGAACAACTGACGCGGATCATTCGGCGTCACGGCGCCGACAAGATCCTCTTCGGCTCGGACTACCCCTGGCGGGACCCTGCCGACGTCGACCGCGTTCTTTTCCGGCTTCCGCTCTCGGAGGAAGAATTCTCCCTGATCCGGAGCGGCAACGCCCGCCGACTACTCGGTCTTCCCGAAGCGGGCGAATAAACGATCGGAGAAATGAATAACTGTTTATTATTCTAACATTGTGATTAGGGTTTGTCAAGCGGAAAAATAACGATTTGCAGGCGGAAAACCAGCCGCTTTTTCAAAAAACCGACGAAAACGGAAAACGAAACGAAGAAAGGGGCGGACAGATGAGCACAGCGGGAGAGCAACGCGCACGGCAACTCGGAATCGGTTTCGTCGGGACCGGGAAGATCAGCCGACAGTTCGCGGCGGCGGTCAGGGCGACTCCGGGGGTGACGCCGAGACTCGTTTATTCGCGGGAACGCGAAACGGGGGAATCCTACGTGAAAGAGTGCAGGGTCGCCGCGTCGACCGACTCGTGGGAGGGGTTTTTGTCCGATCCGGACGTCGACGCGGTCTATATCGCTACGCCGAACTCGGTCCATTTCAGGCAGGCGCTCGACGCGCTTCGCGCGGGAAAACACGTCCTGTGCGAGAAGCCGCTTACGACCGACGCGGCGCGTTTCGATTATCTTGCCGACGAGGCGAAGAGACGCGGACTGGTTCTGATGGAAGGGATGCGTTTTCTGCACGACCCCGTTTTCCCTTTGATTTGCAAGGCGATGAAGCGGATCGGGCAAGTCAGGCGCGCCGATCTGATCTACTGTCAGTATTCGTCCCGTTACGATCAGTTCAAGGCGGGGACGGTTCTGAACGCCTTTGATCCGCTTCTGTCGAACGCGGCGGTGATGGACATCGGCGTCTATCCGGTCGCGCTCGCCGTTTCGCTTTTCGGGATGGCGGACAGGGTCTTTGCGTCGTCGACGTTCTTACAGAACGGGTTTGAAGGCGCCGGAACGGCGACCCTCGGCTACGACGGATTCGACGTGACGCTCACCTGGTCGAAGATCGCCGACGCCGATTCACCGAGCGTCGTTGCGGGCGACGGGGGAACGCTGATGGTCGATCACGTTTCCCGGACAAGGCGGGTCGACTTCGCCCCCGCGGGCGGTCGAACCGAGACGATCCCTTACGTCGCGGCGGAAAACAATATGATCTACGAGGCGGCGGATCTGCGCGACGCGATCCTGGGGGAACTCGATCCCGCGCCCTTCCTCGAAATCAGCCGGATGACGGTGCAAACGCTCGACGCGATCCGCCAAGCCGCCGGGATCCGGTTCCCCTCGGACGACGAACCGCTCGGCGTCTGAACCCGACCGCAACCGTCCGCCCGATGTAAACATTTTTTTACACACGGAGCAAAGAAGGGCGAAAAAAGCCGCAGGGCGCGCAAACGCGCGCCGGAACGCCGGGCGAAGGAAGCGCGGCTCCGACGGGCAAGGAAAAGACGCCCCGCCGCAGAGACAACGGAAAACGACCCGCGGGGATCTCCGCGGGTCGTTCGGTACCGGGCTGTCGGCTTATTTTGTCTTCGGTTCGCTTTCCTCCCGCCGTTTGCGGTCGAGCCAACTTTGCAGGATGAGTTCGGCGGACAGAGCGTCGACCTTCTCCTTGCGCTTTTTGCCGAAGGTTTCGGTCGCGGTCAGGAACCGGTTGGCTTCCATCGTCGTCATCCGCTCGTCTTCAAAGTAGATCGGAAGATCGGTTTCCGCCCGGAGCAGATCGACGAACGCCCGCACGACGTCCGCCCGCGGGCCTTCGCTTCCGTCCATATTTTTCGGGAGTCCGACGACGATCCCGACGGCGTTTTGTTCCTTTGCCGTTTGCGCCACCGCGACGGCGGTGTTTTTCATCCCGCCGGGTTTGATCGCGCCGACAGCCGACGCCATCATACCGAGCAGATCGGACGAGGCGATCCCCGTCCGCACGTCGCCGTAGTCGACGCCGATCATTTTTCCGGTCATAACGATCCTTCTTCCTTTTTGAATGATTATCCGAACGGTTCCCGCGGGAACCGGGAAAGGAGTCCGACGCGATGAGAGATTTTTCGTCGTCCGATTGGGTTTACCCGACCCTGATCTGCCCCGTTTGCGGGGAAGGTCTTTTCCGCGAGGGCGGGAGCGTGAAGTGCCCCGCGCGGCACTCGTTCGACCTGTCCGCGAAGGGGACGCTGAATCTGTCGCCCGCCTCGGGACCGCGTCACGGAGACGACGCCGGGATGGTCGCCGCGCGCCGCCGCTTTCTCTCTTCCGGATATTACGCGCCGCTCTCCGACGCGCTCGCGGACGAGGTGAAAAATCGGTTGCCCGACGGGGGAAAAGTCCTTGACGCGGGGTGCGGCGAGGGCTATTATACCGCCGCCGTCGCGAACCGTCTGCCGTCGCTCCGGCTGATCGCGCTCGACCTGTCCCCGGAGGCTATCAAGGCGTGCGCCGGAAGGGAGGAGGCGCGTCTCGGTCGGCTCTTTCCGCTGGTGGCGGGGGTCTACCGACTGCCGCTCGCGGACCGATCGGTCGACGGGGTGATCTCGGCGTTCTCGCCCTATGCGGGCGCGGAGTTTTCGCGGGTGCTCCGCCCCGGCGGATTCCTTTTCCGCGCGATCCCGGATCGCCGGCATCTCTTCGCTCTGAAAGAGGTCCTTTACGACGAGCCCTACGAAAACGAGGTCGCGGATTTTGAAACGGAGGGGTTCGTTTTTCTCGGCGTGAAGGAGGTCAAGACGGTTTTTACGCTGAAAACCCCCGCCGAGATCGCCGATCTTCTCAACATGACCCCGTACGGGTACCGCACCCCGCCGAGCGGAAAGGAACGGCTCGCCGCCCTCTCGACGCTCACCGTCGGGGCGGAATTTCTCCTGCTCAGTTATCGGAAGGCGTGACCTCGTCGGGGAGGTAGACCGTGAAGGTCGCGCCCTTGCCCGGCTCCGATTCGACGTCGACGCGCCCGCCGTGCAGATCGACGATCCGCTTGACGAGCGGGAGCCCGAGCCCGTTGCCCTCGGCTTTATGCGAGGTGTCGCCCTGATAGAATTCCTCAAAGATATGTTTCACCGTGTCGGGGGTCATCCCGATCCCGTTGTCGGCGACGACGACCGAAACGCCGTCCTCCTCGTTGTGGCAGACGATCCGGATCAAGCCGCCCTCGTCGGGGCAGAACTTGATCGCGTTCGAAAGCAGATTCTCCCAGACGTGGGAGAGCATTTCGGGATTGGAGGAGAAGGGGACGGTCTCTTCAAGATCGAGCGAAAGTTCGATCTTTTTTTTCGTCCACGCCCTCTCCTGCATCAGGATCACGTCGCGGATCTGTTCGGCGAGGTCGAAGGATTCGCGGTCGGGAATGAAGCGCTGGTTTTCCAATTTAGAAAGGAGCAGGATCCCGGTCGTCATCCCGGTCAGGCGGTCGCACGCCTCGGTGACGATGCGGACGTATTCGGCGCGCTCCGCGTCCGAGAGCGTCGGGTCGGACAGTTCACGGACGTAGCCGCGGACGGCGTTCAGGGGGGTCTTGAATTCGTGCGAGACGTTTCCGATGAAGTCCTTGCGGAAAATCTCGATCCCGGACAGTTCGCGCTCCATATCGTTGAAGGAAGTGATGAGCTGACTGAACTGGTTTTTGCGGAAACGGACGGGGACGGGGGTCGAGAAATCGCCGCGCGCGATCCGTTCGGTCGCCCGGATCAGGTCGTCCACCGGGCGCAGGATCTGCTTGGAGACGATGATCGAAAAGACGGTTCCGAGCAGGACGCTCGACGGGAGCGCGATCAGGACGAGAACGACGGGGGTATAGCGCGTGAACCCGTCCGGATGGGAGTGATAGACCGCCGAAGTGATCCCCCCGGCGATGATCCCCGAGATCAGCATAATGAGAAAGACCGAGCCGATCATCGTGAAGCGGAAGGAGTGCAGGATCGCGCCGATCCGCCGTTTCAGCCCTTTGAAAAAGCCGCCGACCGTCATTTCTTCTCCTCCCCCGTCGGGTTGGCGCGATAGCCGAGCCCCCGGATCGTCACGATCTCAAAATCGCGGTTGCCCGCGAATCTGTCGCGCAGTCGTTTGATATGAACGTCGACCGTCCGCTCGTCGGTCTCGGATTCCATCCCCCAGAGTTCGTCCATCAGTTGACGGCGGGTGAAGATCTTGCCGGGGTAGGAGAGCAGTTGAAAGAGGAGCAGGAATTCCTTTTGGGGCAGGATCTGTTCGGGCGCGCCCTCCTCGGTGACCGAAAACGCGTCGTAGTTCAGCGTACTGCGTCCGACCGTGAGCCGCCGTTCGGTGGCGATTTTCGCCCGTCGGAGCAGGGCGGAGACCCGGAGCAGAAGTTCCTCCTCTTCGATCGGTTTGACCATATAGTCGTCGGCGCCCGCGCGGAACGCCTCTCGTTTGTCCGAGAGCGAGCCCTTCGCCGTCGTCATCAGGATCGGGGTCTCGAACCGACTTCCCCGGACGGTGCGGATGAATTCGAAACCGTCCATCCCCGGCATCATAATATCGAGGATGAACAGATCGACGTGGTAGCGGTCCATCAGCGACAGCGCCTCATTCCCGTCGGAGGCGGGGATGGGTTCGTAGCCGCCCCGGCGCAGCACCTGACAGGTCAGGCGGCGTGCGACCGCGTCGTCCTCGACGACCATCACAGAAAACATCGGTCATCCTCCCTTCGTTTATTGGCAAGGTTTGCCGTTCCGGCATAGAATACAAACGGAAAAAGCGACGAGTTCCACAAATCGTTAAAGAATAATTCCAAGTATATTCACACTCAATTCATATCTTCTTGCTACAATTCGTCTCATCCAATACGGGGCGATACCGCTCCGTGAGACGGAAGGAGATCCTTCGGACATGGAAATGATCGGTCAGATCGTCAGACATAAAACGCTCGGAGAAGGGACGGTGGAAAAGGCGGACGGCAAATACCTGTCGATCCGGTTCGGGTGCGGAGTAAAGACCTTCGTTTATCCCGATACCTTCGGAAAATTCCTCACCGCCGCAGACCCCGCGTTCGCCAAGCAGGTCGAACGGGATCAGGACGCCGGCAGATGCGAAAAGGAGCGGACCGCCGCGCGCCGTCTCGAGGAGGCAAAGTGTTTCAGCCGCGGGATCGTGATCCCGGGACGCGCCGCGCAAGCCGAGGACGAGGGACAGAGCGTCTACGTCAAGGACGACGACGCGGACAACTGATGCAAGAGCGCCGCACCGCAGGGTGCGGCGCTCTTTTTTTCTCCCGTTTCATTGTACCACGCGCGCACAAAAAAAGTCAAGTTCCGGTGGACAATTCGGGAAATCTGTGCTACAATAGACAAAAAGGAAAGGGGGGATCGGTACGGGACTTCTCGCGCGTTACGAGACGCTGGTCTGGGACTTCAACGGGACGCTGCTCGACGACGTGGATCTCGGCATTCTTTCGGCAAACGAGATGCTTGCCCGACGGAACCTCCCCCTGATCCCCGAC
>JAGCXA010000003.1 GCA_017961575.1 Clostridia bacterium | reverse complement strand
GCCCTCCCCGCCGACGTCTTCACGCATCTGCTCGTCCTCGACGGGAAGATCACGGCTGCGGGCGGCGGCGAGACGGTCGTCTGCCGCGCGGGCGACAGCGTGTTCTTTCCCGCCGGGACCGACGCCCCCGCCCTTTCGGGGACCGGGACGGTTCTCCTTTCGTGCCCGAAAGGAGAATGATGTTGCTCCTTTGGAGCAAATGACGTGCGCGGAGCGCAATGACGTTGCCCCCTCGGGGCAAATGATGCGTCCTGCGGTACGTGGGTTCTCATCAGGCGCCCGGCGCCTACGTCATTAGCCCGGCGCCTACGTCATTAGCCCGGCGCCTACGTCATTAAAACAGAACAGGCACGCCGTATGCGTGCCTGTTCTGTTTTACTCGCCGAGGCGGCGGAGCGCTTCGCTCGCGGCGGCGCGCTCGGCTTCCTTCTTTTTCTTCCCGCTTCCGCGGCAGATCGGTTTGCCGTTGATCCGACATTCGACGGTATAGGTCGGGTCGTGGTCGGGTCCCGTGCAGCCGACTGTGGGATAGTCGAGTTTCCACCCCTTCGCTTCGCAGAGTTCCTTCAACCGGGTCTTATCGTCCTTTCCGGAGGAGGCGGCGACCGTCAGGCGGTCGAGATCGTCGAGCCGTTCGACGAGCGGGACGATGACCGAGAAGTCGCATCCGCAATCAAGCGCGACGGCGCCGAGGATGCTCTCGAACAGGTCCTCTTTCGGGGATTTGGCTTTGTAGTTCCCGCTTGCGCGGTCGCCGTCGTTGACCACCATCAACTCGGCGAATGGGGTGCCGTCGGACGTTCTGAGACCGTCGACGATCCGCGAAAGCGCGTTCTTATCGCACAGGTTTTTCTTGATTTCGGTGAAACCCCCCTCCCCGAAGTCCGATTCGTACCCACGCCCGGTGATTTTGCCGTGGCGGCGGGTCAGGATCGTGAGGAGCGCGGCGGACAGCACAGCGTCGCCGAGGGTTTCCGGGACTTCGTTGCACTCGACCGGGGCGGGGCGCTTGTATTTCTCCTCGTACTCCTTGGTATAGGAGCGGCGGGTGAACGCCTGACGGAGCAGGGTCTTGTCCCGGAAGGCGTAGCCGATGACCCGCTCGATCTCGGTGAGTTGCGCGTCGGTCGGGACGGGGGCGGCGGTTCGGTTCTTCATTTCGGTTCGCCTCCCGCGGCGGCGTCTTCCTTCTTCCGGCTCTTTCTGTGCAGGAGCGGGCGGATCACGCCGATCACCGTACTGCTGAACACGATCCCGGCGGCGATGCCGAGACCGACGCGGAGCGCCACTCCGCTCTGCTGACGGAAGAGATCGGTGTCGCCCGCGATCAGTCCGTACATCATATAGTAGAGCGCGCCTCCCGGAACGAGCGGGATCACGCCGAGCGCGCTGAACGTGACGGCGGGCGTGCGGTAGACGACGGCGAGGATGAACGCGGCGATCCCCGCGAAGAAGGCGGCGGCAAGGTTCGAGAGGAACAGGTCGGGGGTCAGAAGGTCGACGAGATAATAGACGGTGTAGGTCAGTCCGCCGAGCAGGGTGGCGGCGGCGAGGTATTTCGGCTTCATCCCGAAGATGACGGCGAATCCGAAGGTGCCGACGAGGACGGCGGCAAAGAGGATCAGAAAGTCGATCACAGCACCGCACCTCCCGTCACCGCCGTCGCGACGAAGAGCCCGAAGGCGATCGAGGCGGCGAGCAGAATACTGCGGACGATGCCGAGCGTGCCGGACAGGGTGTCGCCGCCGAGCAGATCGCGCATCGCGTTGCCGAACGAAACGCCCGGAACGAGAAGCATGATCGCGCCGACGATGATCTTTCCGGCGTCAAGCCCCGCGCCGACGAGTACCGTGACGCGGGAAAGGACCCCGATCGCGAACGAGCGGAGCACCATTTCAAGGAAGACGTTGCCGTTTTTCGGGATCAGCCGACCGAGCAGGGTGACGAGGAAACCGACCAACGCCGCGCAGAGCGCGTCCCGGATCCCCGCTCCGAACAGGAACGAAAGCCCGCCCGCCCCGCACGCCGAAGCGAGCAGGATCATCCAGACGGGATAGGGGGTGATCCCCTTCGCCCGCGCGATCGCCTCCTGCGCCTCTTCGAGCGTCATTTTCCCGAAGCAGAGCGCGCGGGAGATACGGTTGACCTCGCCCAGACGGGCGAAGCGGTTGTCGGATTCGTAGATGCGGCGCACCTGCGAGGAGTAGGAGCCGTCCCGCATCCGCACCGACGCGATGATCTGCGAATGGATGGCGAAAACCTCGGTGTGCTCCGCGCCGAACGCGGAGCAGATCCGCTGGATCGTCTCCTCGACCCGGTGGATCTCGCCGCCCGAACGCAGGGTCAGAGCCGCCACGTCAAGCGCCGTCCGAAGCAGGAAGTCTGCGTCGGATTCGCCCTCGAAGCGGTGGGTGTTCTTTTCGGTTTCCATTTGCCCGGATCGTCCTTTCTTTTTTCTTTCTTGATTATAAACTCTTTTTCGGGAAAAGTCAACAGAAAAGGACGGAGAGAACGTCCACTTTCTTGAAAGAAAGTGGAACAAAGAACTTCCATATGGGATATGTAAGGTGACCCGGCTCGTGGCTCGCCGGGTCACGGTTTCAAAAACGCGGCTTCCGCGGTAATCGTTACTTTAAATACGGCGGTCAACAAAAGAAACCACCCCGCAACGGCGGGGCGGTCAGTTTTTCGGAATGCGTTTCCGGGGCGGTTTTGGATCGTCGGTCTCGCCGAGCAAAAAATCAATGCTCGTTTTGTATAGCCGGGCAAGTTTAATGAGAACGGCGGTCGGTATATCGTTCTCCCCCGTCTCGTATTTGGAGTAGCCGGTCTGCGACATTCCGAGCGTTTTGGCGACCTGCGTCTGCGTCAGATCGTGGTCTTCCCGTAAATCCCGAATCCTCGGATACATCACGGCACCCCCCTTTTTTTCTTTTTTTCACCTCCTATTATAAATTAATCTGTTTCAGGTTATTGACTTTTAACCTGAATTAGGTTATAATTGTTTTGCGCAACAGAGAACATTTGAAATGAAAGGAGACAATGAGAGAGTCTTATTATGCGTCATCATCATTTTCACCTGCCCGTTTGTCATCACGGCTGTCTCGGATGCGGATGTATGCTCCCGGCATTGATTGCAGTATTAGCCTTAATTGCACTTGTTTCAAGTCTTCTAATTATTTTTTTGTAAGGAGAAAAAGAAATGAAAAGACGCCTATACTTGTTTTTGATTTTTGCTTTGATGTTCTGCTTTCTTGTGATGGCAACCGGATGCGAAGAATTGGATGATTTCGCCTCAATTTTTGACGACAATGCGCCGGCGAAAACGGCAGAAAACTCCCCCGATAATACGGAGAATCTTTCGATCCCCGATTTTGTCGGAATGACAGTAGCACAAGCCAAGGCAGCGGCAAACAACGCGGGAATATCCATCACAAAAACAACGTATGAAAAAAGCATCATTCAATACGACCAAGCTTGGAAGTATGCCATAGAAGATTACGGAGCTAAACAGCAACTCTGGAAAGTAAAGGCACAGCAAGCAGTCAAAGCAAACCAAGTGGAGTTCACGATTGAATTGAACGCAATCAGCACAAACAACAACGCAGAGTTTAGAACCATAATGAACGAAAGCAACGACGGAAGCGCCGATTTCGTCAGAAATCACACGGGTGAATTGGTTGAATTTACAGGAGTTATCCGCATTACCGCACAAAACAGCACCTACCGATACACGTATACGATCTATGGATTTGACGATTCGAGATCCCACGTCGCAGAAATGTTCTGCTTCAATGATATTGATTATCACGCCGTCAGTAACTGTACCGATAAGTACAGCAAAATCGATACCTCTTCGTATTTTCATATCGTCGCAGAGATCAAAGGATTCGACAATAACAAAGGAATCCTGTTGAAGCCCGTTGGAATAGAATATATCGGGGCAATAAACTAACAAAAAAGAATAACAAAGCGGCGGCGCCCCGGTCGGGGCGCCGCTGTTGTATCTTTCTCTCTTTTCGCCTGCGCCAGCAACTGCCGTCTTGACGCGCACAGGCAAACGCGGATAGGAAAACGAATTGAATTAAATGGAGAGAACCGCCCGCATTTCGCGGACGGTTCTCCACCTTAAACAGCACACAACGAAGCGTTGCATTTTCGCAAAGCGAAAAGCATTAACGAATCAATAATAATCTGTCGTTTTCCGGTCTGCGCTGATAGGGGTTCCCCGACGCGAACTTGAGAGCGTTGGGGGTTCTCGTACAATGTGCGTGTCAGATCTTCCCGGAAGCGGCGGCAGAACCACCGGCAAGCAGACCGCCGATCAGCATCATGATCGGACCGGAGGCGATCGAAACGTCGTGCTTGTTCGCCATCACGAGGGCGAACACGAAGACGAGGATCGCGGCGACGACGGTCAGGCAACCGATGAGAGAAACGACCGTGTTCAGCCCGTTGACGCCGAGGAACTTCGCGACGGCGAAGCAAACGGTGACGACGATCGCGAGGATGAAGGTCACCCACGCGAAAATGTTGGTGACGGCATAGCCCTCATAGGTGCTGTCAACTTTCTTCGCGAGATCGTTGAGGTCAGACAAGTCCGAAAGTTTTGCGTAGGTGGTCCCGCTGAGTATGGCGTCCCATTTCAGGAAGTTCCCGAACATACCGACGATGGCGAGGACGAGACCGACGATGATGATGAGACAGAGAACCAGAGTTTTGAGATTGATGGCGGATTTTTTGGACATAATGCTCTCCTTTCGACGGAGTTTCCCTCCGTTTATTGTATATACAGTATAACATGCCTTGTCAAAAAAAGCAAGATATAAAAGAAAAAAAGCCCTCTTTTTTTCAGAGGGCGCGGCGGACGGTGAAAAACGAGACGACGCCGAGGCACGTCCCGCCGAAAAGCGTACAGTACGGAGCCGCCGAGAGCAGAACGCGCGTTTCCTCTCCCCCGGCAGAAACGGTGAACAGGACGGCGAAGACGAAGAAGATTACCGACGCGAGGGCGAGCAGGACGCCGACTCCGGCGATAGTCCAATTGAGTTCCCGCGAGCGGGTAACGAAGCGGGAGAGGATCAGCAGGAGAAGAAGCAGACCCGTCGCGACGGCGACCGTCCACGCCAGTCCGCGCGCGGCGGAAAAGAAGGCGAACCCTTCCCCGCCGATCTCGCGCACCGCGTCGTGCAGTCTTCCCCATTGAGAGAGCGTTCTCGCTTCGCGCCCGATCTCCCCGGTGTAGGGATTCTTCGAGACGAGGACGGCGAACGGAAGAAGCAGACTGAGGATCGCGAGGACGACGCTCGGAAGCGTTCCGATAAGCGGCAGAAACGGGAGGAATCCCGATTGTTTCGTTTTTGCTGTTTTGCGGGTTGACACGGCGGTTTCCGTCTCCTTTCAATGATGGGGGCGGTTGCGAAATTCCCCGTTTTACAGGTCGAATTTGACCGTGAACGGGTAGTGATCCGAGAGGTAGATCCCGCAGTTCTCGTCCCGCCAGACCGTGAGGTCGCGGGCGGTTTCCGCGCTCTTCGGATCGAGGTAGATGAAGTCGATCTTACGCGGCTCGTCCTTGCTTCCGGGGACGAGTCTTCCCCACCAATGGAAGGTCGGTCCGCTCTCGCGCGTGACCTCGACGAGCGGGAAAACGTCGTTTCGGTCGACCCACTTCATCGTCTCGGACGCGGGGGTCGCGTTGAAGTCGCCGAGCACGACCGTCGCGTCGCAGGGGAGTTCGGTCTGCTTGGCGGCGAGGTATTCGACGATCTGTTTGATCCCGAGGATGCGCGCCTCGTCCGAGACGTGGTCGAGATGTACGCCGACGACGCGAAGCAGTTTCGCGTCGGGGGCACGGAGGACCGCGACCAGGCAGATCCTCGGGCATTGGCTCTGCTTCGGGTAGCGCGAAGCGGGGACGTGCGGCGTCGGAGAAAGCCAGAAACTCTCGAAGTCGACGAGGTCGAACAGACCCCGCTTGACGGCGATCGTGACGCCCTCTCCCGCTCGGTCGGCGTTTCTGCCGTGCCCGTAGAGGTCGTAGCCGTCGAGGTGCCGCTTGAAGAAGTCGCGGATCGGGTCGATCACCTCCTGAAAGCAGATCAGGTCGGGGGACTCCTCCCGGATCTTTTCAAGGATCATCCCGGAACGGAAGAGGAACGAGTTGACCCCGTCCTCGCCGAGATAGACGCTTCTTACGTTGAACGTGCAGATTTTCAGTTCCATTTTTATTCTCCGTCTCCCGGGATCAGGCGCCCGAGCGTTTTCTCAAACAGTAAGCCGTAGGGGTGTTCGGAAAGATAGGGATAAGTGACGCGCACCGTCTCTCGGACGTAGTCGGCGGCGAGCCGCGCCGCGGTTTCAAGCGGCTTGCCCGACAGGATATGACCGACCATCACCGAGGTGAAGACGTCGCCCGTCCCGTGGATCGGCGCGTCGATCTTCTCGTGAAAGTAGGAGAAGATCGCCTTCTTGTCTGCGTCGTAGCCGACGATCCCGTACTTGCCGTCGCAGTTGACGCTGGTCAGAACGACGCTCCTGCACCCGGCGGAAACCAGCCGTAGGATCAGGGCGTCGACGTAGGCGCGGTCGTAGCCGTTCTCCGGGAACGCCTCGCCGAGCATAAAGCACGCCTCGGTGACGTTCGGGGTGGCGACGGCGGATTTTTTGCAGAGCCGCATCATATCGGCGGCGTGATCGGCGTCAAAGCCCCAATAGAATTTCCCATTGTCCGCCATCGCGGGATCAACGACGAGCAGCGTGTTTTCGTCCGACACGCGGTCGATCAGGTCGGAGACCAGCGAAACCTGCCGTCCTTTGCAGAGATAACCGGTGTAGATGCAGTCAAATCCAATCCCGGTCTTTTTCCAATGTTCGGAGATCGGTTGGATGTCGTCGGTGAGATCGCGCACCGTATAGCCCGTAAACCCCCCCGTATGGGTCGACAAAACGGCGGTGGGGAGGATCACCGTCTCGTGCCCCATCGCCGAAAGGATCGGCAGGGCGACGGTGGTGGAACACTTCCCGAAGCAGGAAACGTCCTCGACGGTCAAAACGCGCTTCTGAATTGGTGTGCGGTACATAGGACTCCTCTTTCTGTCCGCTCCGGCGGACGGGTGAAATATCGGAATGTATTATAGCACACGGCGGCTTGGATTTCCACCGTTTTTCCGAAAAAAAAGAAAAAAATGTGATCCCCAATAAAACCGAAGGTCGCGCTCGCGCGCGCTTGACAAATCGTTTTTCATCATCTATAATAGAATAGATAAAGTATTTATTTGGAGGGACGTGCCGTGACCGACGCCGCCTACCGATCCTGTCGGCTCTGTCCCCGCGCCTGCGGCGTCGACCGCACGGCGGGAGGGCTCGGCGTCTGCCGGGTCGGGGCGGATCTTTTCGTCGCGCGCGCCGCGCTCCACCTCTGGGAAGAACCGTGTCTTGTCGGCGACAAGGGGTCGGGCGCCGTCTTCTTTTCGGGCTGCGGGCTCGGCTGTATCTACTGTCAGAACCGCGAGATCGCGCGGGGTGACGCGGGCGCCGCGATCACGGTCGAACGGCTCGCGGATATTTTCCTCGAACTCCGTGACGCCGGGGCGGCGAATCTCAATCTCGTGACCGGGACGCAGTTTCTCCCCTCGATTCTGCGCGCGCTGGATCTTGCGCGGGCGCGCGGGCTTTCGCTCCCCGTCGTCTGGAATACCGGCGGGTACGAAACGGCGGATACCCTCGACGCGCTCCGCGGCTACGCCGATATTTTTCTCCCGGATATGAAATACGCCAGGAGCGAAACGGCGCGCGAACTCTCGCACGCGCCCGATTACCCGGAGGTCGCGCTCGCCGCGATCGGGAAGATGGTCGAGATCACGGGAGAGCCGGTCTTCTCGGACGACGGGCGGTTGCTCCGGGGGACGGTGGTGCGTCTGCTCCTGCTCCCCGGTCGGCTGCTCGAAGCCAAGACGGCGCTCTCGCGCGTCTATCGGCTCTGCGGGAACGCGGTGATTTACAGTCTGTTGCGGCAGTACACCCCGCAGCCCGGAATGAACCCGCCCCTCGACCGACGGGTCACCGGGTGGGAATACGCCTCCTTCGTCGATCACGCCGTCTCGCTCGGCGTCGCGCGCGGATACACGCAGGAAGCGGAGTCCGCCGCCGAGAGTTTCATCCCCGCGTTCGACCTGACGGGGGTGCTGCCGGAACCGTCCGGCGCTTCAAACTGAAAGACGCACCGAGACGCGGGCGGCTCGGACTTGGAACGGAAAGATATGGACGCGATCAGAAAGAACGAAACCTATGAAATCGAGATTGCCGATCTCAACAACCTCGGCTACGGGGTGGGGCGGATCGGAGATCTGGTCGTTTTCGTTTCGGGCGCGGTCGACGGCGACCGGGTCGAAGCGAAGATCATCAAGATCGCGAAGAACTACGCCGTCGGGCGGCTTGAAAAGATCCTTTTCCCCTCGCCCCACCGCTTGCCCGTCCCCGACCCCTGCCCCGCGCGCGGGTGCGGCGGGTGCGCCTATCGCGCGATCGCGTACGCGCACGAACTCGAACTGAAACGGAACGCGGTCGCATCCGCTTTCCGCCGCGCGGGGCTGCCCGACGCGACCGTCCTGCCCGTCCTTTCGACCGAGAAGACCGCGCACTACCGCAACAAGGCGCAGTATCCCGTGACGGGGACCCCCGACGCGCCCGTGATCGGCTTTTTCGCCCCGAAAAGTCACCGCGTCACCGACGCGCGGCGCTGTCCCCTGCAACCCGAACTGTTCGGGGAGATCCTCGACGCGATCGCGGCTCTGATGGGAAAATACGGGATCGCGCCCTACGACGAGGAGAACCGCACGGGGCTGCTCCGGCATATCTACCTGCGTTCGTCGAAGGACGAAAAAGAGGTGCTTCTGACCTTCGTTCTGAACGGCGACGCGCTCCCGCACGAAAACGAGTGGATCGCCGACCTGACCGGGCGCTTCCCCGCCCTTTCCGGGATCGGGATCAACGTCAACCGGGACAAAACCAACGTCATCTGCGGAAACGAGTACAAAACGCTGTGGGGAAAAGGCGAGCTCACCGACGCCCTCTGCGGAGTGACCCTCTCGTTCTCGCCCGCGTCGTTCTATCAGGTCAACCGCGACGCCGCCGAACTGCTCTACAAAAAAGCGAAGGAGATCGCGGATTTCCGCGGCGACGAACTTCTGCTCGACCTCTTCTGCGGGGTCGGGAGCATCGGGCTCTCGATGGCGGACGCGGTGCGCGAGGTCGTCGGGATCGAGATCGTCCCCGACGCCGTGCGTTGCGCGAACGAGAACGCAAAGCGAAACGGGATAGACAACGCCGCCTTCTTCACGGGCGACGCAGCAGATACCGAACGGCTGCTTTCCGGGGCGGAAGACGCCCTCGGCAAAAAACTCGCCCCCGACGCCGTTCTGCTCGACCCGCCGCGAAAAGGGTGCGACCCGAAACTGCTCGATTTTCTCGCGGCGAAAGCGATCCCGAAGATCGTCTATATCTCCTGCAACCCCGAAACGCTGGCGCGGGACGTGGCGTACCTTGCCAAGCGTGGGTACGGGTTTTCCGAGATCACTCCGGTCGATCTGTTCCCGCGGACGGGACACGTCGAGACGGTGGTTTTGATGGCAAGGGTTAAGGACTAACTGCAAAAAAGTCCTGTATTCCCGTGTTTATTGGCGGTATGCTGTCAGCGATCGGAAGCGAAAACAGTCGCAAAAAACGCTTCTCGGAAACAAACCAACGGAGATTTACCGAGGATTGAAGTAGACCATTTAAAACAGACCGGGACATTTCATTGGCGAAGAGGATACGGGTCCGACTATATAATTGTCGCGGAGGAAACTTATGAAAAAGATTGAAGGCTCTCCTAAGAGTTTGAAGCAGCTACTGCAGAACACAAAGTATTCTATTAGTTACTATCAACGTGAATACATGTGGCAGAGGAAGCATATCGAAGAATTGATTGACGACCTAACGTCGGAGTTTTTGAATTACTATGATCTCGGTGATGACCGTCAGAAGGTTCAGGATTATGGTGCATATTTCATGGGCTCCATCGTCCTTGCTGGAAGAGAGAACGCCATCATCGATGGGCAGCAGAGATTTTCTTCGCTTACCCTTCTGCTGATGTATCTCAATAATCGACTGCGCACGCTCGGACAGAGCTACAGTATGATCGAGCAGATGATATTCTCCGAAGCTTATGGTACGAAATCCTTCAATATCAATGTTGAAGACCGATCTGATTGCATGAATGCCATTTTCAATGATCAACCATTCGATACAACCGATGTTGGCGAATCAGTGAAAAATCTTTACGGCAGATACAATGATATCATCGACGTCTTTCCGGCTGATGACATTACAGACAATATGCTTTTACATTTCTGCGACTGGCTGGCCGAGAAGGTGTTCTTTATTGAGATCGTGGCAACGACGGAGCAAGATGCACATAAGGTTTTTGTGACGATGAATGATCGTGGCCTTAGCCTGACATCTACAGAAATGTTGAAAGGATATTTGTTATCCGAAATCAAAGACGATACCAAACGTGAAAGTCTCAATGATACATGGAAGCATAAAGTCCTTGCCCTTAAAAAGAACGATGATAAGGGCGATGAGACCTTCATCAAGGCATGGTTTAGAGCGCAATATGCCGAGACTATTCGTGAATCGAAAGCAGGTGCTGTGAATCAGGACTTTGATATCATTGGTGGTCCTTTCCATAAATGGGTGCGCGATAAACATGTAATGCTGAGCCTTTCTTCTTCGGATGACTTTGAGTTGTTCATCAAGAAGTTTTCGAGATTTGCCGAAGTCTACAAAAAAATCCGCGAGGCAGAGAACACCTTTGCGGAAGAAACAAAATATATCTACTACAATGCACAGGTCAATTTTACACTCCAGCCACAACTTTTGCTGGCACCGATCTGCTATGAAGATACTTGGCCAGTCATCATTGAGAAAATGAATCTGGTCGCTCGGTTTATTGACTTACTTCTTACTGCCAGAGTAACAAACTATAAATCCGTCGACTACAGCACGATCAAGAACTATGTATTCAACGTGACGAAGAATATCCGTCGCTGCTCCGTTGAGGACTTGAAAGCTCGTCTGAAAGCTCAATATGATAACCTCGCTTATGATCCGGTAGAGGCTCTTCCAGAATTGCGTTTGAACAGCTTTACCAAAAAGTACATCAAGAATATGCTTGCACGCATCATTGGTTATATTGAAGAGCAGACAGGTGTAGCTTCAAACTACTGCAATTACATGAATACGCAGACAAAGAATCCGTTTGAAATCGAGCACATCATCACGGACCATTACGAGTGGTTTACCAGTGAATACGCCGATCAGGAGGATTTCAGGCGCTGGAGAAATAGTTTCGGTGCGTTGCTACTCCTGCATAAGAGCATCAATGCCAGCTTGAACGATTCAAAATACGACTACAAGCTCTCTAAATATTGCTCCAATGAAGGCAATATCTACACGGAGTCGCTTGGTGATCAGGCTTACCAGAACAATCCGAAGTTTAAGAAGTTTATTGCCGATAACGGGTTGGGTTTCAAACCGTACGCGCAGTTTGGCAAGGCAGAAATCATAGAGCGGATTCAGCTTCTTGTGCAGCTTGTAAATCTGGTATGGAATGCAGAAATGTTTGTATAATGGAGCTTTTAGAAGGTGCTTAATCCGATGTGACCGGTGCTAAAGTGATCGGAATCGAGATCGTCCCCGACGCTGTGCGGCGTGCGCCGAAATGCGGGGCGCCGTTTGGGGCGAACTTCTCTTCACCGCCGACACGCTCGCAGACCTGGAATGTTACCGGGAACGCAACTGGGGCAAAGGGGCTGTCGCGCGCGCGCTCGAACTCTGTATCGAGGCGGTCTGCGAGTTGTAAAATAAGAACTGTCCTGCGGGGCGAAAAAAACCGAAAGAACAGGAGACATCAAGGTGGCATTCAAAGAGTATCTGGTACAGAACTGGACGCTGATCCTGATTCTGGCGGCGTTCTCGATCTCGCTGAAAACAACGGTCTTCCTCGACAAGAGGACGACGCGCAGAATGCTGGTCCTGAATATCGCGGTCTTCCTTTTGTCGATCATCGTTTTCGCCGAGTTTTATATCGCCGGGGTCGCGAAATATCGGACGGCGAGAACCGTCCTGATGGCGATCCGTTACAGCGCGACGCCGTTCATCCTCGCGCAGATCCTCTACGCGCTGGTCAGGCGGCAGCGCTGGTTCGTCTTCATCCCCGCCGGCGTTCTGGCGGTGATCGACTTCCTCTCGATCTTCAACGGGGTGGTTTTCCGCATCCTGGAGGACGGCTCCTTCGTGCGCGGCCCGCTCGGGCTCCTGCCCTTCATCACGGCGGGGATCTACTGCGCGGTTCTGATCTACGCCCTGTTCAGCCGGAGCAACAGGACGGCGGCGGAGATCATCCCGATCGTCTTCTTCTGCGTGACGTTTTTGTCCGGGTTGTTTTTCCCGTTCTTGCTCAAAGGGGACTATGCGCAGGTCTTCTGTATGACCATCGCGATCGCGCTGTTCGTGTACTACGTTTTCTCGATCCTGCAACTGACCAAAAAGGACGCTTTGACCGGCGTCCTCAACCGACAGGCGTATTACGCCGACGTCGCGACCGACTCCGAGGATATTACGGCGATCGTTTCGATCGATATGAACGGGCTGAAAAAGATCAACGACACGCAGGGGCACGCCGCCGGAGACGAGGCGCTGTCCACCCTGGCGCTCTGCTTCTGGCGCTCCCTGAAACGGCGTCAGTCGGTCTACCGCGTCGGAGGCGACGAATTCGTGATCGTCTGCCGCAAGACCCCGCACTTCGAGGTCGCGCAACTGGTCGAACGCATCCGGATCCACGTCGCCGAGACGAAATACAGCGTCTCGATCGGGTACAGTTACCGCATCGACGACTCGAAATCGATCGAAACGCTCCTGAAAGAGTCCGATACGATCATGTACGAATCCAAGGCGCTGTTCTATAAGGGCGCGAAGAAGTAAGGCGCCTGCGGCGCTCACGCGCGAACGAAGTGAAGCGCATATCGCGTATGAGCGTAGCGAATACATATCGCGTGCGAGCGGGGCGAGCACATATCGCGCGTAGTGCCGTAGCACGGAGCATATCGCGCGACCGCGCAAGCGGTTGCCCTTCTCGGCGAATAATCCGGATGAAAGATCCATTAAAGAGAACGTCGTTGAAGACATCCGCAGAAAACGGATTGCCTCGATTACGACAGTAAAACAGGAGAACAACGGATAAAGGCGCCGCTTTGCGGCGCACGATACGTCCGCCGTCGGCTGACGCTATATGTTTGCTTTGCAAACGCGATATGTTGCACGAGCTCGTGCAACGCGATATGTTCCGCGTAGCGCGCGGAACGTGGCGTGCCCGGACAGGCACGAGAAAGGAGATCCCATGCGCAATTTCAAACACGATATCCCGACCAAACTCTACTTCGGAAAAGGACAGATCAGCCGTCTTGACGAATCGCTCCGCCCGTTCGGGAAACGGGTCCTGCTCGCCTACGGGGGCGGGTCGATCAAAAAGAGCGGACTTTACGATACCGTAACGGAAATCCTCAAAGAAGGGGGATACGCCGTCACGGAACTGTCCGGCATCGAACCGAATCCGCGGATCGGATCGGTGCGCCGGGGGGTGGAACTCTGCAAAGAAAACGAAATCGACGTGATCCTCGCGGTCGGGGGCGGCAGTACCGTCGACTGCTGCAAGGCGATCGCGGCGGGCGTCTACTACGACGGGGACCTCTGGGAGATGGTCGCGTCGGATCACGGTCGGCTCAAAGCGCTGCCGCTCGTGGACGTGCTGACGCTGGCGGCGACGGGCTCGGAGTTTGACGCCGGCGGCGTGATCTCGAACCCCGAAACCAACGAAAAACTCGGCAACGTCTACACCTATCCCGCCGTCTCGATCTGCGATCCGACCTACACGTTTTCCGTGTCGGCGTATCAGACCGCCGCGGGTACGGCGGACATTATGAGTCATATCTTCGAGGGCTATTTCTCGCGCACCGAGGACAGTTCGCTGTCCGACTATATCGCGGAGGGCGTGTTGAAGACCGCGATCAAGTATCTGCCCGTCGCCCTCTCCGAACCGACGAACTACGAGGCGCGCGCCAACCTGATGGCGATCGCGTCGGTCGCCTGCTCCGGCATTCCCGAATACGGGAAGCAGGGGACGGGTTGGCCGTGTCACTCGATGGAACACGAACTCTCGGCGTTCTACGATATTACGCACGGCGTCGGGCTTGCGATCCTGACCCCGCGCTGGATGCGCTTCATTCTGAAAAAGGATCCGTCCTGCGCGTGGCGGTTCGTGCGCTTTGCAAAGAACGTCTGGGGACTGGACGGCGACGACGAAGCCGCGCTCGCCGTCGCCGGGATCGACGCGCTCGAATCGTTCTTCCGCGCGTCGGGCATCCCGATGACGCTCTCGGAACTCGGCATCG
>JAGCXA010000002.1 GCA_017961575.1 Clostridia bacterium | reverse complement strand
TTCTCGCAAATCTTTTTCACGGAAGGTTTTACTTTCATGTTATAACACCGTTCCTTTCGTTATTTTTTTCTCCAGGTGATCCGACCCTTGGTCAGATCGTAGACCGAGACCTCGACGGTCACGGTGTCGCCCGGGAGAATCTTGATATAGTTCATACGGAGCTTTCCGGAGATATGTGCGGTCACGATATATCCGTTCGGCAGTTTCACTTTGAAGGTGGCGTTCGGAAGCGCTTCAAGCACTACGCCGTCCTCAAATTCAATCAGATCATCTTTCGGCAGAATAATCCCTCCAATCTCTCATTCCCCGACGTCGGTCAAAAGGACCGGTCCGTCGTCCGTTACGGCGACCGTATGCTCGTAATGAGCGGACAGCCGTCCGTCGCTTGTCACGACGGTCCATCCGTCGGGCAACACCCTGACGCCCGCTTTGCCGGCGTTCACCATGGGTTCGATGGCGATCGTCATTCCGGCGTACAGGCGGCATCCGCGTCCCTCGGTCCCGTAGTTCGGGACGTCGGGTTCCTCGTGTAAATGCGAGCCGACCCCGTGTCCGACGTATTCGCGGACGACCGAGAAGCCAGCCTCTTCGGCGCACGCCTGAACCGCGTGCCCGACGTCGCCGATCCGGTTGCCGACGACCGCCTTGGCAACGCCGCGATAGAAGCACTCTTTGGTGCGTTCCATCAAAGCCGTCGCTTCAGCCGAGACGCGACCGACCGCAAAGGTCTTCGCGCTGTCGCCGTGATAGCCGCGGTACAGAGCGCCGACGTCGACCTTGACGAGGTCTCCCTCTTCCAAGATCCGCGTACGCGAGGGGATTCCGTGGATGACTTCGGAATTAACGCTGACGCAGGCGCTCCCGGGGAAGCCGGCGTAACCGAGGAAACTCGGTTTCGCTCCGCATTTCACGATGTAATCGTGGATCACGCGGTCGACCTCCCACGTGGAGACCCCGGGACGAATGACGTCCCGCGCCCTCAGGATCGCCTCTCCGGTGATCCGTCCGGCTTCCTTCATCAATCTGAGCTGCTCGGCAGTTTTCAGAATGATCGCCATTCTTTACACTCCCAATGCAGCCAGCGTCAGAGCGGTGGTGTCTTCCACCTTATCCTGCCCTTCGACCAACTTCAACTTCCCCGTGGAAGCGTAGAAGTCTTTGAGCGGTTCGGTGGTTTCGTGGTAGACACGGAGACGCTGTTTCACAACGTCGGGCTGATCGTCCGCCCGCACCGACAGGGGGGTTCCGCATTTGTCGCAGTTCTTGCCGTCCTTCGGGGGGATCGAGGTCAGATGGTAGGTCGCGCCGCACTTGTCGCAGACGCGCCGTCCCGTCATCCTCTCGATAATCACCTCGTCGGGCACCTCGATACTGACGACAGCGTCGAGTTCCACGCCCATTTCGCCGAGCGCCGCTGCCTGCGGCACCGTGCGGGGGAATCCGTCCAGGATAAATCCGTTCTTGCAGTCGGGGGCGGAGAGCCGTTCCTTGATGATGCCGATGACGACGTCGTCCGGAACGAGCTGTCCTTTGGAGGAATACTCCTTCGCCTGAATCCCCATCGGGGTTCCCGACTTGATCGCTTCACGGATGATCGCCCCGGTCGAGATCGAAGGGATCCCGAGCCGACGCGAGACGATCTCCGCCTGCGTTCCTTTGCCGGCGCCGGGGGCGCCGAGAAAAATGATCTTCATCTTCTGTTCTCCCTTACCGGAACTCAAAGGAATCCCTTGTAGTTCCGCATCGTGAGTTGCGCTTCGAGTTCACGGAAGGTCTCCTGCGCGACGCCGACGACGATCAGAAGCGAAGTGCCTCCGAAGGTGAAGGTGCCGGCAAGGGTCTGTGCCAGACTCGAAACCGAACTGCCGTAGTAGTCCTCGATCAGCGCCTTGATGATCGGCTGCATGACCAGCGGGCTTCCGATGATCGGAAGGATCGCGATAACGCCGAGGAACAGAGCGCCGATCAGGGTGATCCGCCGGAGTACCTTGCGGATGAAATCGACCGTGGGACGACCCTGCCGGATTCCGGGGATCGTACCGCCCTGCTTTTTCAGGTTATTCGCGACTTCCACGGGATCGAAAGAAATGTTGATATAGAAGTACGCGAAGAAGATAATGAGAAGGAACTCCATCGTCGGGTAGAACCAACCGGTCGGAGCGAAGAACTTGTAGACTCCGCTTTCCTGACTCGTACCGACGAGCGTCATGATCGTCGGCGGGATCGAAATGATCGAGCTGGCGAAGATGATCGGCATAACGCCGGTCATATTCAGTTTGATCGGAAGGGTGGAGTTCTGTCCGCCCATCAGTTTCCGTCCGACGACGCGCTTGGCGTACTGGACGGGGATCCGACGTTCGGAACCGGTGATGAAAATAACGAAGATCGTAAGACCTACGATGGTGGCGACGACGGCGATCGCAAACAGAACCGAAAGCGAGCCGTAGAGCGCCTTGTCCCCCGTGGTGCTCTGCCCCTGAATGGAGTAGGACACGACGGTGCCGAGCCGGATGAAGAACGAGACGGTGCCCGCGACGATGTTCGCGAACAGGATCAGCGAAATACCGTTTCCGAGTCCGTTCTCGTTGATCTTCTCAGCCAGCCACATAATGAGCGCGGCGCCGGCGCAGAAGCAAATGACGATCGTCGAGGCGTAAAGGAACCAGGTCCAGTTGCCGGCTCCGTCCTTCGTGGCGAAGGTCATGACCATTCCGTTGTTCGCAAGCAGCAGGTAGTAACCGATCGCCGTTACGAGCGCAAGCAAGATGGTCACGAAGCGGGTGATGTTGTTCAGCTTCTTTTTGCCTTCCTCGGTTTTGCCGAGTTCTCCGAGTTTCTTCGGGAAAGCGACGCAGAGAAGCTGGATCACGATGGACGCCGTGATATAGGGGGAGATACCGAGCGCGAACAGGGTCGCGGTGGAAAGCGCTCCGCCCGACAGGGTGTCCATATAACTGAAAATCGTTCCGCTGAAATTTCTCGAGAAGTTCGCGGCGTCAACGAAGGGAACCGGGATGACCGTTCCGATTCTGTAAAGCAGAAGGATAAACAGAACGAAGACGATCTTTTTCTTGATCTCGGGTGTTCTCCACGCGTTCTTTAACGTCTGAAGCATCTCAAATCACCTCGGTCTTTCCACCTGCTGCTTCTATCTTTCCTTTCGCCGTTTCCGAAAAGACCGCCGCTTTCACAGTAAGTTTTTTGGTGATCTCGCCCTCGCCGAGGATCTTGACCCCATCGCATACCTTGCTGATGATACCGGACTCGAGAAGCGCCTCGGCGTCGACCGTCGCGCCGTCCTCGAACTGATTGAGCGCGTCCACGTTCACGATGGCGTAGGTCACGCCGAACTTGTTGTGGAACCCTCTCTTCGGGAGTTTTCTGTAAAGGGGAAGCTGACCGCCCGTAAAGCCGGGACGCACGCCTCCGCCCGAACGGGCGTTCTGACCCTTGTGGCCCTTCCCCGCCGTTTTTCCGTTGCCGGAACCTGTTCCTCTGCCGCGACGGTAGGATTCCTTGACGGATCCTTCGTTCGGCGAAAGTTCATGGAGTTTCACTGTTCTTTCCTCCTTTCAAATTCCGCTCAGACGGTTTCCACCTTGACCAGGTGGGAGATGACGTTGACGATGCCCTGCGTGGCGGCGTCGTTTTTCAGAACGATGCTGTCGCCGATCTTACGGAGACCGAGGCAACGCGCGGTCTTCTTCTGATTGGGCTTGCAGGCGATGAGGGATCTGACGAGCGTAATTTTCACGTTTTCCATCAGTCGTTCCCTCCGTTCGCCTTGATCGCGTTCACGTCGATGCCGCGTTCGGCGGCGACCTGACTTGCGGTGCGGAGTTGTTTCAGCCCCTCGAAGGTCGCCTTGACGACGTTGACGGGGTTGTTGGAACGGAGGCACTTGGAACGGATGTTCCGGATGCCCGCCAGTTCCAGGACGATACGGACCGCGCCGCCGGCGATGATACCGGTACCGGGAGCCGCCGGTTTGAGCAGCACGCTGCCCGAACCGTAAATGCCGAGGATCTCGTGCGGGATCGTCGATCCCTGCAGCGAAACTTCGATCAGATTTTTCTTGGCGTCCTCGATGCCCTTGCGGATCGCGTCGGGGACCTCAGCCGCTTTGCCCAGACCGTAACCGACGTGTCCTCTGCCGTCGCCGACCACCATGAGTGCGGCAAACCGGGCAATACGGCCACCTTTAACGGTCTTGGAAACACGGTTCAGCGTGACGAGTTTTTCCTGAAGGTCAAGCTCGTTCGCGTCAATCAGTTTAGCCATGTTTTTCTCCTTCAAATTGATATTTCAAAATTGCTTTTGAAACAGTGTACAAACCGGAAAATCAGAACTTCAGGCCGCCCTCGCGAGCGCCTTCAGCCAGTTCCGATACA
>JAGCXA010000014.1 GCA_017961575.1 Clostridia bacterium | reverse complement strand
CCGAGCCCGCCGCATCCGAAGACAAAGCCGAATAATCGAAAGGAGACAAACGAACATGGCGAGTTTTAACAAGGCGATCCTGATCGGAAATCTGACCGCTGACCCGGAACTCCGTCAGACGTCGAACTCTATCTCGGTTTGTCGGTTCACCATCGCCGTGAACCGCCGCTTTTCCAAGAATGCCGATCAGAATCAGCAGACCGCTGATTTCATCAACGTCGTCGCGTGGAGAGAACGCGCGGAATTCGTGACCCGTTACTTCAAGAAGGGACGCCCGATCCTGGTCTGCGGACAGATCCAGTCGAGAAGCTGGACCGATCCCCAGGGCGGCAAGCACTACGCCACCGAAGTCGTGGCGGACGAGTTGTCCTTCGTGGAGAACAAGGCGGACGGCAGCGCCCCCGGCGCTCCCGCAGGCGGAGCCGCTTCCGGCGACGCTTACGGAACTCCCGCGTACTCGAACAACGGCAACTCCGGGTTCGAGGAGATCCCCAACGACGAGTCGCTTCCCTTCTGAGGAAACGACGTTTCCCCGTCCGCTCGGGCTCACAACGGAACGGGACTGAAATCGTGAGCCGGAAAGGTTGTTCACAATGGACAGAAACGATACCCAGCGCGCTCCTTTCCGCCCCAACCGCAGAAAAAAGAAAGTCTGCGTGTTCTGTGTGGAGAAAGCGCAGGACATTGACTACAAGGATACCGCCCGTCTCCGGAAGTATATCTCCGAGCGCGCGAAGATCCTTCCCCGCCGCGTTTCCGGCACGTGCGCGAAGCATCAGAGAGATCTGACGACCGCGATCAAACGCGCCCGGTTCATGGCGCTGCTTCCCTACGTGTCCGACTGACACGACGGAAAAAGAACCCCGATCTGTTTGCAGATCGGGGTTCTTTTCATATTTGCATCGTAACGGAAAGACCGTCGTTATACGATCCGTGACCGCGTACCGCCGGAGAGAAAACTGCGGATGCTCCGGCAAATATCGTCGAGGCATCGCACACGCGCTTCGTAGGCGCCCCACGCCATATGCGGAGTGAAGATCGCGCGGTCGGAACCCGCGAGGGCGGAAAACGGATGATCCTTCGCCATCGGTTCGACGGCGTAGACGTCCGAGCCGATCCCGCCGAGATTCCCCTCAAGCAGGGCTTCGGCGACAGCCGCTTCGTCCCAGACGCCGCCCCGCGCCGCGTTGACTATGATCGCGTCGGGTTTCATCAGGGAAAGACGCTCGCGGGAGATCAGGTTGCGCGTCCCGTCGTTCAAGGGAACGTGCAAGGTCACGACGTCCGAGACGCGAAGCAGTTCGTCGATCGGAAGAACCCCGTCGGGTTCCTCCCCCGTCGCGTTTTTCCGCGTGCAGACGACGCGGCAGCCGAGGGCTTTTGCGACGGCGGCGACCTTGCGTCCGATGTTCCCGTATCCGACGACGCCCCAGGTCTTGCCCGCCAATTCGTGATAGACGGGGATCAGGCGGTTGTGCGCCGTTCCTGCGGAATACGCGCCCGTGCGCACGAACGCGTCGTACTCCCGCAGATGGGAATAGAGCGACAAAACGAGCGACAGCGTGATCTGCGCCACGCTGTCGGTCGAGTAGCCGACGACGTTGACGACCCCGATCCCGACGGACTTGCAGTATGCGACGTCGACGTTATCGAATCCGGTCGCCGTGATGCAGATCAGTTTCAGGCGTTTCGCTTCCCCGAGGTTTTCCGCACCGAGCCGCACTTTATTCAGAACGGCAATATCCGCGTCGGAGATTCGCGCGGCAACGAGTTCGGGCGGCGTTTCCCGGTAGACCGAAACCTCCCCGAACGCGGAGAGCGGGGAGAGGGACAGATCGTCGCCGAGCGTCCCGGCGTCAAGAACGGCAATTTTCATTTTCAACCTCTTCGGTCAGCCGCGAAGAGCCCTGATGTTCGCCGCCTTATCAGTCCCCTTGAACACGGCGGATCCGGCGACCAGAATATCGGCGCCGGCGTCCCGTACCGCGGCGGCTGTCTCGGCGTTGATCCCGCCGTCCGCCTCGACCTCGACGGCAAGACCCTGCCGGTCGATCTCACGGCGGAGTTCGGTGATCTTGCCGAGCGTTTCGGGAATCAATTTTTGACCGCCGAATCCCGGCTCGACCGTCATTTCAAGCACCAGATCGACGTAAGGCAGGAACGGGAACAGAGCGGAGGCAGGGGTGCGCGGACGGAGCCCGAGCCCCGCCCTCGCTCCCTTCGCGCGAACCAGTTTGCAGAACGCGACGGGATCCTTCAACGCTTCCAGATGCGCGCAGACGATATCCGCCCCCGCGTCGATCATCCGCTCGGCGTAGAGTTCGGGACGCGCGATCATCAGGTGCGCGTCGAAAACCATCTTCGAGCGCTTCTTCGCCGCCGAAATGATCGGGAACCCGAAACTGAAATTCGGAACGAACACACCGTCCATCACGTCAAGATGGAGGTATTCCGCCCCCGCGCGTTCGATCTCGTCGATCTCCTCCCCCATCCGAAGAAAATCGCAGGAGAGAAGCGAGGGTGCAATCTTAACCATAGTTTCAACCTTTCCGTCGGCAAAGAACTTTGCCGACACGATATGCATATTCTGCCAAGGGACAGAGATCTCACGGCAAACCGAAAAAAGATCCGTGTTCCCTGCCCGACGGCCGACGTTGAAAACGAAGGACGTGTGATTTGTCTCGGTCGGGCAGATCACTTGGGGGCTGTCCGACGCCTGTCGGGCAGTCCCGTTTTCGTCGCGTCAGACGAGAAGGCAAACCGCGTGCGCCGCGATCCCGAGCCGTTCGCCCGTGAACCCGAGCCCTTCCTCGGTCGTCGCCTTGACGCTGACAAGATCGGGGTCGACGCCGAGCGCGGCGGCGACGTTTTCCCGCATCAGTTCGATGTAGGGACGGAGGCGCGGTTCCTGCGCCACGACCGTCGCGTCGATATTCCCGACGGAATACCCTTTTTCACGGAGCAGTTTCCCGACCCGTTCGAGAAGCGACAGACTGCTGATCCCAAGGTAGGCGGGATCGCTGTCGGGAAAATGAAGTCCGATATCCCCGAGCGCCGCCGCCCCGAGCAGGGCGTCCATCACCGCGTGGGTAAGCACGTCGGCGTCGGAATGACCGAGCAATCCCCTATCGTGCGGGATCTTCACCCCGCCGAGAACGAGGTCCCGCCCCTCGGCGAACCTGTGGACGTCGTATCCGTGTCCGATTCTCATTTTTCCGTCTCCTTTCCGATCTTCCTTGCGCGGAGGATCGCCTCCGCGCGGTCAAGATCGGCTTGGGTCGTGATCTTAAAATTGCCGTTTCCGCAGTCGACGGTATACACCGTTTGCCCCACCGCCTCGAAAAGGGCGTTGTCGTCGGTGACGGCGATCCCCTTCTTCTCGGCGTAGGCGGCGACGGCGATATAGAAGTCCCGGTCGAACGCCTGCGGCGTCGCGGCGGCGACAAGTTCGCTCCGGTCAAGCGTTTCCCTGATCCGTCCGCGCGCGTCGATCCGCTTTACGGTGTCGGCGATCGGATAGACCGCCGTGGCGGCGCGGCGGCGGTACGCCTCGTTTACGACGGCGGAGACCGTCTCCGGGGTCACAAGGCAGCGCGCCGCGTCGTGGATCGCGACGAAACGGCACCCCTTCGGCGTCGCCTCGACGCCGAGGAACGCAGACCTCTGACGCGAGTCTCCGCCGGACACCACCTTGATCGGCTTTCCCGAAAGACCGTATTGTCGGCAGATCCCCTCCACGGCGGCGATATCTTTCCGTCGGGTGACGATCACGATCCCGTCGATGTCGGGACAGTCGAGAAAGGCGCGCGCAGACCAAACGAGGATCGGCTTGCCGCAAAGCGACAAAAACTGCTTCGGTACGTCCGTTCCCATCCGGGTGCCGCTCCCCGCGGCGAGGATCACGCCGAAGGTTTTCGGACGGCGACGGAGAGCGACCCGAAGCACACCCGAAATAAGACCGGCAAGCCGTCTTTTCCGCTTCATTGCCCGATTCCCCTCCGTTTACTTGCGATAATCGACGAAATAGACGGTGACCGTCCGGTCGGACGAGCCCGAAACCGAATCGGGGCCCCGGAGAACGACGCCATCCCCCGAAAGCAGATCCGCCGTCAGAACCTCGTCGAAGGGGGTGCGGAAGATCACCTCGTCGGACGAAAAAATCAACAGTTCGCCCGCGCGAACCGAGGCGTTCCCGCCCCGCCCGATGATGGTTTCCACTCCGTCGACCATCTCGCTGACGTAGCGGATCGTCTGTCCGTGCAGGGCGTTTGACCGTCTGATCCTGTCTTTTTTCGATCCGGGCTTATCCGACAAGCCGAAAAACCGTCTGAACTTCATCGGATCCTCCCTTCGCGGGGCGTAAACAGCCGTCCCGTCTTTTTCTTTAATTATTATAACATATTCTTTTCCAAAGGGAAACCCTTTTTCAAAAAAAAGGTCGCCTCCTTGCTTTTTGTCATATTGCACAAAAACCGATCTCAAAATTTGAACACATTTTTTGTTTGGAAATGGTTGACAAAGGACGAATAGTGGGTTATAATTGTATCAAGGTGGTGCAAAGTTACGCAAAGTTACGCATTTGAGGGGTGAAGATACCCCGAAAACCCACGTCGCACGACCAAAACGAAGGGAAGGAGACGGACAGGATGACCTTTGTCGGCGAATACGAACATACTCTCGACGCGAAAAACCGGGTCTTTATGCCCGCCCGTTTCCGCGAACAACTCGGCGAGAGTTTCTTCGTCACCCGGAAAATGAACAAAAACTGTCTCGCGGTCTACACCTGCGAGAAGATGGATCAGATCGCCGACCTCATCAACGGCTTCCCCGATTCGGAGGTCAGCGAGATCAAGGAGTTCCTGTTCTCGAAATCCGTGCAGGCGACCCCCGACTCGAACGGCAGAATCGTCCTTCCCCAACAGATCCTCGACTACGCCTCCATCGAGCGCGACGTCGTGATCATCGGGGCGGGAGATCATATCCAGATCTGGAGCGCCTCCCTCTGGCGCGAAGCCGAGAAGGTGCGCGACATCGACAAGATCCGGCGCAAACTCGCCTCGATCGGTCTGTAAAAGATGGAAGACCGCGAACCGCTGTTTTCGCACACCCCCGTCTTGCTTTCCGAATGTATCTCCGCGCTTGACGTGCGGGACGGACTCACCTACGTGGACTGCACGACCGGCGGAGGAGGTCACTCCTTCGAGATCGCCCGTCGGCTCGGTGAAAGAGGGCGTCTGATCTGTCTTGACCGCGACGCCGACGCGCTCAACGCGGCAAAGAAACGGCTTGCTCCCTTTCGGGACAAGATCACCTTCGTACACGTCAATTTTTCCGAGATCGCGTCGGTGCTCGACGAATTTCGGATCGAAAACCTCGGCGGGGTTTTAATGGACCTCGGCTGTTCCGCTTTTCAGCAGACCGAGGCGAGCCGCGGCTTTTCCTATATGAAGGACGCGCCGCTCGATATGCGGATGAACCGGGAGGACACGCTGACGGCGCGCGACGTCGTGAACGGATACCCCCCCGAGCGGCTTCTCAAAATCATCGATACTTACGGCGAGGAACGCTTCGCCTCCTCCATCGTCTCCGCGATCGTCAGGCGTCGGGCGGTCAAACCCATCGAATCGACGGCGGAACTCTCCGATATTATCTGCTCCGCCATCCCGCAGAAATTCCGCGCGACGGGACATCACCCGGCGAAAAAAACCTTTCAGGCGATCCGGATCGAAGTCAACCGTGAACTCGACGCCATCTCGCCCGCCGTGCGCGGCGCCGCCGAAAAACTGACCCCCGGCGGAAAACTCGTGATTATTTCCTTCCAATCGGGAGAAGATAAAATCGTAAAAAACACCCTGTCGGAACTCGCAAATCCCTGCATCTGTCCCCGCGACTTCCCCGTCTGCGTATGCGGCAGAAAACCGACCGTCAGGATCGACACGAAAAAACCGATCCTGCCGAGCGAAAAAGAACTTGATGAAAACCCGAGATCCCGGAGCGCGAAACTCCGGATCGCAACAAAACTTCCGATCCCCGCGACCGAAAAGAGAGGAGAAACGAAATGACGTACAATATGATTCAAAACCGGTCTTCCGAAGAGAACGGAACCAACGAACTGTATCTGAAAATGAGAAGCCGCTTTGATTTCAGCGGCAACCGTACCATCGGCGAATTTATGATGGCGAAGGCGGCAAACGAAGGCTTCGGCCCCGTCAAGACGGGCAAAAAGCGCGCGTCTTCCGGGATCCGTAAACTTTCCCGGCGTCATCCCGTGCTGTCTTCCCTCGCGCTGCTCCTTTCCTGCGCGCTCTTCCTGTTCTGCACGATCCGCTTTATGAAGGACGTTTCGACCAAAGAGTACGTTCCCTCGAACGGCGGCGACCAGTCCGCCTCGATCTCGATCAACACGGTGACCGAACCCTCCGCCGTGCAGATCGTGTTCCCGCAGGCGCAGCAGATCGACACCACGATGGAATAATGCGAAGAGACAACCGAATAGAATGAAAGCGAACCGTATGGCTCGCTTTCTTTTTTTGTATTCGGAGGTCGCAATGCAGCAGGGACGACGGAATCTCAGAATGGCGTATCCCTTCACGCGGCGCCGCGCCGTCGCGCTTTTTCTCGCTTTCCTTACGTTCGGGGCGTTTCTCCTCGTCCGCATCTTCGGGATGCAGGTCTTCGGATACGCCCGTTACAGCCGGATGGTTGAAGAACAGGTGCGTACCGCTTCCCCTCTGACGGCGCCGCGCGGAAAGATCCTTGCCCGCGACGGGACGGTTCTCGCCTGCGACAAGACCGTCTGGCGCGTCTATCTCTCGCCCGTCGACGTCCGGGAAGAGGGCGAACGCAACGGCGTGGACTACGCGACGCTGATCGCCGACGGTCTGTCCCCCCTGCTCGGCGTGGATCGGGACGTGATCTACTCGCGCGCGAAAAAGAGCGGCACGCTCGATCAGACGGTGGGACGCAACGTCGACACGGACGTATTCCGCCGGGTGCTCGCCTTCATTGCGGAAAACCGACTTGAAAAGATGGTGCACGCCGACCCCTCGGTCGTCCGTTTCTATCCCCTCGGAACCTTCGCTTCGCACACGATCGGTTTCACCGGCGCGGATCAGCAAGGTCTCTTCGGGCTCGAATACTTTTACGACGAAGTGCTTTCGGGCGAAAACGGGGCTTTTTTACACGCCAAGGACGCGACCGGACGCGAACTCGACGGCGTCGGCGTCGCCTACCGTGAACCGATCCCCGGAAACAGCATCGAAACGACGCTCGATCCCTATATCGAGTCGCGGCTTGAATCCCTCCTTGAAGAGATCCGCAAAACTTTCGACGTACAGAACCGCGTGACCGGGATCGTGATGAACGTGAAAACGGGTGCGATCCTCGCGATGGCGACGTCAAGCCCCTTCGACTGCAACGATCCCTTCACCCTCGACGCGATCTCGCAGGAAAAGCTGAGTGCGTCCGGATACGAAAAGGGCGGCGACGAGTACGCGAAACTGAAAAGCGAACTCCTCTACACGATGTGGCGGAACAAGGCGACGAGCGAACTCTACGAACCCGGCTCGACCTTTAAGATCGTCACGGCGGCGACGGCGCTCGATCTCGGGGTCGTGACGCCCGCCGATACCTTCGACTGCACCGGGGCGTTGCAGATCGGCGGATACTCGATCTCCTGCCATAAAAGGGGCGGACACGGACAGGGTTTCAGTTTCGCCTACGGTCTGCAACAGTCCTGCAACCCTACCTTGATGCAGGTCGGCGCACGGATCGGCGCGGAGCGCTTCTACGACTATTTCGTCCGATTCGGGTATCTCGAAAAGACCGGGATCGACCTTCCGTCAGAAGTCACGGGACTGTTCCATAAAAAAGAAGCGATCGGTACGACCGAACTTGCCACCGCGTCTTTCGGACAGCGATTCAAGGTCTCGATCATCGGACAACTGACCGCGGTCGCCGCGGTCGCGAACGGGGGCAACCTGGTCACGCCCTATCTCGTCGAAAGGATCGTCGATCCGGACGGAAAGGTCGTGTTTGCGCACGAAACGACCGTCAGACGGCAGGTCGTCTCATCCGACGCCGCCGCAACCGTCTCCGCGATCCTCGAAGAAGGGGTCTCCGGCACGGGCGGCGCGCGGAACGCATACGTCAAGGGATACAAGGTCGCGGCGAAGACCGGGACCAGTCAGAAGTTCGATATTCTCGACGCGAACGGCAATTCCTTTCTGCGCGTCGGGTCCTGCGTGGCGTTCGCCCCCTCCGACGACGCCGAGATCGCCGCGATCATCGTCGCCGACGAGCCGCAGACGGCAAAATACGGCGCGATCGTCGCCGCTCCGTACATCTCCTCTCTTCTCGGTTCGGTTCTCCCGTATATCGAGGCGAAAACCGACGGAAAACCGACGCCGGAGCCCGTCGCCGCAGACAATTTCCTTTCGCTTACCGTCAATCAGGCGCGCGCGGTCGCGAAAAACGCCGGACTGTCGGTCCGCGTGATCGGAGACGGAAACGAGGTGGTGAGTCAATTTCCCGCGCCGGGCGTTCTGCTTGATCCCGCGACGGGATGCGTGATCCTCTACACGGAGAACGCGAATAAGGAAATCGCCGTCGTTCCGCGCGTCGTCGGACTCTCTCCGGTTGATGCGAACGCGGCGATCCTCTCGGCGGGACTGAACGTCGGATTTTTCGGGATCGGCGACCCGCTCGGGCACGCCGACGCGACGGTCTCCGCGCAATCGGTCCCGCCGGGTGAAAAAGTCCCCGCCGGATCCGTCGTCCGGATCACGGTCCTTTATCCCGACGAGGGCGACTGAACGAAAAGGAGAAACGAATGGAACTGAACGAACTGATCTTTCCGGGAGAATTCGACGGCGGAGCGATCCCCGCAGGAATCCACGTCGAGAGGATCGGAAACGACGGACGAAACATCGAGCCGGGCACACTGTTCTTCTGTCACAAAGGGAGCCGATACGACGCACACGTTCTTCTCCCGACGTTGAGAGACGCGGGATGCGTTGCCGCCGTCGTCTCGCTTGCACACGCCGGACGGGAGGCAGGGATCCCTCTGATCCCCGTCGCCGATACGAGACGCGCGGAAGCGTTCGCCGTCAGCCGGTTTTACGGTTCTCCCGGAAAACGACTGACTCTGATCGGCGTCACGGGAACGAACGGAAAAACCGGCGTCGCGACGATGCTCCGGTCGATCCTCTCGGACGCGGGGATCCCCTGCGGGATGATCGGAACGACGGGGTATTTGGGCGTCGCCGGAAAGGAAACGGCGTTCGACGCCTTTCACGAAGGAGACGCCAAAACGATGACGACCCCGCCTCCCCTGACCCTCTACCCGTTGCTTTCGGCGATGGCGGACTCCGGGATCACGCACGTCGTGATCGAGGTCTCCTCGCAGGCGCTGTGCGCGTCGCGGGTCGCGCCGCTCCGTTTTGCGGCTTCCGTCTTCACGAATCTGAGCCCCGAACATCTTGATTTTCACAAAACGATGATCGCCTATCTTGCGGCGAAAAAGACCCTCTTCAAACAAACCGACGTCGCCGTCGTGAACGGCGACTCTCCCTGGTCGGATCTTCTGCTCGACGGGCTCTCCTGCAACCGTCTTACCTGCGGGACGCTCGGCAACTGCGACGTGACGGCGAAGGACGTTTCCCTGCACGGGGCGGAAGGCGTCTCCTATCTGTACAGATCACGGGACGGCGAATTCCCCGTTTTTCTGCCGATCCCGGGCTCCTTTGCGGTGCAGAATTCGCTTCTGGCGCTGACGGCGGCGCGCGTGCTCGGCGTCGACAGCGGGACCGCGCTCGCCTCCCTTTCGCACTTTCCCGGCGTTCCCGGGCGGATGGAAAGGATCGATACCGGGGGACTGCCCTTCTCGGTCTTCATTGATTACGCGCACACCGAGGCGGCGCTGCGCTCTCTTCTCTTGTCCGTCCGGTCGTTTCTTCCGCCCGGCGGGCGGATCGTGCTTCTCTTCGGATGCGGCGGCGACCGCGATCCGGGCAAACGGAGTGAGATGGGAAAAACGGCGGAGGAACTTGCCGATTTCACCGTCGTTACGAGCGACAACAGCCGAAGTGAAGACCCGAAAAAGATCATTCTCGAAATCCTTTCGGGAATGAAACGCCCCGAAAAACGACGTGTGATCGTGAAACGCGAGCACGCGATCGCCTACGCGATCGAACGGGCGACTTCGGGGGACGTGATCCTGCTCGTCGGAAAAGGACACGAAAAATACGAGATCGACGCAGACGGGAAACACCCGTTCGACGAAAAGAAAATCGCGCAAGCCGCGCTTGAAGCGCGAAGGTGTGGTCATACTATGGAGGGCGCGGAGAATGCGAATCGAAACCGGGACGCCGATTGACCCTTCGCTTTTCGGGTTCGTCTCCGACGGCGTTTTTCCGCCGATTACGGCGATCTCGACCGATTCGCGGGAAATCCGTCCGGGAGACCTGTTCGTCGCGCTGACGGGCGAAAAAACCGACGGTGCGGCGTATATCGGAGAGGCGTTGGCTTACGGCGCGTCGCTCGTTCTCTCGCACGAAGCGTCGGACGATCCGCGCGTTCTTGCCGTTTCCGACCCGCTTGCCGTCCTGACCGACGCCGCCGCGCGATACGCGGAGACGATTCCGCACCGAACGGTCGGGATCACGGGGAGTTACGGAAAAACGACCCTGCGCCACCATCTGACCGGGATCCTTTCCGCCGCCCTCACCGTCGCGTACACGAAGGGCAACGGGAACACCGATCTCGCGCTTGCCCTGACGCTTCTTTCGATCCCGGAGAAAACGCGGATTCTCGTCGCCGAACTCGGTATGCGAGGGCGGGGTGAGATTTCACGGCTCTCACGCCTGATCCGTCCGGACGTCGCGGCGATCACCGCAATCGGGTCTGCGCACGTCGGTCTTCTTGGTTCGGTCGACACGATCCGGGAAGCGAAATGCGAGATCGCCGACGGAATCAAACCGGGCGGCTTACTGCTCTTTCCCGCGAACGATCCGGCGCTTTCCGAGCGGATCGGTTCGCTTCCGGTTCGGTCGGCGACGGTTTCGACGGATCCGGCTTTCCACGGGGACTACGCTCTGAAACTTCTCGGCGTCGACGGCGGACGGGCGACCGTTACGCTCGCTTCCCCCGTCGGAACGGTCGAGGACGTTGTTCTCCCCGGATGCGACCCGCCTCTCATCTCTTCCGCCGCGTTCTGTTTCGCCGTGTGCGAGACGCTCGGCGTCAGCCGGGAAATCACGCTTTCGGGGCTGTCCCGCCTTTCTCCCCCGCCCCTCAGGCGACAAACCGAGACGATCGGGGGCGTTTCCGTGATTCTGGATTGCTACAACGCCTCGCCGGAACCGACGATCTCCGCGCTCGATTCTCTTTCGCGTTATCGAACCGAGGGGAAACGGCTTTTTCTTCTTCTCGGGGAAATGCTCGAACTCGGCGACGCGGCGCCGGAATATCACCGCGCCGTCGGACGCAGGGCGGCGGGGCTCTTTCCGGAATACCTCTTCTGTATGGGAGAACTTGCCTCGTATTACGCGGAGGGCGCAGTCGACGCGGGTTTCCCGTGCGAGAATGTCGGGTTTTACGCGCCAAACGAACTCGCGCGACTTGTGAAAGAATTCAAAAGCAGAGCGAAGCCGGGCGATCTTCTCTATGTCAAGGGGTCGCGCGCTTTGGCGCTCGAATCGGTCGTCCCTCTGTTAAAACAAGCGGAAACTTGACCGCGGAAAGGAAAGATCGCCCACGGGCGACAAGATCAAATGAACGTCGGACTCTGGTTTTTGGCTTCCGCGCTTTTCTCTTTTTCGGGAACGGTCCTGCTCGGTAAACTCCTGATCCCTTTGCTGACCGCCCGTAAAATGGGACAAAAAATCCTCGTCGAAGGGCCGCGCTGGCATATGAAAAAAGAAGGCACGCCCACGATGGGCGGGATCTCTTTTCTTCCCCCGATCCTCTTCGCGGGGCTTCTCGGATGCGTCTTGCTTTTGCCACGCGCGACGCGGCAATCGGTCGTCTTCCTCCTTCTGACGATCCTTTTCGCTCTCATGAACGGCGTCGTCGGGATCGTCGACGATCTCGCGAAATTCAGACACGGACGGAACGACGGACTGACCCCTCGTCAAAAACTGGTGTTGCAGTCGGTCGCCGCGGCGGCGTACCTTTCGCTGCTCGCGATCTACGGTTTCCGCCCCGATCTTTCACGCCTTCCGCTCCCGGCGCCGTTTCGGACGGATTTCGTCTTTTATCTTTTTTCCGCGTTCCTTCTCGTCGGGATCGTCAACTGCGCCAATCTGACCGACGGGATCGACGGACTCGCCGCCTCGGACGCCGCGATTCTCGCCGGATTCTTCGGTCTTGTCGGCGCGGGACTTCTCTCTGAACCGCTTTCGCTCTTCTCGGGCGCGATCTTCGGCGGCGCGGCGGGCTTTCTCCTCTTCAACTACCATCCAGCCCGCGCTTTCATGGGCGACACCGGCTCTCTCTTTCTCGGCGCCGCGCTCGCGGGATGCAGCTTCCTCGCGGGAGATCCCGTTCTGATTTTCTTCGCCGGGTTTCTGTACGTTTTGGAGGGGCTGTCGGTCGTCTTGCAGGTCGGGTTCTTCAAGATCACCGGGGGACGCCGCCTTTTTCGTATGGCGCCGATCCATCATCATTTCGAGTCGCTCGGATGGAGCGAACCGAAGATCGTCGCGGTCTTTTCGTTCTTTTCTCTTCTCACGTCGGCTCTCGCCTATCTGCTTCTTTTCTGAACCGAAAGGACGCCTATGCAATCCGTCTCAAAAAGAAACCCGTTCCGGAGGGCGCTGATCCCGTCCTTTCCCCAAGGGGACGCCCCGCTCTTTTACAAGACGGCGCGCGGAATCGATCCTACGCTTCTCGTTCTGATCCTGCTGCTCGCCGCGGCGGGAACCGTTACGGTTTTCTCCGCGGGATTCCCCTACGCCGAAAACCGTTATCACAACGGATATTACTTCATCGAGCGGCAGATCGTTTGGGTCGTCGTCGGGATCGGCGTGATGCTTCTGTCTCTGCTTCCGTCGTCGCGGTTCTGGTACGGGATCGCGCCGACGCTCTACGCCGCGACGATCCTGCTTCTTCTCGCCGTCCTCGTCATCGGGATCGCCGGAAACGGGGCGCAGCGTTGGATCGCGATCGGTCCTCTGACCTTTCAGCCGTCGGAGTTCGCGAAAACGGCGCTGATCCTGATCCTTTCCCGCTACTACGCCGAAAACTCCGAGCACGCGCTGGACAGACGGCGGCGACGGAACGCCTTTCTTTACGGAACGCTGTTTCCGTTTCTTCTGATCGGAGCGATCTGTGTACTCGTCCTTTTGCAAAAGCACTTATCGGGGCTTATCATCCTCGGCTGTATCGGGATCCTCGTGATGCTCTTTTCTGGCATTTCGCTCCGTTACCTCGGATTCTTCGGCGGCGCCGCCGCGATCGGGGTGACGGCGTTTGCGACGCTGACTGAATACACGAAACGGCGAATCACGATCTGGCTGAATCCAGAAAAATATCCGCTTGACGGCGGCTGGCAGACTTTGCAGGGGTTGATGGCGATCGGATCCGGCGGCTTTTTCGGGCGCGGATTCGGGAAAAGCGTCCTCAAATACAGTTACGTATCCGAACCGGCAAACGATATGATCTACACGATCCTCTGCGAGGAAACGGGGTTCCTCGGAGCCGTCGGCGTCGCGGTCCTCTTCGCTCTTTTCATTTTCCGGGCGGTTCGGGTCGGACTGCGCTCCTTCGATCCCTTTTCGCGTCTCGTCTGCCTCGGAATCGCGGGAAAGATCGCGGTGCAGGTCCTCTTAAACCTCGCCGTCGTAACCAACACCATTCCGAACACCGGGATCTCGCTCCCCTTTTTCAGTTACGGCGGATCGTCGCTCGTGATGCTCTTTTTCGAGATGGGGATCCTGTTGTCCATCTCGCGCGATGCGCCGATCGGATAACCGAAAGGAGATGCGTATGAAGATTCTGTTTGCCTGCGGCGGTACAGCCGGACATATCAATCCCGCGATCTCGATCGCGGATATTCTGAAAAGACGGATTCCGGGGTTGCAAGCCGTGTTCGTCGGAACGCCGGAGGGGATGGAAAACCGCCTCGTCGGCGCGGCGGGATACCCGATCCGGCATATCCCGGTCGAAAAACTGCGGCGATCATTCTCGCCCCGGAATATCGGCGCGGCTTTTTCGCTGCTCCGTTCGTTTTCAGTCGCCGGGAGGATCTTAAAAGAGGAAGCCCCGGATCTGGTTCTCGGAACGGGGGGATACGTCTGTTATCCCGTTCTGCGCGTCGCTTCTTTTCGCGGGATCCCGACCGTTCTGCACGAATCGAACGCGAAAGCGGGGATCGCGGCAAGGGCGCTTTCGCGCCATACCGATCTCGTACTCCTCAACTTTCCGTCGGCGGAACGGGATTTCAAGGGCGCGAAAAAAACCGTCGTTTCGGGCAATCCGCTCCGACAAGAGTTCTATACTCTTTCAAGGGACGAAGCAAGGCGGCGGCTCGGACTGTCCGCAAACGCGCTCCGTCTCGTCGTTTTCGGCGGGAGTCTCGGCGCGGAGAAACTGAACGAGACCGTTTCACGCGCAGCGCCTCGTCTCCTGTCACTCTACCCGAACCTGACGATCCTGCACGCCGTCGGACAAAACCAATCCGCCGAAGACGCAGCCGATCCGACCGGGCGGTACGAAACACGGTCGTATATCGACGATATGCCGACCGAGCTGTTCGCGTGCGATGCCGTCGTCTGCCGCGCCGGGGCGATGACGGTCTCCGAGATCGCGGCGGCGGGGGCGCCGGCGATCCTCGTCCCGTACCCGAAGGCGGCGGGAGATCACCAGACGAGAAACGCCGAGGCGTTGTCGCAAAAGGGGGCGTCGATCCTGCTTCCGGACGCAAATCTGACCCCGGACGTACTGATACGGGAAATGCGGAAAATACTCTCGGACCGAGGGATCCGGGAAAAAATGAGAGAGATTCTTTCACGTTTCCGCACCCCGGACAGCGATTCGGTCATCCTTCGCGAGATCCTTGCGCTCTGCCCCGGATTAGAGAGATAGTTCGTCTTCTGCCCTACTTTATATTGCTAATATCACGATAGATGTTAACAAAGTGTGAATAATAACAAGAAGGTATTGCATTTATTCGGAAGATTTTGTATTATATCATTGTAGAAATATACACTCTTTCCACCAATTTTTTGCGGAGGTGTGACAATGGCGTTTGAATACAACGAAGTCATTGACAACGGGGTCAAGATCAAGGTCGTCGGCATCGGCGGCGGCGGTAACAACGCCGTGAACCGTATGATCTCCACCAACATCCGCGGGGTGGATTTCATCGCCGTCAACACCGACGCGCAGGTGCTTTCCTTTTCGAGCGCGTCCCAGAAACTCGTGATCGGTGAAAAGATCACGAACGGACGCGGCGCCGGTTCCGATCCCGAAATCGGGCGGCGTTCCGCCGAGGAGAGCATCGAGGACATCCGTCACCTGCTTGAGGGGGCGGATATGGTGTTCGTCACCACGGGTATGGGCGGCGGAACCGGAACGGGCGCGGCGCCCGTCGTCGCGAAGATCGCGAAGGAAATGAACATCCTGACCATCGGGATCGTGACCAAGCCCTTCCTGTTCGAGGGAAAACGCCGGATGACCCAGGCGGACGCCGGGATCGAGATCCTGCGCCAGTACGTCGACTCTCTGATCGTCATTCCGAACGAACGGTTAAAACAGGTCTCCGAGGGCAAGATCACCCTCGCAAACGCCTTCGAGACCGCCGACGACGTTCTCCGTCAGGGCGTGCAGAGCGTGTCCGAGATCGTCAATATCCCCGGATTTGTCAACGTCGACTTTGCCGACGTCGTTTCGGTAATGAAGGACGCCGGATTCGCCCATATGGGCGTCGGGACCGGGAGAGGCGAGGACAAAGCGGCGATCGCCGCGACGACAGCCATCTCTTCCCCCTTGCTCGAAACCTCGATCTCGGGCGCGACCGGAGTTCTCGTCAACTTTACCGCCGCCCCCGACATCTCGCTCGACGACGTGTATCTGGCGTCGAGTATGATCGCGAACGCCGCGCATCCCGAGGCGAACATCATCTGGGGCGCCGCGTTTGATCCCACGTTGCAGGACGAGCTTCGGATCACGATCATCGCGACCGGGTTCGATAAGGAAAAACCCGCGGCTCCGGCGACCGACGCGGGCGAGCAAACCGAGGACGGCGAAACCGACGCGACGTCGACCGAGCCCGTTGAAAAAACCGAGGATCGCGGAGAGAATGCCGACGACGCTTTCGGCGGTAAATCGGCGGGCGACGGTTCGGTTCCGCCGTTTGAAGACGAGATCGACCTCGACGATATTCTGAACATCCTGAACAAAACCAAAAAGCCGTGATCCTTCCGCGCAATACGGTATAAAAAGATCAGGCGACCGATGATCTCATCGGTCGCCTTCTTTTTTTGCGAAAATACTATCTGCCTGAAAATAAAGTCAGATAATTGCGTGAATCGGGAGTCCGTCGCGGTATTCGACCTTGCGCTCGCCGCGGATCAGCGGCGCAAGATACGCGATCCCGGCGGGGGTGATCCCGTTGCCGCGGTCGTTTATGAACTCGTCGGGTACGCGCCGGATCGCGTTGGCGATCCGATCTACGGGACGGAAAACGACTTCGCATCCGTAAACGTCGCCCGGCTTGCGTTCGAGCGCCGCCATCACGGCGGTCTTCCCCGCGACCGCCGCTCCGACCGCGGCGTCGCCGAGTTTTGCCGCCTCGGTGAGATCGGTATCCGACGCGAGGTGCGAAGCGCACCGCTGCGGAAGCGAGAGTTCAAACGAACGGACCTTGCATCCGAAGGTTTCCTTAACGAACGATTCCAGCACTTTGCCCGCCCCGGCGAGGTACTTATGACCGAAGGCGTCGAGCGCGCCGCTCTGCGCGCCCTCGCCGATATAGCGTCCCTCGGGCGAGCGGATCCCCTCGGAGATCGCCACGACGAGGTTCGGATGCTTTAAAAACGCCGTTTTCAGATCCTCTGTGAACCGCTCGAAGGTAAACGGGCGTTCCGGCAGGTAGATCAGGTCGACGCCCTCGCCGTTGATCGCGCCCGGAAGCGCGGCGGACGCGGTGAGCCATCCGGCGTCACGCCCCATGATCTCGACGATCGTGACGGCGGGAACGCGGTAAACCGCGCAGTCGCGGACGATCTCGGAGAGCGTGACCGCCACGTACTTTGCCGCCGAACCGAAGCCCGGCGTGTGATCGGTATCGGCGAGGTCGTTGTCGATGGTCTTCGGGACGCCGACGACGCGCATTTCGTAATCGGCGTTAGCAAGATACGCCGAGAGTTTCGCCACCGTGTCCATCGAATCGTTGCCGCCGATATAGAAGAAATAGCGGATATTCTTCTCTTTGAAACGGGCGACGAGATCCTCGTAGAACGCCGGTTCCTTTTTCGGATCCGGCAGTTTCTTCCGGCAGGAGCCGAGCGCAGCCGCGGGAGTCTGTTCGAGCTGACGGAGTTTGTTTTCTCCGTCGAAAAGAGGAAGCAAAGATACGACGTCGCCCTGCCGGAACCCTTCGATCCCGTTCCGCATGCCGTAGAGTTCGGGGATCGCGTCCCGGTGCGCCAGAACCCCGCGGATCACCCCGGCGAGACTGGCGTTGATGGCGGCGGTCGGACCTCCCGACTGACCGACGAGGGCGTTGCCTTTCAGTTGGCTCATTTTTTCTCTCCTTTGGATTTTTCATCGGATCGTTTCACCGGGCGGAAGTCCGCCTCGGTGAAGCGGTATTTTTTATCGCAAAAACGGCACTCAGCCGTGATCTCGCGCTTTCCGTTTTCCTTCTCCTCTTCGTCGAAGAGTTCCGCGATCTTCTTCTCTCCGAGCGAGCGGATCCCGCGTTTCATCCGCTCCCGCGAACAGGTGCAGACGTAATCGACGTCGATCGTGTCGAAGGGATCGAACTCGATCCCGTCAAACGCGAGAGCCGCTATCTCTTCGAGCGTTTTTCCCCCGTCGAGGAGCGACGAGATATTGCAGATCTTCGGGACGTTCGCTTCGATCTTGTCTACGGTTTCGGGATCGGGGAACGGGAGCAGTTGGATCAGAACCCCGCCCGCGGCGCGGCAACTGCAGTCCGGGGCGACGAGCACCCCGAGAGAGCAGACCGACGGGATCTGCTCGCTCTCGGCGAAATAGCGCGTGAAATCCTCGGCGATCTCGCCCGATACGAGTTCCACCGTCCCGGTATGGCGTTCGCCTTCCCCGATCTCGCGGATCACGGTGAGAGAGCCGCGACCGACGGCGGCGCCGACGTCGAGTTTTCCGTTCGGTTTCCGCGGCGGATCGACCGCCGGATTCTCGATATATCCCCTGACGCACCCGACGTAGTCGGAAACGGCAAGAAGCCGTCCGGCGGGTCCGTCCCCCGCGACCGTAACGGTCAGAGAGTCGGTTTTTTCGCCCAGGAGACTCCCAAGCATCGACGCGGCGGTCAGAAGCCGTCCGAGCGCCGCCGTCGCCGTAGGCGCGGTTTTATGGACCTTCTGCGCGTGATCGACGATCCCGCGGGCGTCGGCGACGACGATCCGGGCGCTGCCGTCCCTCGTCATCCCACGCAACAGGCGCGATCCGTATGATTTTTCGTTTTCCATCTTGATTCTCTTTCAGTTCTTTTTCGCCCGCGCGGCGATATACCAGCGTTCTTCGTCCCCGGAAACCTCTCCCGCGTAGGGCGCGGAATAGGCGCCGAGCCACTCGAAGCCGTTTTCTTCCAGGATCCTTTTCAGAGTACGCAAGGAATAGAGGCGCTCGCGCTCGAACCCGTCATAGCGGCGGTAGATCCCCTTCTTTTCCTCCCGGAACAGCGTGATCGAAAAATCGCACAGTCCGCGACGGTAACGGTTCTCCCAGACGCAGTAGGCGCCGGGCGCGTCGTAGGTATAGGTCTTTTCGGCGTAGACCGACTCGAACTTGCGCTTGCCGTTCACGTCGAAGAGGAAAAGCCCGTCCGGGTTCAGATAGTTGTGTACGAGCGAAAAGCAGCGCGCGACGTCGCCCGTCCCGGTCAGATGATTGACCGAGTCGAGACAGCAGAGCACGGCGTCGACCGTGCCGTAAAGCTCGAACGAAGTCATCTCCTGCAAAAGCCACAGGATCCGCGATGAGACCTCTTCTCCGGCGTTCTCCGCCGCCGCGCGGGCGGCGTCGAGCATTTCGGGCGAGCGGTCGACCCCGATCATATCGTAGCCGCGTTTCGCAAGTTCTACCGTCATCCGCCCCGTCCCGCACGCAAGGTCAAGCACGTCCCTGACCTTCCCCTTCGCGTAGCGGCGGAAGAATTCCTCCGCGCCGTCCGCCCACGCGGCGTAGTCGATCTCGGCGTTCCAGGCGTCGTAGTACGGCGCGAGGATCGAATAGATGTCACTCACCGAAATACCCCCCTTCCCGTGAAAACCGCGCGATCACCTCGTCGGGCGAAAGACGGTCGCGGGCGAACGCCCGGCGGAGCAATTCGGGCGGCAGACAGTCGTCGTATTTCTCGAAAACGGGGCATTCCCCCTCCCCGACGAGCGACAGCGGGTCGATCCCCTCGCTTTGCAGTTTGCGGATCAGGGTCGCTTCGAGTTTTTCGCCCATTCCGTCCTTCACCTTGAACGTGATGAAACAGCATCCCTCGGACGAGACGTCGGAGATCCCGAACTGTCCGGCGTTCGCCGCCAGATACCGACGGACCGTACGGAAGGCGCGCGTCCCGAGCCACGGGAACAGAACGTAGGACGACCCGCCGATCGGGATCAGGAGTTTTTCGTCCATCCCGGTGCTTCTCGCGAGTTTCCGCGCCGACGCCAGCCGTTCGGCGGCGTTCGGCATCAGGTAGGGGTATTCGGCGTCGCCGAGCAGGACGTCGCGCATCTTTTCAAGAACGTGCGTATGGATCTCTCCGAAGCCGCCCGGCCAGGAGATCTCCATCTTTCCGTCGACGCCCTTAACGAAGATCAGGTGCTTTTCGACCTCGATTTCAAGCACTTCCCACACGCGCCCGGCGAGCGCGAATCGGTCGCCGACCGGAGGGGGCGTCGTGATGGTGCCGATCTCGTCCGAACCGCAGCGGACGGTAAAGTCCTCGCTGTCCTGAAATACGGCGTAAAACTTGAAACTCCCGGTCAACCGTTCGCCGCGAAGTCCGACGATCAGCGTCTTTTCTTCGGTAAACTCAAGATACTCGCGGTTGATCATCGAAACGAGCAGTTCCCTGTAATCCTCCTTACGAATGTTGGACAGGGGCGGCAGGGTCAGGACGCGCTCCGCCAGATTCTTCGGGGTTTGTTCCCCGCCGGAAGACAGGATGCTGAGCGTCTGGTGAAACGCGAGACTGAGCGGCATTTCCTTCTTTGACGGCGGCTCGATGAAGCGTTCCTCGGCGTAGAGCTGCACCAGCGCGATCCCGCGCAGCAGTTCCCACGGGATCAGTTTGGGCAGAGGCGTGTTTGGAAGCGCCGATTCCTCGCGGAAGACCATCATCATCTCGGGCGGCAGATCGCGCCGTCCCGAACGGCCGAGCCGTTGCAGAAAGGACGAGACCGTCGTCGGCGCGTTCAGTTGCGCCACGCGCTCCAAACGACCGATGTCGATCCCGAGTTCCATCGTCACCGTCGCGCAGGTGACGGCGTGACGGATCTCCTCGTCCTTCATCTTCATCTCGGCGTCCTCGCGGAGCGCGGCGGACAGATTGCCGTGATGGATGAGGAAAATATCGTTCTCGCGCCGATTCTTCGCGATCTGACGAAGGGTCGCCGTCACGTACTCGGTCTCCTCGCGCGAGTTGGAGAAGACGAGACACTTCTTGTCCTTGACGGTATCGTATAGAAATTCGTATCCCGGGTCGATCACGGCGACACCGGATCGCTTTTCTTTTTCCGCTTCGTCGGCGCGCGGGCGCTGTTCCTCGTTCGGATTCTGGTAGTAAAAATGCTCCATTCCGAGCCGCCAATGCAGTTTCGACTTCGGCGGGGGCGGCGCCTGCGTGTTCCGTCCGCTCCCCGCTCCGAGCCATTCGGCGGCGGCGTCAAGATCGCCGACCGTCGCGGAAAGCCCGATGCGTCGCGGCGACGAACCGATCAGACGCGCCATCCGGCAGAGCAGACAGATCACCTGATTGCCCCGATCCGAACCGATCATCGTGTGGATCTCGTCCAGCACGACGTAACGAAGCCCCGCGAAGATGCGCGGAATATCGTTCGAGCGGTTCATCAGCATACTTTCGAGCGATTCGGGCGTGATCTGCAAGATCCCCTTCGGGTCTTTCAGCAGTTTGGTCTTATGCGACGCGCCGACGTCGCCGTGCCAACGCGAGACCGGAATCCCGCTCGCGTCAAGCAGTTCCTCCATCCGCCCGAACTGGTCGTTGATCAGACTTTTCAGAGGGGCGATATAGAGTACCGAAACGCCGTTCGGCGCCTTGTTTTCCGAACAAAGTTCGGAAAGGATCGGGAAAAAGACCGCCTCGGTCTTCCCCGACGCCGTCGAGGAGGACAGGAGCAGGTTGTCGTCGGAGTCGAAGAGCACCTTCGCGGCGGACAGTTGCACGTCGCGGAAGCGAGTCCACTCGTGACGGTATATGAATTCCTTGATGAAATCGGGAAATCTCCCGAACAGGCGATCCGCCTCGGTCACAAAAGACACCTCCCTTTCACGTCGGATTTTGTTCAGAGGTCAAGGTCGAAGACCGATACCGTCGGTTTTTTCACCCCGACGGAGGCGGGTTCCGAACCGATCAGCGGTGCGTCCGCTTCGCCCTCGGACGAAAGCGGAAGGTCTGTCGGCGCGATCAGTTTGTCAAAATCGGCGTCGGGATGGTCGCGCAGGATCGAGAGCAGCGTCAGGTAGTCGCGGATGATCTCGCGCGGCGTCACCATCTCGTCGGCGCCCGCCCGCGTAAGGGTTACGCGGAGAAACGTTTCCATCCGTTCGGGCGAGATCACGCCGGAGATCCCCTCCTTCTGTTCAAACAGGATGGTCAGCCGACGGATCAGGGCGAGCAGTTCGTTATCCGAGAGACGGCGGAGACGGATGACCGGCGCGGACAGGTTCTGATACCCCGCCTCCGAAAACCGTCCGTCGGCAAGCCGCGAACGGAGCGCCTCGTAACTGAACAGACCGCGGCGCGTGTCTTCAAGGAACTGCGGAGTTCCGCCGAAGATCACACACAGCGATTTGGCGCGTCCCTGCAAAGTATCGTTGAAGATCGACAGCAATTTTTCGTAGTTTGCCTCGCGCGAGATCCGATTCGGGATCTTGTAGAGATTCACGCACTCGTCAATGAACACGACGAGTCCCCGATACCCGATCTTGCGGGAAAGGATCGCCCAGAGTTTCAGATAATCGTACCAGTTTTCGTCGTCGATGACCGATCCGACGCGGAATCCGAGGGCGGAACGCGCCTCGGTCTTGCCCGAAAACTCGCCGCGCAGCCATCTGAGGCAGGCGGAACGCCGTTCGCCGTCGTCCTCCGCCGTCGCGCGGAAGTATTCGGCGAGCACGCGCGCGAAGTCGAATCCGCCGACGTATCCTTCCAGTTCGTCAAGCATCGAGGAAACCGACGAGACGATCCCGGAAACGAACCCGGGATCCTCCGGGGTCAGACCGTCGCGGAGCAGATCCGTCTGTAAGGTCGCGTAATAGCGCGAGAGCAGGATCGGAAGCGCGCCGCCGTCGGGCGACGCCTTCGACGACAGGTTCTTCATCAGTTCGCGATAGGTGGACAGTCCTGCGTCAGAGCCGCCCGAAAGCCGCCGCTCGGGCGAAAGGTCGGCGTCGGCGCAGAGAAATCCGCGATCGGTGGCGTAGCCGCGGATCAATTGGATCAGAAAACTCTTTCCGCTTCCGTACCGTCCGATAAGAAAACGGACTGCCGCGCCCCCCTCGTCAACCTCGTCGAGATTGCCGAGCAGCGACGCGATCTCTTCCTTTCTTCCGATGGCGATATAGGGCGCGCCGCTCCGGGGCACCACCCCGGCGGCAAGAGAGGACAAAAGAGTGTTCAGAATCCTCTTCGGCACCTTTATTTCGTTTCCGTCCATCCGGCGACCTCCTCCATATAATCCCCGATCACGGCGTAACCGTTTTCCGTGCTTTCGATCACGACGTCTCCGAACTCTTCGAGCGCTCGTTCGTTGAGCGATTCGACCATCCCGTCGGGCGACGTACCCGCCGCGCGCGCGGCGCGGGCTGCCGCCTCACGATCCCCCGTGAGCAGAGCCGACAGGAACGCCCTTTGCGCGGAAGAGAACGCGATCTCTTCCCCGCCGGATCCGTCCGGCGTCTCGTCCGGAACCGACGGCGCAGAGACGTCGCGCGTCGGAGTTTCCCGTATTTCTTCGAGCGGGGCAAGCCGCTCGGCGTTCTCCCACGATTCGCGTTCGATCTCGTCGGCGCCAGAAAAAGAGATCGTCCGGTCGGCGGCGTCGTACTGCGCTTCGTACGCTGGACGCTCCCGATATTCCTTCTCTTTTTTCAAGGTGAGAGTAAGTCGGTCGAAATAGGCGTCGATTTCGTCCTTCGCCCAATCGTCGAGCCCGGAGACGGCAAGCCGACTGCGGATCGAGCAAAGCGAGCGAAGACGGTTCTCGGCGTATTTGACCGCCGCCGTGACCCGTCGCCGGAGCGAAAGAGAACCCGAGAAGGAACGGTATTCGACCGTGATCTCATACTTCACGGCGTAGGAACAGAGCGCGCCGATAAACGCCTTCCGCGTCCGTTTGATCCGTCCGTCCCTTTCGGACTTTTCCTCTGCGAGCAGACGCTTCAATACCGGATAGAGCGAAGACGGGATATGCCGTCCGAAGAGCGCGGAGTGCTCTCCCGTCGCGTATTTCCCGGATGAGTACGGATAATCGGAGAGCGCGGAGAGCAGCGCGCCGATCCCGCCGTCGTCGTCCTCCGCCGCCTCCCCGAGATAGAATTCGCGGAAATCGGTGGCGTTCATCACGGTATCCATGATCGGACGGAGCTCCGCCGTGGGACAGGCGAGCCGATGCACGAGGCAATAGTCGGCGATCCATCCCGCCATCTGCATATTGAGTCCCGGAAAACGCTCGCGGTAGAGCCGCCAGAGCGTGATGAGCCGCAGGACCCCGTCGCTCGGTTCGATCACGTCGGGAAGATTGATGATCTCGTAGATCAAAAGCCGAAGATAACTCTCGTCCGCGCGCACCGCGTCCCCGCGCTTTACCGCCTCGCGGAACCACAGATAATACTGTTTCTGCGCCGGGTCGAGATGCGCGTACTGCGGCATAGAGGAATAGAACGGAACGTAGTCGCAGGGAAAACCGGGCAGGTTCGCCACAGCGAGCGCGTCGCGCCGGAACTCCTCGTAGAACCGGTACCCGCCCGAAAACCGCGTCACGGTCACGTTCGAGAGCAAACGGTTCTTTGTCGGAACGTAGGAAACGCTCTCCCGCGTCTGCGCGGGGAGCTGGGGAAAAGTCAGCGCGCCTCGGTCGTCGATCGGCTCGATGCCGTCGTTCACCGCGTCAAAATCGGGTTTCACGTCGGAAAACGAAACGGCGTGGGAAAAAGGCGCGACGCTCGGCTTTTTCTTTTTCGGGATCAGGTCGGACAGATCCCAGAATCGGTCCCGTTCGTCGGTCATAGCGCTTCCCCCTTTCCGCCGTTTTCTCCGTATCACTTTATTATAGCACGTTTCTCCTCGGTTGTCAATCGAATCAAACCCGTTTCTCCTCACCTCTTTTCTTCGTTTGACATTTTTTGTCGAATATGGTAGAATACAGTCGTATTATCATTCGGGAGAAAGGAGAACGCCGTGAACCTTCTGCAAAAGCGCCCGCTCGCGACGGCGCTCTTCGTTTTCTTTGCCGGCTTCTTTCTCCTTTCCGTGCTTCCCCTCGCAGCGAAGGCGATCCTGTTCGGTATGGCGCTGCTTCTCGGCGTCGTCCCGTTCTTTTTGAAGAAGCGACGCCCGCTTCTCGGCGCGTCCGCTCTGCTTCTTTCGCTCGCCGCCTTACTCTCATTTCTCTCCTCCGATCTTCCCGACCGCGCGATCGAAAAAAGGCGCGATGAAACGGCGCGCTACTCCTTTTGCGCTCTTGAAATAACCGACGCGGAAAAGAACGTTTGGACGGTCGGATCCGTGAAGGACGAAGACGGGCGACTCTTTTGCCGTCTTTCGGTCGATCTTCCCGACGGTCTTGCGGTCAAACCGGGCGACAAACTCGCGGGAGAGGGAACGGTCGTTTCTCTCTCGGCTTACGCCCGGAACGGGCTTTACGGCAAGGGATGCCGCGGGCGGCTGAAACTCTCCGGAGAGGTCGCTGTCACGGGACACCGGGCGAGTTTCCGCGCGCCGTTTCTTTGGCTTGCGTCGTCGGTCAAAGAGACGCTGTCCTCCCGTGTGGCGGGGGAAAACGGAGGGCTTCTCGTCGCGGTCCTGCTCGGAGAGACCGACGAACTTCCGACCGGCGCAGGGATCCTGTTCCGGCGCGCCGGCGTCTCTCACGCCCTTGCCGTCAGCGGGATGCACGTCGTATTCCTCTCCGCCGCGCTTTCACTTTTGCTCCGGCGGCTTCGGCTTCCGCGTCCCGCCGTCGGGATCGTCGTCGTTCTGTTCGCCTTTTTCTACGCCGCGCTCGTCGGGTTTACCCCGTCGGTTCTGCGCGCGTCTCTGATGCTCTTCTTCTACGAGGCGGCGTGGTTTGCGAAGCGCCAGCCCGATTCGCTCACGTCCCTTGCGCTCTCGGGCGCGGTTATGCTCCTCTTCGCGCCTTATCTGATCTTTTCGGTTTCCTTTCTGCTCTCGTATCTCGCGACGCTCGGGATCCTGCTCTCGGCGCAATTTTTCCGCGCTCCGCGAAAGAAACGCACGTTCCTTCGCTTGCTTCCCCGTCGGATCGCTTCCTACGCCGTGATGACGCTCTTCGCCGTTCTCTTCACGCTTCCCGTATCCTGTGCGCTCTTCGGGGAACTGTCGCTTCTTTCGATCCCGTCGAACCTGCTTCTTTCCCTGCCGATCCAGGCGCTTCTGTATCTTGCCGTCGCCGTACTCGTTCTCCCGTTTCCGTTCGTCGGATCATTCGCCGCGCGTTACTGCGACGTCTTTCTTTCGCTTCTTCGCCGGATCGCGTCGGTTCCGCACGCCGCCCTTTCGTTCTCGTCTCCGATCCTGACCGCGGCGGGCGCGCTTCCCTTCCTTGCCCTGCTCGCCGTCGCGTTCCTCTCGCTCTCCAAACGCCGGAGGATCGTCCTCTGCTCGGTTTGCGGAGTTCTCTCGCTCGCGGCGTTTCTTCTCTTCGCTCTCCCCGAAAAAGGCAACGGGATCGCGCTTCTCTCGGACGGATCCGACGACGATCTGATCGTCCTGCGCTCCGGGCGTCGCGCCGCCTGCGTCGATCTTGGAACGCCCGACGGGAACCTCCCCATGCTGCGAGACGAACTGAAAGCCGCTCGGCTGTCGGAGGTCGACGTCTACGTCTTCTCCTCCTACGACGCCGGAACGGCGGAGGGTTTTTGCGACATGCTCTCCTCGGTCTACGTCCGGCGGGTCGTTCTGACCGAACCGAAGAACGTCGAGCGACGGGAGTACGACGCGCTCGTTTCGCTTCTCGACCGGGTATCGGTCGACTATTCTACGGTATCCGACAAATGCGAGCCGATCGGTTTCGCGCTGCAATTCCGTAAGACAGAGCCGACCGACGGCGCGCCGACCGTTCCGCTGATGATCTCGCTCAAAACGGCAAACGACCGTCTGCTCTATATCGGAGAGAACGTCCCGGTCGATTCGACCGACGATCTCTTCCCCGACAAAACGACGGCGGTCTTTCTCGGGTGTCACGGCGAGACGCCGTACCTTTCTTTCCGACTCGATCTCCCCGAAACGGTGAAGACCGTTTTCACCGGAAGCGAGTTTTACAAGACCTGCGTCTTTGACGGCGGCTCCCCGGATCTGAAAACCTACTGCCGGAAACGGTTGGTCCCCGACGGTTTCCTCCCGTAAAAAGAAAAAGAACCCCGCCCGACATCCGGGCGGGGTTCTTTTATCGCGTTGTAACGGATCAGACGATCCCCTGCGCCATCATGGCTTCGGCGACCTTCTCGAATCCGAAGATGTTCGCGCCGACGACGAAGTTGCCGGGTTTCCCGTACTTCTCGGCGGTGGCGTCGATGTTGTGGAAGATGCCGACCATAATGGATTTCAGTTTCGCGTCGACCTCGTCGAAGGACCAGAAGAGCCGCTGGCTCGACTGCGCCATTTCGAGCGCGCTGGTGGCGACGCCGCCGGCGTTCGCCGCCTTGCCGGGAGCGAAGAGCACGCCGTTTGCGAGGAAGTATTCGGTCGCTTCCAGCGTGGTGGGCATATTCGCGCCCTCGCCGACGGCGAAGACGCCGTTCTTGACCAGCGCCTTGGCGGATTCGAGGTTCAGCTCGTTCTGCGTCGCGCAAGGAAGCGCCACGTCGCACTTGACGGTCCAGATGCCGGAGCAGCCCTCGTGATACTCGGAGCCGGGAACTCTCGCCGCGTACTCTTTGATCCGGGCGCGTTCAACCTCTTTGATCTGCTTGATCACGTCGAGGTTGACGCCGTTCTTGTCGTAGATATAGCCGTTGGAATCGCACATCGCGACGACCTTCGCGCCGAGGGTGGTCGCCTTCTGCGCCGCGTAGATCGCGACGTTGCCGGCGCCCGAAACGACGACGGTCTTGCCTTTCAGGGTCTTGCCGCGGCTCTGCAGCATCTCTTCGGTGAGATAAACGAGACCGAACCCGGTCGCTTCTTTTCTCGCGAGCGAACCGCCGTAGGTCAGTCCGCGTCCGGTCAGAACGCCGACGTGCTCGTTTCTGATGCGCTTGTACTGACCGAAGAGAAAACCGATCTCACGTCCGCCGACGCCGATGTCGCCCGCGGGAACGTCGGTATCCTGCCCGATATGACGGTAGAGCTCGGTCATAAAGCTCTGGCAGAATTTCATGATCTCGTTGTCGGATTTGCCCTTCGGGTCAAAGTCCGAACCGCCCTTACCGCCGCCGATCGGCGTGCCGGTCAGAGAGTTTTTCAGGATCTGTTCCAGACCGAGGAATTTCAGGATCGAAAGGTTGACGGAGGGGTGAAAACGCAAACCTCCCTTATACGGTCCGATCGCGCTGTTGTATTCGACGCGATATCCCTTGTTGACGTGCGTGTTGCCCTGATCGTCCACCCACGGAACGCGGAACATGATCGTCCGCTCGGGTTCGAGAAACCGTTCGAGCAGACCCGCCTTCTGGTATTCGGGATGCTTCTCGAACACCGGTGCGATCGACGCAAGGATCTCGGTTGCCGCCTGATGGAACTCGGGCTCGCCGGGATTCTTTTTCTTCAACTCCTCCAATACTTGTTCAACGTATGCCATTGTGTTGCCCCCTCATTTCAAAAAATATGAAATAATTTTAGCACAACCATTTCCGTTTTTCAAGAGGGGAATTGAATGTTTTTTCGGTTTTTTCATCATTTTTTACGGGTTCGCGCATAAAATCGCACCCAAAGTGAAAGACGGGCGCTCCGTTCCTTCATCCCGCCGCCTTTCTAACGGTCGAAAAAGTGGCGGTACCAACGCGGTTCAAAGCGAAATCTCTCGCGCGAGCGGATCCGTTCCCATTCCCCGATCCCGCCCGAAACGGCGGTCCCCCCGTCGGGTTCCTCCGTCTCGGGTTCCGGGGGATCCGTACCGCCGAGCAATACGTCGTAATCGTACGCCCGGTCGGTCGGTTCGGTCCCGTCCGGGATCGTTCTGTTTGACCCGTCGGGGGCGGAAAACCGGATTAGAAAGGGCGAAACCTCCCCGTCGTCCGGGATCCATTCGCCGCGCACGCGATCATAGAGGATCGGGCGATGCAGGGCGCAGTCCTTTCCGGGTCGGTTGTCCTCGGTAAAGAGTCCGTACGCGACGCGATCCCCGCGCAGATCGAGCGAGCAATCGTCGTCCGGCGTATCGCCGCTGTCGCGGCAGAACGGGAGCGCGACCACCCCGGACGGGATCGGGAACGTCGGCGGTTCGTCGGTTCCGTCGAGGATTTTCGCGTGCGCCGCCTTCATGATCGCGTCGAAGACCGGAAGCGGAGAACGCGGAACGCCGTCCGAACCGCTCCCGTCCGAGGTCGAAAGCACGCCGCACAGGAGGTTCGGGGTATATCCGACGAACCATCTGTCCCGCGCCCCCGTCGTCGTCCCGGTCTTCCCCGCCGTCGGAACGACCGACGAAACCGTCAGATTGCGCGCCGTTCCGTACTCGACCGTCTCGGAGAGCATCCCGGTCATGATCGCCGCCTCGGCGGACGAGAGAACGCGGCGGCGGGCGGCGTTGTTCGAAAGAAGGATCTCGCCCGCGCGATTCTTCACCGTCCGATAAGTGATCGCTTTCGTTCGGATCCCTTCCCCGGCGAAGATCGAATAGGCGTCGGTCAATTCCCGCAGGGAGACCCCGCGGGTCAACTGCCCGAGCGCGAGCGGCGCGTCGGAAAGATCGGTCAGGCGGCGACCCGATTCGTCGGTTTCGTCCTCGATAAGCGACGTGAAACCGCACTCGTTTTTCAAAAAATCAAACGAAGCGCGCCGTCCGAGAAGCGAGAGAACCGAGACCGCGACCGTGTTCTTCGAGCGCGCGATCGCCTCGTGTACCCCGATCCGACCGTCGTAAACGCCGTTCGCGTTTCTCGGCCAGGGGACACCGTCATTATACGACTGCGGCAGATCCTCGAACACCGTCGCCCAGTTGACAAGACCCGCGCGAAGCGCGGGAGCGTAGACCGAGACCGGTTTCAGCGCCGAGCCGGGCGGACGGAGCGCGTCGACGGCGAAATGAAGCCCCCGGTTCCCCGCCTTTTCCCCGGCGCCGCCGATCGCGGCAAGCACCTCGCCCGTCGACGGATCGACCACCCAGACCGCAAGATTGCCCTCTTTCCGATCCGCCGCGCGGCAAACCCGTTCCGCCGTCCGTTGGATCGCGGGATCGCAGCAGATCTCGATTTCAAGTCCGCCGCGATAAACGAGCGCCGTCGCCGCCCCCTCGGAAAGACCCCGCCGCGCCGAAAGATCGCGGATCACGTCGGAGAGCACCGCCTCTGTATACCACGAAACGATCCGTGTTCCGGCGTCGCCGCGCTTCGCCGTAAACGTGATCTCTTCCGTCCGCGCCGCGTCCGCCTCCTCCTTCGTCAAATACCCGTATTCTTCCATCTTGGTAAGGATCAGATTTCGCCTGTCCCGGTTGGCGTCGGGATACCTGAGCGGGTCGTATCTTGCCGGAGCGTTGGTCGTCGCGGCGAGCGTCGCCGCCTCCGCCGCCGTGAGTTCGGACGGCGTTTTTCCGAAATAGAACGAGGACGCCGCCCCGATCCCGTAGCAACGGTTGGCGAGCGGAATGACGTTCAGATAGAAGGTCAGGATCTCGTCTTTCGTATATCGTTTTTCAAGCCGGAGCGCGCGAAGGATCTCCCGGATCTTCCGTTCGCTTTTGACGTCGTTTTCCCCCGAAACGTTCTTTATGAGTTGCTGCGTGATCGTCGAGCCGCCGAACGGAGGATCGAACCGGAAAACGTAGTTGAGAAACGCCTTTCCCGTGCGGAGCCAATCGACCCCGTTGTGACTGTAAAAACGCTTGTCCTCGATCGAGATCAGCGCGTGTTTCACCACGTCGGGGATCTCGTCGGCGGCGCACCAGATCCGGTTCTCGGCGGCGTAGACCGTTTCGTATTCGACCAAATCCGTCTCTTCCCCGTCCCCTGTTCCGCGACAGAAAAGGCGGGTCGTACCCGTCCGAGACAGATCGTCGAGCAGGGCGACGTCCGCCTCCGGGTCAAGCCCCGCCGCCGCCCGCGCCGTCAGAACCGTCAGGGTGAACAGCGCCGCCGCAAACAGGGACAGAAAAAGGAACAGTACAATGCGGAGTCCTCTTCGTCCATTTTTCTTTTTTCGCATACAAAACCCCCCGCACCCATCGTTTCAACCGATAGTATACGGGGGGATCAAAAGGGCTATCCGGCGAAAAAAACGCCAACTCAGTAGGTTACTTTCCAAAGGCAGAGTCCCTCGGGCGGCGCGGTTTGTCCCGCTTTTTTGCGTTCCTTGGACAAAATGACGTCCGGGATCTCGTCCGGCTCGCGTTTGCCTGCACCGACGTCGAGAAGCGTTCCGGCGATGATCCGCACCATATTGTAGAGAAAACCGTCTCCCGTAACCGATACCGTAATCAGTTTCCCCTTTTTCAGAACCTTCATACCGAAGATCGTCCGTTCGGTGTCCTTTACGTCGGAACCCTGCGCCATAAACGCCGCGAAATCGTGTTTTCCGAGAAAATGAACCGCCGCCGCGCGCATCCTTTGCAGCGCGTTTTTCGGAAGCGCGACGGGATACTCCCATACCTGCCCGGAGAGGAACGGATCGGGGGTAGGCGACGTGCGGATCGTGTAGCGGTATTCCTTCGTTTTCACGTCGTAGCGCGGATGGAAGGCGTCGGGCACGATCTTCGCGGAAAGAAAGACGAGATCGCGCGGCAAAAACGGAAGGGCGGCGACCGGCAGGCGCTTTGCCGGAATGCGCGGGCTTCCTTCGGGCGGCTCGATCGTGATACAGAAATCGCGGGCGGAAACGCCGCGATCGGTGCGGGAACATCCCGTCACGAGGCACTTGCCGCCGAAGACGCTCGCCGCAACCCGGTTCAGTTCGCCCTGAACCGTCCGCCGTCCGGGCTGATACTGGAAACCGTAGAAGTTTTCGCCGAGATAGGCGATCCTGACGAGGTACTTCATCCGACGCGGATCCCGATCGGGATCAGTGCGTTCCCGACGTAAACCCCGGCAAGCACCGCGGCAAAGAAAAGCAGCGCGACGGCGTCGGCGGGGGTCGATTTCAGTTTCACGAGTTTGGTCCTTCCCTTCGACCCGCGATAGCAACGGCACTCCATTGCCGTCGCGAGGTCGAGCGCCCGCTGAAAGGCGGAGACGATCAGCGGGATGAGGACCGGGATCAGCGCGCGGATCCGCTTGAACGGGTTGCCGGACGAAAGGTCGGCGCCCCGCGCTTTCTGCGCGTTCATGATCTTCTCGGTCTCTTCAAGCATCGTGGGAATGAAACGGAGCGCGATCGTCATCATCATCGCGAACTCGTGCACGGGAACGCGGATGGCGGCGAGGGGTTTTAAGAGCGATTCGATCGCGTCGGTCAGAGAGATCGGGGTCGTGGTATAGGAGAGCAGAACGCTGGTCCCGACCACAAGCAAAACGATCCGAAGAACCATCACCCCCGCGCGGTACAGATCCATATCGTAGACCGTCAGCCACTTCCAAGAGATCAGAAGCCGTCCGTCCGTGCGGGTAGACATCAGAACGTGCAGGATCACGGTAAAGAGAAGGATGAAAAGAAGCGGACGGATCCCGCGTAAAACGACGCGGAGCGAGATCCGGCTGGCGAGTACGAGCAGAACCGTGAAGAGCGTCATCGCGGCGTACACGAAGATATTGCGCGCCGAAAAGAGGGCGACCATAAAGAGGATCGTCAGAATGATTTTGAACCGGGGATCGAGCCGATGGATCGGCGACCTTCCCGGAAAATACTGACCGAGCGTGATATCCGAGATCATCGGTTCCCTCCCTTCCCGAGCGCGCGGAGAACGGCGTCCCGCACCCCCTCGACGGTATAGAGTTTGCCTTCGAGCGGAATTCCCCGTTTTTTCAGTTCGATGGCGATCTTCATCACTTCGGGAACGTCCATTCCCGCGTCGAAAAGCCGCGCGGGATCCGAGAAGATCTCGTCGGTCGTCCCGTCGGCGTAGATCTCGCCGTCCCGCATCACGACGACGCGGTCGCAATACTGCGCCATATCCTCCATACTGTGGCTGACGAGGATGACCGTCGCGCCGTTGGTCTCGCGATAACGGTAGAGATAGCCGAGGATCTCGGCGCGTCCGCGCGGATCGAGCCCTGCGGCGGGTTCGTCGAGCACAAGTACCTCGGGATCCATCACGAGCACGCCGGCAATGGCGGCGCGTCGACGCTGACCGCCCGAGAGATCAAAGGGAGATTTGGAGAGAAGCGAGGGAGAAAGCCCGACGCGCTGTGCCGCCGCGGTCACCTTTTCCCTGATCGTTTCTTCGGAGCATCCCTTGTTCCGAAGCGCGAAACCGATGTCGCGTCCGACCGTCTCGTCGAAAAGTTGGTATTCGGGATACTGCATCACAAGCCCGACGCGGAAGCGCACCGAACGGATCTCTTTCGGCTTTTCCCAAATATCCTTCCCGTCGAGCAGAACCGTCCCCTTCGTCGGACGGATCAGACCGTTCAACATCTGCACGAGCGTCGATTTCCCAGACCCGGTATGACCGATCAGACCGGTCACGAGCCCGGTCTCGAATCCGATATTCACCGAGCGGAGGGCGCACCTCTCAAAGGGCGTCCGCGCTCCGTAGATATGGGTCACGTCTTTCAGTTCGAGTTTATACATCTCCCGTTTTCCCTTGCTTTCCCGAGAGCAGTTTTTCAAGCGCGTCCGCGCACTCCGCGACGGTGAGGCACCCCGTGGGGAGCGCGACGCCCGAAAGCGAGAGTTCGTAGAGCAGTTCGGTTCCCTGCGGCGCTTCGAGTCCGCAGGCGTTCAACGGTTCGACCCGCGAGAAGACCTCGCGCGGCGTCCCGTCCATCAGAACCCGCCCGTCGCTGATGACGATCACGCGGTCGGCGCGCGCCGCCTCTTCCATATAGTGCGTGATGTGCAGGATCGTCATTCCCTTTTCGCGATTAAGTTTTTCCATCGTGTCGGTGACTTCGCGTCTGCCGCGCGGGTCGAGCATCGCGGTCGATTCGTCGAAAACGATACACTTCGGCGACATGGCGATGATCCCGGCGATGGCGACGCGCTGTTTCTGCCCGCCCGACAGTTTATGCGGCGCGTGACGGGCGTACTCGGTCATTCCGACCGTGGCGAGCGCGGCGTCGATCCGTTCGCGGATCTCTTCCCGCGGGATCCCGAGATTTTCGGGTCCGAAGGCGACGTCCTCCTCGACGACGGTGGCGACGAGCTGGTTGTCGGGGTTCTGAAAGACCATCCCGATCTTCCGTCGGATCTCGAAGATCTCGTCGTCGGAAAGCCCCTCGGACGTGACGGTCTTGCCGTCGATCTCGATCTCACCCGAAGTCGGGATCAGGATCAGGTTCAAAAGTTTCGCAAGCGTCGATTTCCCCGAGCCGTTGTGCCCGAGGATGGCGATATACTCTCCCTCGTCGATCGACAGCGAAACGTCAGACAGCGCCCGGATCGGACGTTCCCCGTTTTCGCCCCCGTACTCGAAGGACAGATTTCTCGTTTCAATGAAATGCGACACGTCGTTTTCCTTTCAGCGGAAATCAGAAGATATGCCGGACGCTCCCCCCGCACGGAAGAACCGAGCCGGTCTCGGTGACGGGAAGCCCCAGTTCCTCGGCGTCCGACCGTCCCCCGAAGCGTCGAGCCACGCGCAGATCGGTGACGTACTTCATCGCGGACGGACTGAGCCCCGTCGTATAGGAATTCAGCAGGAAAAAGAGCGGCTGATCCGAGAGGACCCCGGACACGAGCGACACGAAACCGTCGATCGCCTCTTCGATCTTCCAGACCTCTCCCGTGGGACCTCTCCCGTAGGAAGGAGGATCCATGATGACGGCGTCGTAGCGGTTTCCCCGCCGGATCTCGCGCTCGACGAACTTCCGGCAATCGTCGACGATGTAGCGGATCGGCGCGTCGGAAAGCCCCGACAGAGCCGCGTTTTCCTTTGCCGTGGCGACCATTCCCTTCGCCGCGTCGACGTGGACGACCGACGCCCCCGCTTTCGCCGCCGCGACGGTCGCGCCGCCGGTATAGGCGAACAGGTTGAGCACCCTGATCGGGCGACCCGCCGAGCGGATCAGATCGGAGAACCAGTCCCAGTTCGCCGCCTGTTCGGGAAAAAGACCCGTATGTTTGAACCCCATCGGTCTGACCTGAAAGGTCAGATCACGGTAGGAGATCTTCCACGCTTCGGGAAGACGGTTTTCGCTCCACGATCCTCCGCCCGAGGACGAGCGGCGGTAATCGGCGTCCGACTTCTCCCAGAACCGACTTTTCTTCACTCCGCGCCAGAGAACCTGCGGATCGGGGCGGATCAGAATATACTTTCCCCACCGCTCCAACTTTTCTCCGTCCGAGGCGTCGAGCAGTTCATAGTCCTTCCATTGATCGCAAACCCACATAATGACTCCGTTCGTTTACGGTTGATTGAAAAAACCTTTGAGCGCCGATCCCGCGACCTGACCGTGACAGAGCGCGATGGCGAGCGCGTCCGCCGTGTCGTCGGGTTTCGGGGGGGATTGCAGCCGGAGAAGCGACGTCACCATCGCGATCACCTGCCGTTTCTCGGCTTTCCCGTATCCGACGACCGCCTGCTTGACCTGCGGCGGCGTGTACTCGTTGATCGGGATCCCGTGCTGACGGCAGGCGAGCAGAATGACTCCGCGCGCCTCGGCGACGGTGATCCCCGTCGTGATGTTGTTCGTAAAGAAAAGTTCCTCGATGGCGACCTCGTCGGGCTTGTACTTTTCGATGATCCGGTTCAGGTCGCGGTAGATGGATTCAAGGCGGGACTCGACCGAGGTGTGCGCCGGGGTGTTGATGTCCCCGCAGGCGATCGGTCTGAACTGTCCCCTGTGCGCCTCGATGACCCCCCATCCGACGATGGCGAGTCCCGGGTCGATTCCGAGAATGATCATCTTCTTCTCCTTTCGGAGTCCGGGAGGTTCCCCCGTTTCTTTTCTTATCAAGATATTTTATCACATTTTTTCGGGAAAGTCAAAGGAAAACGCGAAAAAGTGTTTTTTACGGAAATCAGGTTTACAAAAAATATAATTTATGTTATACTATACAATGAATTTGACAGGAGAAACGAACCATGAGCGAAACGAAACGAAAGAACCGTTTTTCCGGGACGGCTGACGCGATCTGCCGATCCCGTTTTTCGCCGTATCTTTTCTCCTTTTTGTTCGCGTTTCTCGGAATGATCGCCGTTTTTCTTCTCGCGCGCGACAGTCTTTCGTTCCTTTACGAGACCAAGGCGGCGGGATGGTACGGACGGCTCGCTTCGCTCCGCCGGGGCGGCACGCTCGGAGCCCTCTCCGAGGGAGAGGATCTCGCGTTCCTCGCCTTTTCGGTGAATCCCATGAACCGTCTGCTCTCCTTCTTCCCCTTTTCTTCGCGTCTTGCGGGCGTCTGCCTTACGAACGCGATCCGGTGCGGGCTTGCCGCCGCCGCGTTCGCCTTCTTCCTGAAACGGCGTAAAACCGACGGGCTCACAGCCGTTCTTTTCTCGGTCCTCTACGCCCTCTCGTCCTATTCGTTCGTCAGTCAGTTGACCGGAGTCTCGGTCGACTGTCTGATCGTCCTTCCCCTGATGCTCGCGGGAGTCGAATCGATCGTTTCGCGTCGCGGGTTCGTTCTCTTTTCGCTTTCGCTTGCGTTCTGCGCCGTCGCGTCTTTTCGGACGCTGTTCGGCTTTCTCTTCTTCTCGCTTCTGTGGCTCTTCGCCGTCCGACTCAGCCGTCCCGGCGTCCGGGGAAAAGCGATTCTATTCGACCTTCTGCTGGTTCTGCTCGCGATCCTGCCCGCCGCTCTGTTCTCGGCGCCGATCCTTCTCCCCTCGTTCGACCGTTTGCTTCTCACTTTCCGGGATCTTTCCTTCACGCAAAACTATAATCTGATCGAATTTTTCGGGAAGATGCTTCCCGCGACCTACGACGGTCTTGCGGGAAACCGTTTCCCGTATCTCTTCATCGGGATGCTTCCCCTTCTGCTTCTTCCGATCTATTTCCTCTGCAAAAAAATACCCGTCCGGGAGAAGGTCGTTTTCGGTTCGCTCGTTTTCATTCTGTACTTCACCTTTTCGGTGAGCGTTCTTTCCGCGTTCTGGGACCTTTTCCGGGTCCCTGACGGTTATTCCTATACGCTCGCCGCCGTTTTCCCCGCGCTCTTTCTTGCGATCTCCGCGCGCGCCCTCGATTCGGTCGACCGCCGTTCGGAGCGTGCGCTTACCGCCGGGGCGCTGATCCTTGCGGTTCTGATTTCGGTCTTGCAGCGGATGAACCTCTCCTACGAAGCCGAGGAGGGGGTCAAGGTCGTCTGGTTCTCCGAGATCAACTCGGTCTGGGTCCCGCTTCCGTTCCTCGCGCTCGCCTGTGCCGGCATTCTTGCCGTGATCCGGCTGCGCGAAGGACGTCCCGTTAAACTTTTCTCTCTTCTTTCGATCCTTCTGATCGTCGTGACGACGCTCGACGTCGCCGTGTCGAACGCCGCTCTGGCGGGTGTGATCGCGAAGAAGGAGGGGACCGACGTCTCCGAAACCGAGGGCAACCACGCCTACGCCTCATCCTACTATAACGCTTACGCTTCCGGGTTCTCTTCCGTCGGGGTCGGCGATCCGCTCTACCGCGCCGAGAAGTTCGACGCGATCACCCCGGACGACGCCGCGTATCTCGGTTTCGCTTCCGCCTCGGTTCTCCCGCCCGATCTGCTCCGCGCGCTCGGGATCGAATACGCCGAGGACGGCACTCTGAAAACCGTCTCTTCCCCGCTCTCCCTCTCGCTGCTCGGCGTTCGCTACGTCGCGACGCACGAACCGATCGAAACGAAGGCGAAGGAAAAGATCCGCCTTCATCCCGATAAGACCGAACACGATCCGACCTACGATACCCCCGCCGTCTTCCCCGATTCGCTCGCGTCGGTGTACGAACCGATCTGCCGCGACGAGGGATCGACGGTATACGAAAACGAATTCGTCCTGCCCGTCCTGTTCCGCGCCGCCGCGATCCCCGACGGGTCGGTCCTGTCCGCCGTCAATTCTTCGCCCTATTCCAGGATCAACTCGATCTTCCGTATCCTCTGCGGCGACGAATCGCTCTCGCTCTACGCGCCCGTTGCGATCGAGTCGTTTTCCAACCCCTACTGCGTCGAAACCGACGCGGACGCACCCGGTTACGTGGGCTATCGGCGCAACTCCTCCACCGGAACGGCGACGCTCGTATACACCGTCACGCCAGACCGCGACGGTCCTCTCTTCTGCTCCTTCCCGACCGAGTATCCGCTCGACTACGCCACCGTATCTGTCGACGGCAGAGCGCTCGGCGGCGCGTACCTTTGGAGCGAGACCGACCCGGAAACGGGCGAACCCACGGATAACGCGACGCTCTACGCGGCGTCCTACTTCCTCGGCAACTTTTCGGCGGGCGACACCGTCCGGGTCAGTCTGCATTTCGGCGCGGGCAACGACGGGACGACGCTTCTGCTTCCCGCCGACCTGCCCTTTATCTACGGGATCGACCGGGACGCCGCCGCGCGCGCCGTCTCGCTTCTCACCCCCGAAAAGGCGCCGCGGTCTTACGGCGACTCGCTCGCTCTGAAAGCCGACGGTTCGGCTTACGCCGCCGTCGTATCGACGCTGCCCGAAGCGTCCGCGCGGGTGAAGGGCGGCGACGGGGCTTCCTTCCTCGGCGTTTTCGCCGCAGGCAACGCAAAAACCCCCGGGGCGAAGGCGGTCCTTTCCCCCGTATTGTCCGATCTTTCGACCTATCTTACGTCGCTTCTCGGCTGTCTTCTCTTCGCGCTCCTGCTTTGTTTGGAGAGCGCGGCGGCGATGGGCGCGCACATTCCCTTCTTCTCCCGCGCGGCGGGCGGAACGGAGGATGCCGAATGATCATCCGTTTTTCGGTCGGCGATACGCTGGAAATGAAAAAGAATCATCCCTGCGGCGCGCGCCTGTTCGAGGTGAAGCGGGTCGGAAGCGACATCCGCGTGATCTGCCGCGGATGCGGACGCGATATGACGGTTCCGCGCATCAAACTCGAAAAAGGGATCCGCCGCGTCATTCCCGCCGAGACGAAAGAAAACTGAACCGACCGTTAAAAGAAAGGGGGTGCGGACAATCGATACGATAAACGAACCGACGCCGCTTGACGCCGCGCGCGCACAAGACGGCAAAAAGCGCCCGTTCCGCGCCTTCTTTTCCCGGTCGTATTCGCGTATGCGGCAGATCTACCGCCGCCATCCGCGCCTGCTCTTCCTTTTCTGCTTTCTTGTTCCCGCGTGCCTGACGTTCTTCGTCCACGCGGCGTACGGCGTTTACCCCTTCGGGGATAACTCGATTCTCGTCCTCGATATGAACGCGCAGTACGTGATGTTCTTCGAGGCGCTTCGCCGCGCGCTCTACGGCGACGCGTCGCTCCTCTATTCCTTCTCGCGTAATCTTGGGGGCGAATTCCCCGGCATCTACGCCTACTATCTTTCAAGCCCGCTCTCTCTTATCGTCGCGCTGTTTCCGAAGCGGAACATTCTCGAAGCGATCTACACGCTCTACGTCGTCAAGTGCGGGTTGTCCGGGCTGACCTTCTCGATTTTTCTAAAAAAGATATCCAAGACGCGCGATCTCTCCACCCTGCTCTTCTCGTGCTGTTACGCCCTCTCCGGGTACGCGATGATCATGCAGCACAACACGATGTGGACCGATTGCGAAATCCTGCTCCCCGTGATCTGTATCGGGGTGTGGTCCCTCGTCCGGGAGAAGAAATACAAACTCTACACCCTCTCGCTTGCCTTGGCGGTCTTCTCGAATTACTACATCGGTTATATGATGTGTATATTCCTGCTCCTGTATTTCTTCTACTGTTATTTCAGCCAGACGAAGGAAGAACGGAACCCCCGCGGCGAGCGCGCGCATTTCCTTCGGGCGCTCATTCGGATGGCGTTCTTCTCCGCGATCGCGCTGCTGCTTGCCTGCGTGATCGTACTGCCCGCCTACTATTCCCTGCAATTCGGGAAGAACGAGTTTTCCAACCCGACCTTCGAGTTCACGTCGAAATTCAAACTGTTCGACCTCTTCGGGATGCTCCTGTTCAACGCCTACGACACGGTACGCCCCGAAGGGATGCCCGTCCTCTACTGCGGGATCCTGACGCTTTTGCTGATCCCCTCGTTCTTTATCTCCCGTCGGTTCCGCGTGCGCGAACGGCTTGCCGGGGCGCTTTTGTGTCTTTCTCTTCTCGCGTCCTTTTCGATCAAGTTCTTCGATCTCGTCTGGCACGGGTTGCAGACGCCGAACTGGCTGAACTACCGATACAGTTTCATGCTGATCTTTCTCCTCGTCACCTTTGCCGCGCGCGCCTTCGACGGGATCTCGGATCGATCCCCGCGCACCGTGGCGCTGACGGGGTTTGCCGTGATCCTCTGCGTTTTCCTGCTGCAAGCGTTCGGGGTCCGGTATCTGCACGACTTTTCTGGGGTTTATCCCGATATTGCGTTCGTTTCGCTTTACGCCGTACTGATCCTTCTGATCGTGCGGCCGAAGCGATTCCGCCCGGCGGTCTTCCGCTGTATTCTTTCGGTTACGGTTCTTATCGAACTTTTCGTCTCGGCGCTCCTCAATCTCGTTTCGCTCGATTTTGACGTCGTGATCTCCACCCGCCCGTCCTACCTGAACTTCCTTGACAGGTGGCAGCCGGTGGTCGACGAGGTGCGGGAGAACGATCCCGATCTCTTTTACCGCACCGAGTTTCTGAACCGCATCCGTATCAACGAGTCCTACGCCCTCGGCACCTACGGCGTGTCGGGATCGACCTCGACCCTGAACGCCGACACCATCGCGTTTCTCGACAAAACGGGGATCTCCGCGCGGTCGCATTGGGCGCAGTACACGTCATCGAATCCCCTGACCGACTCGCTTCTCTCGATCCGCTATATCATGCGGAACTCCGACGCCGACGGGAATATGCCCGCGGTATACGAGAAGATCTACGACGACGGGACGGCGTCCTGTTACAAGAATCCCGACGCGCTTCCGCTCGCCTTCGCCGTCGATCCCGCGATCCGCAAGATCACCTTCAATAAGCCTGACGAGGACGAAAAAAGCGACCGGATCTACTACGACGACACCTCCCCCTTCGCGATCCTCGGGATCGTTCTGCGCACGATGATGGGACAGGAGGAATCGGTCGGCGCCTACTCCCCCGTCGCCGTCGGGACCCCGACCCTGACCAACCTCTCGCTCGGTCCCTCGGCGGGTCACGCCCGCTACGACAAACGGATCGACGAAGATCCCGCGAGTCTGACCTTCGCGGTCAAGGGCGACGGCGTGCGCGAAGTCTTCGCCTTCTTCCCCACGCGGTGGCAGCGCGCCTGTACCTATCAGATCAACGGAGAGTACGTCGGGCGGATGTTCACGGGGAACAACGGCTTCATCGACCTCGGCGTTCTTCCCGCCGGCGAGACGACCCTCTTTTCGATCTGTCCCGACAACGATGAAAACGCCTTCTACCTCGACAACACGGTCGCGTCCTACTTCTACTTCCTCGACGCGGATAAATACCGCGCGGCGCTCTCCGATCTTTCGGCGGGCGGGCTCCGGCTGACATCCTTCCGGGAGGATCGGTTCTCCGGCGCGATCTCGGTGCCGGAAGGTCGAACGGCGATCTTCACGACGATCCCGTTTGACCGCGGCTGGAACGTCAAGGTGGACGGCGAACCCGTCGAGGTCTACGAAACGCTCGACGCGCTGCTCGCTTTTGACGCTCCGTCCGGCGAACACGAGATCGAATTCCGCTATTTACCCGCTCTCTACGTCACGGCGGCAAAACTGTCGATCATCGGCGCGGGCGCGTTTCTCGCCACGCTCGGCGGCGAGGTCATCTACCGCATTATCCGGAAAAACAAGGAGAAGAAAGTATGTATTACTACGTCAAAGGAGAACTGACCTATTCCGATCAGTCGACCGCCGTCGTGGAGTGCGGCGGGGTGGGCTACAAACTGACGATCAGTCTCATCACCTCGGACGTCCTCTCACGCAAGCGCGGCGAGACCGTCCGGCTCTTCACGCATCTTTCGGTACGGGAGGACGGGGTCGAACTCTTCGGTTTCCTGTCCGAAGAAGAGCGCGAGGTGTTCAATCTCCTGACCGGGGTCTCCGGGGTCGGACCGAAGGCGGCGATGTCGCTTCTCTCGTCCTTCTCCCCCGACAAACTGATCTTCGCCGTCGGCACCGAGGACGTCAAATCGCTCGCGCGCGCCAACGGCATCGGCGGTAAAACCGCCGCCCGCATCGTCCTCGAACTGAAAGACAAGGTGTCGGTCGATCTCTTCCGCGAGAGCGGCGCGACGGCGGCGAAGCCCGACGGGACGACAGCCGAGCAGACGAGGAAGAACGGAAAACTGACCGAGGCGACCGAGGCGCTGACGGCGCTCGGTTACGACAGGAGTCAGATTCTCTCCGCCCTGCGCGGGCTTGATACCGAGAAACTGACCCTTGAAGAGATCATCACGGCGGCGCTCCGCAAATTCGTGAAATAATCGCCCTCCCATTATCCGAAATACAGAAGGGGAAACAGGAATGGAACAGGAATTTGACTTTGAAAGCCGGATCGTATCCAGCGAATACGCCCCGACCGACGCGGACGCCGAGGTCAGTCTTCGCCCGAAAACGCTCGACGAATACATCGGGCAGGAGAAGGCGAAGGCAAACCTGAAAATCGGCATAGAAGCAGCGAAACTCCGCGGAGAGTCGCTCGATCACGTTCTGCTCTACGGCCCTCCGGGGCTCGGCAAAACGACTCTGTCGGGCATCATCGCGGCGGAGATGGGGGTCAATATCAGGACAACGTCGGGACCCGCGATCGAAAAGCAGGGCGACCTTGCCGCGATCCTGACCAATCTTTCCGAGGGCGACGTTCTCTTCATCGACGAGATCCACCGGCTCTCGCGCTCGATCGAGGAGATCCTTTATCCCGCGATGGAGGACTACGCCATCGACATCATCATTGGAAAGGGTCCGTCGGCGCGCAGCATCCGGCTTCCGATCCCGCATTTCACGCTGATCGGCGCGACGACGCGCGCGGGACAGTTGACGACCCCGCTCCGCGACCGCTTCGGCGTCGTTCTGAAACTCGAACTCTACACCCCGGAGGAACTCGCCACCATCGTCAAACGAAGCGCGAAGATCCTCGACATCAGGATCACCGACGACGGCGCGCTCGAACTCGCGTCGCGCTCGCGCGGCACGCCGCGTATCGCCAACCGCCTGCTCAAACGGGCGCGCGACTTCGCGCTCGTCCGCGGGAACGGGTCGATCGACGTGGAAATGGCGAAAACGGCGCTGCAAATGCTTGAAATCGACGAACTCGGACTCGACAACGCCGACCGCAAGATGCTCTCCGCCATCATCAACTACTACGACGGCGGCCCCGTCGGGCTGGAAACCGTCGCGGCGACGATCGGCGAGGAATCCATCACGATCGAGGACGTGTACGAGCCCTACCTTCTGCAAATCGGGTTCCTCTCCCGCACGCCGCGCGGACGCTGCGTCACCCGGCTTGCCTACGAACACCTCGGGATCCCCTTCGGGCAGAGGAGAAAGCCCGGCGATCAGATCCCGGGGCAGACCGACCTGTTCGGCGACGGAAACTGATTTCCGGGGCTGATCGGCTTTATGATCCCGACGATACTCATCGCTTCCCTGACCGCGCTGACGATCATCCTGTCGGTTCTGTTCTTCCCCGAGATCAGGATCGGCAAAAAGAAGATCGGAATATATTGGGTGATCGCGCTGATCGGCGCGATCACCCTGATCCTCTGCCGCCGGATCTCGCTCTCCGCCCTTTGGGCGGGGCTCTCCTCCGAAACGGCGATCAACCCGTTGAAGATCCTGATCCTCTTTCTCTCGATGACCTCTCTTTCGATTTTTCTCGACGAGATCGGCTTTTTCCGGTATCTTGCCGGAAAGGCGATCCGGGTCGCGGGAGAGAAGCAGACCGTCCTGTTCTACACGCTCTACGGGCTTGTCTCGATCCTCACGGTTTTCACGTCGAACGACGTCATCATCCTGACCTTCACGCCGTTCATCTGCTATTTCACGCGCTGCGCCGGGATTAACCCGCTCCCCTACCTCGTCTCGGAGTTCGTCGCGGCGAATACGTGGAGTATGGCGCTCCTGATCGGCAACCCGACGAATATCTATCTCGGCGGCTCCGCCGGGATCGGGTTCGGCGAATACCTCTCGGTGATGGCGCTCCCGACGCTTTTTGCCGGGGTGACCTCTCTTCTCGTTCTGCGGCTCCTTTTTGCCAGGCAACTCGCGGAGCCGATGGACCCGATCTGGACGGAGGAAGAAAAACCCGACCCCGTTCTTCTCCCCATCGGGCTCGCCCACCTTCTTCTCTCTACGGTTCTGCTCGCGGTCGGTTCCTATATCGGGTTTCAAATGTGGATCGTCTCGCTCGGATTCGCCGTCTCGCTCTTTCTCTTCGTCCTTCTTGCCTCGCTGATCCGGAAAAAGCGACCGCGTGAACTTGCAAGGACGGTCCGGCGGCTTCCCTGGCCGCTCGTTCCCTTCGTTCTGTCGATGTTCACCGTCGTGCTTACGCTCTCCGCCTACGGCGTGACGGAAAGGATCGGAGAGGCGCTCGGGGATCGCGCGCCGATCTTCTCCTACGGCGCGCTCTCCTGCCTTACGGCAAACCTCGTCAACAACATCCCGATGAGCGTGCTGTTCAGTTCGATCCTCGCGGACGGCGCTCTCGCGGGAGCAAACCTGTCCGCCGGAATCTACGCCGCCGTGATCGGTTCCAATCTCGGCGCGTTTTTAACGCCGCTCGGGGCGCTTGCCGGGATCATGTGGGCGTCGCTTCTCCGACGCGCGGGCGTCTCCTTCTCTTTCAAGAAATTCACCTTGTACGGGGTAATCCTCGTGATCCCGTCCCTTGCCGCGGCGCTCTTCGGTCTTTGGCTGCGGCTCGGAATCTGAAAAACGAAAAGCGCCGCCCGGTCGGGCGGCGCGCTTTTTTCTTTTGTTACGGGGCTGCGGTCGGATCCGTCGCCGGCTTTTCTTTCGGCTTCGGCGCATTCTTTTTGAGTTCGCTCCGTTCGAGGACGATCACGCAGAGAAGGATCAGAACGATCCCGATGATCGAGGGGGCGTCGGGGTCCTCCCCGAGCAGGGTGAAACTGAAAACCGACGCCGAGAGCGGTTCGATGATCGACATCGCCGACGCCGTGCCGGAGGGCAGCGTTTTCAGGGAGTAATTGAACAGGAAATACGGAAGAATGCAGGTGCAGATCCCAAGCCCGAGCAAGAGCGGGACCGTGACGGCGGGTCTTTGTGCCGTGCAGGAGAGTATCCTATCGGGATGCGAGGGGATCAGCGCGATCACCGCCATAAAGAGAAAGGCGTAGAGCGTCGCCTTGATCGGCGATCCGCCGCGGCGGACAGACAGTTTTGCCAAGATGTTGTAGATCGCGTAGGAAACGCCCGAGAGAACGCCGATGAGAACGCCCGGAAGATTGAATCTCCCGCCCCCGACGACCCCCGAGACAAGCACGCAGCCGAGCAGGATCCCCGCGACCGAGATCCCCTTGACGGGTCCGAGTTTCTCGTGGAAAACGATGAACGAGAAAAGCAGAATGTAGATCGGAGAGATATACATCAGAACGACGGCGGTCGAGACCGACGTCATCCGCATCGACTGATAATAGCAGAACGCCGTCCCGAAGAGCGTGACGCCCATAAAGAGATAGAGCAACAGTTCACGCCAATTCAGGATCCGGAACTGTCCCCTGTCGAAAAGCAAAGCAAAGCCCGCCATGAGGAGGAACGAGACGATCCCCCTCACGGCGGTCATTTGGAGCGCCGTAAATCCGTAGGGGGACAGAAAGTGGACGAAGATCCCCGACGTCCCCCACAGAACACACGCGATAAAGACGAGAACAAAAGCCCTTTTCATTTTCCCTGCCGTCCGTTTACCTTGATCGGACCTTCCGGCGCCGAAATCGAAGGATCAGCCCTTCAGAAGTTGTGAAAGTTTCGCGTCGCCGAACGCCTTTTTCCAATCGGCTTCAAAGCCGGCGATCGAGGTGTCGGTCGAGGTGTGCGACAGAAGTTTTTTCAGAACGTCGGCGGAAACCGTCGCGGCGCCGGCGCCCGCGAGCGCGACGTCGAGCACCTCGCGCGCGGTCTTGAAAGACGCGGCGAGGATGACGGTCTTGTAATCGTCGCAGTCGAACACCTGCTGGATCTCGGCGACGACGCCGACCCCGTCCTCGCAGATGTTTTCAAGCCGGCTGACGTAGGGAGCGACGTACGAAGCCCCGGCGGTCGCGGCAAGAAGCGCCTGTCCCGCGCTGAAAACGGCGGTCACGGTCACGCCGATCCCCTCTTTTGAAAGGGCGGCGGTTGCGCGCAGACCGACGTCGGTCGCCGGGATCTTGACGAAGGTGTTTTTACCGAAGGTCTTGACGATCAGTTTCGCCTCAGCGACGATCTTCTCGAACTCGGTCTCGGTCACCTGGATATGCAGTTCCTTGTCCTCCCCGATGATCTCGCGGATGGTTTTCAGGTGCTTGACGATGTCGCCGCCCTCCCGCGAGAGGATGGTCGGGTTGGTCGTCACGCCCGAGATCGGGTAGTAGGTGTTGAAATACCGGATGTCGTCGAGATTTGCGGTATCAAGAATGAGTTTCATATTCTTCCTCTTATCTTTTCAGTTGCAGATCGTAGTGAAGGTCGTACGCCTTCTCCTCGTCGGTGAACTTGTGGAGCGTGTTGATGACCTCGCCGTTGTTCCACTTGCGGTCTCCGACCGAGTCGGTGGTACCCATAACCGTCACGTTCAGCTGACGGTGACGCGCGCGCACCTGATCCCAGTCGATGAAGTAGACGTGCGCGAATTCGCCGCCGTCGAGTTCCCCGTCCTTGATCGTCATGGTCTCGCTTCTGCCGAAGAAGACCGAGCGCAGATGCCCGTCGGTGTTCATGCTGGTGAAGTCGCCCGGCTCGTTGACGTATCTGCCGAACTGAGAATGGAGCGGACCGGGATGACGGTACTGATGCTCCTCCTTGAAGTCGGGAACGAGTTTCCGCATGATGTCGAGCAGGTCGTGCTGCAGGTATTCGAGGTCAAAACTGTCGATGTCGTGGGAGCACTCCTGCACCATCACCGAGCAGGTCGTGTGGTGCGACGCGACGCAGACCGTCCCGTTCTTCACACCCGACGCCTTGACGATCTCGCGGATCTCCTTCGACACGTCGTGAAAAGTGGGGATCCACCCTCTCGATTGCAGTTCCAGTTCCTTCTGAAAAACGATGAATTCCATAGTTTGCTCTCCTTTATATGTTCTTTCTTTTTGATTGCTTATTTGACGCCGTTCAGGCGCTTGCCGACGGCGCCGCCCGGATGGATCACGGCGAAATCGTCCTTGCAAAAGCCCGACAGTTCGATCACCGCCGTTTGCAGCGCGTCGAAAACGGCGCAGGTGACGGCGAAACTGGTCGTTCCCTGACAGTTGTCGGGGTCGCATTCGCGCGTGACCCGGATCGGGATCACGACGTCGGATTCACCGGCGAGGGGGGAGTTCAGGTTCTCGGTCACGCCGATCACGGTCACGCCCTTCTTGCGGGAGACCGACACGATCGGGATGAGTTCGTCGGTCTTCCCGCCGCGGGAGGTCCAGAGAAGGACGTCCCCCTTTTCGAGGAAGCCGAGTCCCCCGTGCACCGCCTCCGCGGGCGAGAGGAAACGCGCCGGACGGTCACAGCAGCACATCAGATGCGCGAAATGCCGCGCGGCGATCCCGCTGTGTCCGCATCCGGTGGACGCGATCCGCGGGGCTTTGACGAGCAGTTCCGCCGCCCGAAGGAAATCCGCGCGGTCGATCGCGTTCGCCGTCTCCCGGATGGATTCGCTCTCGGTCTGGAACGCCGCGAGCGCGTCGTCAACGATCCGATCCTTAATCATTTCCCGTGTACCTCGTCCCAGGTCTTGCGGAGCGTCCAGAGCATTTCCTCCGCCGCCGCCTCGGGATCCTTCGCTTTCATCACGCCGCTGGTGCATCCCGTCGCCTGCGCGCCCGCGCGGATGACGTTCGCAACGTCCTCGGGTCCGGAGATCCCGGCGCCCTGCAGAACCATAATGTCGGGATTGATCCGTCTGACCGCCTCGATGGTGTCGCGGACGTAGCCCATATCGCTCGCTACCCCCGTCCCGATCAGTTCGGTCGGCTCGGCGACGATGAGGTTCGGACCCATCAGGGCGACCTGCCGGATCTCCTCGACGCTGTCGGCGCAGACGATGGAGGCAAGTCCGACCTCGTCGGCGCGCGCGATGCTCTCACGGATCTCGTCGAGCGTCAGTTTCTTTTCGGCGTGGTTCAGCATCACGCCGACCGCGCCCGCCGCCTTCACCGACTCGGGCAAGACCGAGCCGAGCCCGCGCCCCGGACGAAGCGTGTCCATATGCTGGGCGTAGACGTGGATATTCTCGGTGTTCTCGGCAAGCAGACGGATGTCGACGTACTGCGGGGTAACGATCACGTCGAGGTCGTATTTCCCGGCGATCTCGTCGATCTTCTTGGCGAGTTTCAGCATCCGCTCGCCCCACATGAAGCACTTGGGTCCGATCTCGAAATAAGGTGCGCGGATCTTGTAATTGCGGTACATTTCAGTTTCCTTTCGGTACTTGATTCATTTTCTCGTCGAGCGCGGCGAATCGGCGGTAGGCGTCCTCGTAATCCGCGCCGGAGGGAACGTAGCGTTTGTCGGGACGAACGAGTTTCCCGGCGGCGTCGGACACCGACGGGAACGCCCCGATCCCGACCGCGGCGAAGACCGCGCATCCGAGACACGCCGTCTCGCTCTCGCTGACCGTGCGGAGGGTCTTCCCCGTCACGTCGGCTTTGATCTGCGCCCAGAGCGGGCTTGACGCGCCGCCCCCGGTGATCCGGATCTCGCGGATGCCGTCCGCGCCGATGTAGGCAAGGTCCTCACGGAGCAGAAACGCGATCGACTCCATGATCGCGCGGGCGAAATGCCCCCGCGTATGGGCGAGCGTTACGCCCGAAAAAACCGCCGTCGCCTCGGGATTGTATTTCGGCATCGTCGATCCCGTGAAGTACGGAAGGACGGTCATACCGTCGGAGCCCGCCGGGATCTTCTTCGCGAGTTCGTCGAGTTCCTTGAAGGAATAGTTCTCGGAAAACCCGTTTTTGAACCATTTGAGCGCCATTCCGGCGGTACTCGACCAGAGGATGCGGCAATACTTCCCCTCGATCGCGTGAAGGTGGCAGGGGATGATGCTGGCGGGATCGTAGGGCGGGATGGAATCGGTCATCGCGCAGATCGCCATGATCGTCCCGGTCATCTCGCTGATCTCGCTCTCGTCGACGACGCCGCAGCCGACGGTTCCGGCGATCTGGTCGAGCGCCCCCGTCACGACCTTGATCCCGTTGTATTCCCCGCAGACCTCCATACTGTGCAAAACGCGCGGAAAACGGGATTCGGGAAGACCGATATAGTCGAGCATTTCGCGCCACCAGTCGCGCTTCGAGACGTCGAAGTAGACCGAGGAGGACTGGATGGTCGGCTCGGTCACGAAGTTCCCGGTCAGCCGATAGAGGATCCAGTCTTCGAGCAGGAACACCTTGTCGATCCGGTCGAAGATCTCGGGGCGGTTGCGTTTGAACCAGAGAAGTTTGCACGCCGGCCACCCCGCCGTGATCTCGGGCTGTCCCGTGACCTCGTAAACCCGTTTCAGACCGAAATCGCGCTTGACTTCCTCCGCCTCTTTTTCGGCGCGGTTGTCGAGCCAGACGACGGCGGGACAAAGGGGTTTTCCGTCTCTGTCGGTGAGGATCATGGTCTCGCCCTGCGTATCGACCGAGAGCGCGTCGGGCGCGCCGCATTCGTCGGAGAGTTCCGCGATCACGCGGCGGCACATCGTGATGTAGGATTCGGCGTCAAACTCGATCGTACCGGACACGGGGTCGGTGTCGAGCGTATAGTCGACCGACCGGAACCCCAGCCGCTTCCCCGTTTCGTCGAAGATCGCGGCTTTCAGCGACGTCGTGCCGACGTCAAGTCCGAGAAAGGTTTTCATCGTTTTCACAGATCAGAGTTCGAGCACGTCGATCCCGAGGATCGCGCAGAGGTTGCGGATCGCCTGACGGTTATCGCCGTAGGTGATGATGTAGTGCTGGCAGGCGACGTTCTCGGCGAAACGCTCGACGTCGGGGATCTCGATCTTCAACGCGGAGAGCTGCGGCGCGGGCTGATCCCATCCGCACTCCTCCCACTTCGGCGGGGTCTTGCCGTCGCCGAGAATGATCTGCATCGTGTACTTGCCGTCCTTGAAGGTGAGACGCGACATCGTGACCGTCCCGGTCTTCACCTTCGAGACGTTCAGGATGCCCTGATCGAGCAGACCGAACGCGGCGGGAAGCACGGTGTAGGTATCGCCGTCCACCATATCGGCGGCGACGAAGTCCGGCACGCCGGCGAGCATGCTGGTGTCGAAGAACTCGTAGAATTCAAGGTATCCGGCGAGCTGACCCGTCAGTTTGTTCATCATCAACTGCGTCACGGCGCCGAGCGAATCGTTCTCGGGGACCGTGGTGTAGCCGTCCTCGGAGAGAAGCATAAAGATCGGGGCGGGCGGGAATCCGCAGAGTTTCTTCATCCCGTCGACGTCCTTGATCGAGATCGAGCGGTAGTTCCGCTCCTCGGCGATTTGCTTGACGGCGAGGTAGTAGCCCGCCGCCTTCTTCATCGCGTCGGGGTTCGCGGGCTTCAAGAAGTGCCACTTCTTGATGCGGGTCTCGACCACCTTTTCCTTCTCGGCGTCGGTGATCTTCTCGTATCTCTGCTGCATTTCGAGCATCTCGAAGGTCTCGATCTCAACGCCGGTCTTGGCTTTGAGCGAGATGCCGTCGTAGAGCGTTCCGTAGAGGTTCATATCGCGGTAGCCCGCCATACCGACCTTCTCCGAGAGGAGTTCCTTCGCGGCGACGGCGGCGCGGCAGTAGGACGCGACGACGGCGCTCTTGGTCTTTCTCCCCATCACGTCGTAAACGTATTTGAAGGTGTATCCGAGCCCCTCGAAGGTCGCGCGGAGACCCGTCGTGCCCGCCTGATCGGCGGTCGTGACGAGACGGTCGCCCTCGTACCAGCCGCAAAGACCCCAGAGCACCATCGGCAGATGGCGGAACTGTTCGGTCACCTTCACGACGGCGTGGGTCGGGATCCAGCCCGCGACGCAGACGACGAGCGCGTCGAATGACTCGGCTTTCAGACGCTTCACGGCGTCCTTGACCTGCGTCTCCTCGTAATCGTCGGCGACGGGATAGACCGAAACGAGATCAAGTCCCTCCTCTTTGAGCGCCGCCTCCGCCGCTTTGCATTTCCGTACGATCACGTCGACCGGGGTATTGACTTCTCCGAAACCTACGAATCCGATTTTTCCCATTGTTCTTATTTCCTTTCGATATTTCAAACGATATCAAACAGACGGTTGATGACTTCCAGCGTTTCCGAGACGAGGAGCGCGCCGCCCTCGTGCCCGACGTAACCGCTCGAAACGTAGGCGCTGTAATGCCCGTGTTTCTCGGCTTTTTCGGTCGGGAGGTATCCGAGCGACCCGTTCGTCAGTTGCAGCAGGAAGGTCTGCCGCGCCGCGCTCCGCGCGCGGATCTGGTTGCCGTAGTCGAGGAAGAGTTCGAAGGGATTGCTGGCGAACGCCAGATCGCCGAGCCGCACGTACTGCACCTCGATCGGGAGGATCGAGTTGTGTTCCTGGAGCGAGTGGCGCAGGACCGTTCCGGCGTAGACGTAAAGCGCGGCGGAGTCCATATAGTTCAGGACGGTCTTCCCCTTGAAGAAATCCTTCATGGCTTGCTTTGCCGCGGCGCACTCTGCGTCGGTGACGCGCCGGAGCGGAAGTTTCAGCGTCTCGACCTCGTGGCGGTGGACCGCCTCGGTCTTGATCTCGGTGACCTCGTCGAGCGCGGCTTCGATCTCGTTGAAGACGCGGCGTCCGATCTTCCAGGTTCCCTTGACGTCGAACATCGAGGGGTCTGCGTCGCGCGGCTTCGGATTGTTGCGGATCACGTTCGGATCCTTGATCGGCGTTTCGGGCTCGACCCAGCGGATAAGATCGCGCGGGCATTGGTCGCCCGCCGCCGCGCAGAGCGGAAGCAGGAAGATCCCCTTGCCGTACTTCTCGCGGAGCAGGATCTTGACCTTGCCCCAATAGTCGGAGGAGATGACCGAACGCTGTTCCATCACCTGCGCGGGGCAGGCGATATTCGCGAGAACCCCGGTCAGCTGCTTTTTATCGTTGTAAACGAACAGCATCTCGACGCCGTTGTCGTTCCCGCCTTCGAGTTCAGTGAAGGTCGCGGTGTCGGCGTCGCCCCACATCTTCGCCGTTCCGTCGGAATAGCAGACGCGGCGGTTCATCCCGACGGCGGCGCGTCCGAATCCGGCGGCGTATCCGCCGGGAGCGCGGGTCGCCCACGCGGTCTCGACCGTCTTGGCGATCGCGGCGACGAGGTACTCTTCCGATTCGTCGGGGGTCATACAGTCGTCGGAGGTCACCTCTGGTACGTAAACGCAGTCGTCGGGCTTGTACTGCATAATCATTTTGAGCGAGTTCCGTCCCTTTTCGAACGGGAACGGGATCATCGCGGGCATCGTATACGAGTTGTGGATATGGACCGCCGAAATAATGATCTTCATGGGATCAAGACCCGGGGCGTTGACCTTTTCGCGCACCTCTTCGACCGTCTGCGTCGGGATCTCGACCAGATCGCAGGATACGAAGACCGTCTGCTCCCCGTCGGCGTCGATCGCGAGCGCCGTCACGGTCAGTGGCGTTTCGACCTCGTTCGTCACGCGCTCGTAGAACTCGCCCTGCAAGGAGATCTTTTCCTTGGGTGTGACGTCGGTTTCAGCCCATCCGAATTTAATCATTGCAACCTCCGAAATATCGTGATTATTGTATTATTCTTGAAAACCCCGCCCGGTTGACCGGGCGATTCTCCGCCCTTTCGGTCAAAGGACAGACGAGGGGGAACGCCGGAGCGTTCCGGCGTTCCCCGTTTCGGCGTCGTTCCGAACAAGACAGACGACGCTTCCGTAATTCATTCCGCTGTCGGCGCCTTCTCGAACGTCGCCTCAATCTTGGTAATGGTGGTGGAATACTCGAAGGGATCGATGACGGGCTCGGTCGACTCAAAGGTGTTTTCGCCGTCGGTCCACGTCCACTGCTTGAACACGTATCCGTCAGCGGGGGTCGCCGAGACCGAAACGGTCTCGGTCAGTTTGGTGAACGGACGGTTGGCGGAGGCGGTGCATCCCGCGCCTTCGGGCTGTTTGACGGTAACGGTCACGCCGTAGATCTCGCTCTTCACGGTCGTATCTTCGTTCTGACGGCGGGCGTTATCCTGCGCTCCGGCGGCGAATTCCTCCTCTGTGGGATAGAGCGAGAAGACGTTGCCGGTATACTTCGGATCGATCTCGTAGGTAAAACCGGTATCGTTGATCTTGTTCACGACCGTTGCGGTCTTCCCTCCCTCGGCGACCTGTTTCAGCGTATAGGTCATCCCGGGAATACCGTATTGCAGGATGGTATGAAGCGCCGGATTGGTGTCGATCTCGTACAGGATCTTGACCGCCGGGCAGAAATCGTCCTCGGTCGTCTGCGCGTCCCTGCCGTCGACGATGGCGTAGGAGGTCACGGCAAGCGCGCCCTTGAAGAGTTCGCTCTGATTGATCGACGGGCGCTGTTCGTCCGCCGCGGAGTAGACCCACCAGGTCGCCTTTCCGTCCGCGTCCCTCTCCGCCAGCGTCTCACGGTAGGCGTAGTCGCCGACGAGATTCCGCTGAACGTAATCGGCGGGGTCGTCCCCGAGTTCCTGGATCCCGGCGCGCAGGTACCGCGTGCTCGAATAGGTCGACAGCATACTCTCGATCTGGTTCAGGGACGTCGCCTTCTCCGCGTTGACGCGCAGATAGCTGTAATTTGCCATCACGCGGCAGTTGGGAACGGCGTAGATCGTGTCGTTCAAGATCGCCGCGTCGAAGAACCGTTCGGTCATATGCTTCTTGATGAGGCGGTAATCGGTGCTCGTCAGTTCGGGGTACAGATCGCGCAGGCGTCTCGCCTCGACGAGCGAGGAAAGCATCTCGTAGTCGGCGATATAGATCAGGTCGAACTGATACGGAAGGATCTCGGGATAGACGTCGCGCACGTCGGAACCGAGATTGCCGTAAGTGCCGCGCGCTTCTTCAATGAGCGCGGCGGCGGCTTGGTAATCCCCGTTATTCATGTATTCCTGATACTGCGCCGCCAATTCCGCCGCTTTGGCGGCGGCTTCCTCGTACGCCTCCTCGACCGCGGCGAACTTCTCGTCGAGCCACGCGGCGTACTCCGACGCCTTCACGTTGGTGAATTCGACGTGGATATTATAGTTGGCTTCGGTATAGCGGTTGAAATGATCCTGCATCCCCGAAAGCGCGTCGGGGGCGATCAGCTCGTCGGAGACGAGGCAGAAGGAAACGCTGTAAAGACTCTTCTCTTTCAGCGGGTGGGAGTCCATATAATCCTGAGATTTATCAAGATCGGTCTTTCCGCATCCGGCGAGCGCCAGGCAAAGCAGGCAGCCGAGAAGAAGTACGGCGAATACTCTTTTCATCATTTGCATTCCTTTCCAATTGAGGCAGAAATCATACGGATATATTTTACTACAATCGGGGGGCTGTTGTCAATCGTTTTCGCAAAATAAACGCCCCCGGATCCGCAAAATCGTCCGTCAGACGTCGAGATAGTCCTTCAGGATCTTGGAACGGCTCGGATGACGGAGTTTCCGGAGCGCCTTCGCCTCGATCTGCCGGATGCGTTCACGGGTGATGTTGAAGCGACGCCCGACCTCTTCCAGCGTCCGCTGTCTGCCGTCGGCAAGACCGAACCGGAGTTTCAGAACGTCCGCCTCGCGCGGGGTCAGCGTGTTCAGGACGGTGAGCAATTGCTCACGGAGCAGCGCGTAGGACGCCGTCTCCGAGGGCGCGGGGCTGTCGGTATCCTCGACGAAGTCGCCGAGGTGGCTGTCCTCCTCCTCGCCGATCGGCGTTTCGAGCGAAACGGGATCCTGCGCGATCTTCATGATCTCGCGCACCTTATCGGGGGTCATACCGAGTTCCTTCGCGATCTCGTCGGTGGTCGGCTCGCGCCCGTTCTCCTGCAACAGTTGCCGCGCGGTGCGCGAAACTTTGTGGATCGTTTCGACCATATGTACGGGAATACGGATGGTCCGCGCCTGATCCGCGATGGCGCGCGTGATCGCCTGCCGGATCCACCAGGTCGCGTAGGTCGAGAATTTATATCCCTTCTGGTAGTCGAATTTCTCGACCGCCTTCATCAGTCCGAGGTTGCCCTCCTGGATCAGATCGAGGAAATACATCCCCTTCCCGACGTGGCGTTTCGCGATGCTGACGACCAGCCGCAGGTTCGCCTCGACCAACTCGTTCCGCGCCGCCTGATCGCCGAGCGAGATCCGCTCGGCAAGGTAGGTCTCGCGGTCGGGGTCGAGCAGAGGGATCTTACCGATCTCTTTCAGATACATCCGCACGGGGTCGTCGATCGCAAGCCCCTCCTGCGCGAGCATCTTTTCCATCTTTTCGGGCGTGTCGTAGATCTCGGCGTCCTGCGCCGCTTCCTGCGCCGTCTCGTCGTTGTTGACGACCGAGGGTTCCGCCATTTCGGGCGTGCCGTCGATCCCGCCGTAAAGGCGCTCCATCTGTTCGAGGTCGTAGTCGAGATCGTCGAGCGCCTGCATCACGCCGGAGTTGAATACGTCGCCTTTCTCCTGATCCACGAGTTCTTTGACGTCGATTTTGTTGTCCTTCATCTTTTTTCCCCTTTATCCATCGTTTCTTTTATTTTTCAAAATCTCTTGCAGCGCCGCCATCGGATCGTCCGTCTGCGCGATCTTCTCTTTGCCGACCGCGTCTTTCAGGGCGGCGACGCAATCCGAGAAAACCTTGTCGCCGTTGTCCGAGAGCTGCATCCTGCGATTGCGCATCCCGTAGATCCGCCCGACCTCCTCGGGGGTAAAATCCTCGTTCAGCGCGCTGATCTCCCATTCCCCGTCGCCGATCCGGTCGCGGATCGCGCAAAAGACGCGGCGGGAGAACTCGGTCAGAAAGTCGTTTTCCGAGAGGATCGGCTCGTCGCGGTGGATCAGAGCGCGATACTTCGGATCGAGCAGAAGCAGACCGAGAACGGTCTCCTCGGTTCTGGCGACCCCGGGTTTCCGGCTGAATTCGGGATTGATCCGATCCTGATAACCCGTGATCGACTGGCGAAGCACGTCGTTTTCCTTTTTCCTGTACGCGCGGCGCTGTCTTGCGATCGAGCGGTCCACGTCGTCGCGCAGCGATTTCTTCGGGATCGAGAACTTGTCCGAAACGACCCCGATATAGACCTCGCGCTCTGCGGAGGACGGGAAGCCCGCGATCACCTCGCGCAGTTCGCCGAGGGCGTTGATCTTCTGCTGCGCGTCGTCAAGATCGTATTTCGAGAGGATCCGGTCGAGGGTATAGTCGAACTTCGACTGGCTCCCGTCCAGGACCCGGCGGAAAGCTTCGGCGCCCGAAACCCGGATGAACTCGTCGGGGTCCTTCGCCCCCGTGAGTTTCAGAAGCGTGACCTCGACCCCGACCTCTTCGAGCAGTTTCATCGCCTTGTCGGCGGCTTTCCGTCCCGCGGCGTCCATATCGTAGGAGATCACGACTTTCTTCGAGTAGCGCGACATGATCCGCGCCTGATCGGGCGTGATCGCGGTGCCGAGGGTGGCGACCGCCTGCGGAAATCCGGCGGCGTGCAGGGCGATGACGTCCATATACCCCTCGCAGAGGATCAGCCGCTCGGCGCACTCGGTGCGCGCGAAGTTGAGGGCGAAGAGGTTGCGGTGCTTTTTGAAGACCGGGGTGTCGGAGGTGTTCAGGTATTTCGGCTCGGAGTTGTCGAGCACCCGCCCGCCGAAGGCGATCACGTTCCCCGTCACGTCGATGATCGGGAACATGACGCGCCCCCGGAAATAGTCGTAAAGATTGCCGGTCTTTTCGCTTCTGCGCGAAAGCGCCCCGGCGACCAGCTCGTCCTCGCTGTAACCGAGCGAGCGGAGATGGCGCGTCAGCGATTCAAAGCCGTTCGGCGCGTAGCCGAGTCCGAAATGGGTGACGGTCGCGCGGGAAAGCCCTCTCTTTCCGAAAAGGTATTCCCTTGCCGCCGCCGCCTCCGGCGTGTCGGCGTCCAGCGACGCAACGAAGAAATGCGCCGCCGCGCGGTTCATTTCGAGCATCCGTTTCCGATCGAAGCGCGAGCGCGTTTCGTGAACGTCGGTGTCGATGACGGTGACGCCGACCCGCTTGGCAAGGAACTCGACGGCGTCGGGATAATCGAGGTTTTCGGTCCTTCTGACGAAGGTGATCGCGTCGCCCCCCGCGCCGCAGCCGAAGCAGTAAAAACCGTTCGTCCCCGGAAAGACGGTGAACGACGGGGTCCGCTCGCTGTGGAAGGGGCAAAGCCCGACCATATTCGATCCGGCGCGGCGAAGCGTCACGTAGCCGGAGATCAACTGCACGATGTCGGTGCGCGCGACGACCTCTTCGACGACTTCCTTCGGGATCATACGGCGCCCCCTCTCCACACGTCGGGAACGAAGAGCCGACGGAACAGATCGACGGCGTAGCGGTCGGTCATACAGGAAATGAAGTCGGCGACGGCGATCTCCTTGCCGTCTTCCCCGGCGATCCGGCGATAGAGCGGCGGGAGTTCGTCGGGGCGTTCGGTATAGTAATTGTAGAGCGAGACGAGCAGATCCTTCGCCTTATGTTCCTCGACCTTGGCGGCGGAGTTGACGTAAACGCGGTCGGTCAAAAACGCGCGGAGGCGTTCGGTCGCCTCGCCGACGGGTTCGGTCATCACGATCTCGTTCCGTCCGGCGGAACCCTCGACAACGGAGAGCACCATCCGATTGATGCGCTCGCTGTACCCCTCCCCGAGCGTTTCGAGCAGGTCGGACGGGATGTCGGAGAGCGAGAGGATCCCGCCGCGGATCGCGTCGTCGATGTCGGAGTTGATGTAGGCGATCCGATCGGCGAACTTGACGATCCGTCCCTCGAGCGTCGCGGCGAGCGCCTTGCCCGAATGGTTCAGGATGCCGTCGCGCACTTCATAGGTCAGGTTCAGACCCTCGCCGTCGTTTTCGAGCCGATCGACGACGCGCAGCGATTGCCGCGCGTGATAAAAGGTCTCGTCGAAGCAGGTGCGGAGCGCCTCCTCCCCCGCGTGACCGAAAGGGGTATGCCCGAGATCGTGTCCGAGCGCGATCGCCTCGGTCAGATCCTCGTTCAAACGGAGCGCGCGCGCAATGATCCGCGCGACCTGCGTCACTTCAAGCGTGTGGGTCATCCGCGTTCTGTAATGCTCGTCGACGGGCGACAGGAACACCTGCGTTTTATGCATCAGGCGGCGGAAAGACTTGGAGTGGATGATCCGGTCGCGGTCGCGTTGGTACGCCGTCCGCACGGGGGACGATTCCTCGGGCTTCGCCCTTCCCTTCGTTTCCGATGTCAGGCAGGCGTAGGGCGAAAGCGTCTTTTTCTCAATATCCAAAAAGAACTCCGGCGTCATCATCGAAGCGACTCCTCCCTTCCTTTCTGTTTTTCAACAATAATATACGCGCGAAACCTCTTTTTTGCTTTTTTTGTCGGAAAAAACTTTTCAGTTTTTCAAAAAAAGAACCGCGCCCCGGTTTCGTCCGGGGCGCGGTAAATCATTCGGTTTTGATCGGGATGGGGGAAAAGAGCGGGTCGCCCCATGCGGGGGCAGACCGTCCCGCCGTGGCGTCGGAGAGCGCGCGGGCAAGCGCGTCGGTTTTCGCGTCGTCCAGCGTCCCCGAAAGCGTTACCACCTCGGCGTATTCGACGTCCGAGACCGTCGCGCCGTACTCGGACAAAACCGACGCGACGCGCGGATGATCGGCGTAGGAGAGGGAGAGCGTGAAGGCGCGGCGCAGGGTCATCCGGACGATCCCCGCCCCCTTCACGGCGTCGGCGGCGGCGCTCCCGTAGGCGCGTACAAGCCCGCCCGTTCCGAGCAGCGTTCCCCCGAAATAGCGGATCACGCAGACGGCGCAGTCATAAAGGTCGCGCCCGCGCAGAACGTCGAGGGTCGGCATCCCCGCCGTTCCCTGCGGTTCGCGGTCGTCGGAATAGCGCGTCGTATTCCCCTCGCGCAGACGATAGGCGTAGACGTGATGGCGCGCGTCGGGATAGGCGCGTTTCTGCGAAGCGAGCCACGCGAGCACGTCTTCCTCTTTTTCAAAGCGCGCGGCGAACCCGAGAAAAACAGACTTTTTCTCCTCGTAGCGCGACTCGCCGGACCCGGCGAGCGTCAGATACTCGCACCCGCTCACGGCTTTTTATCCTCCGAGAGATACGGGGCGAGTTCGCCCGCCGTCCGACGGTCGACCGACGCCGAAACCGCGATCCCGTCGGGAAGGTACTCCACCGACTGCACGGCGGCGGTGCGGTAGAGTTGATCGAGTTTCCCCGACGCGGTATAGGGAAACAGGAAGCGGCAGGAGCGGCGCAGGGTGGCGGCGACCTCGTCGATCTTTGCAAGCAAAAGGTCTATCCCCGCCCCGGTAAGCGCGGAAATGAAGACCCGATCCCCCTCGGCGACAAATCCGGTCGAGGGACAGTCGGGCAGCTCGTCCGCGTGATTGAACACCGTCAGCGCGGGCTTGTCCGACGCGCCGAGCGAGGCGAGCGTCTCGCGCGTCACGTCGAGGTGTTCGGGGAGTTCGGGGTCGGTCGCGTCGCAGACGATCAGGAGAATATCGGCGTACTTCGCCTCGTCAAGGGTCGATCGGAACGCCTTGACGAGATGATGCGGCAGTTTGCGGATGAACCCGACGGTATCTGTGAGCAGAACCGTCTCCCCCGACGGGAGAACGAGCCGCCTCGTGGTCGGGTCAAGCGTTGCGAACAGTTTGTTTTCGGCAAGCACCCCCGCGTCGGTCAGACGGTTCAGAAGGGTGGATTTTCCGGCGTTCGTGTAGCCGACGAGCGCGATTTTCAGATGCCCGCTCCGGTCGCGGGCGGCGCGCATCACGGCGCGGTTGGCTTCGAGTTCGTCAAGCTGCCTTTGCAGAGCGGCGATCCGCTCCTTCATATGCCGGCGGTCGGTTTCGAGTTTCGATTCGCCGGGTCCTCTCGTGCCGATCCCGCCGCCGAGCCGGGACATTTCGGTCCCGTGACCGACGAGCCGCGGCGCGGTGTAGCGGAGCTGCGCCAACTCGACCTGCAACTTCCCCTCGCCCGATACGGCGTGCAGGGCGAAGATGTCGAGGATCAGCATACTGCGGTCGATCACGTCGACGTCTCCCCCGAGATCGTCCTCCAGATTGCGGATCTGCGCCGGGGAGAGTTCCCCGTCGAAAACGACGAGCGAAACGCCGTTCTTCTCGCAAAGATCGCGGATCTCCTTCACCTTTCCCGCGCCGATCAGCGTGCGGGGATCGGGCGAATCCTTGATCTGCGTGACGCGGGCGAACGTCCGGCTTCCCGCCGTGTCGACGAGGCGCGCGAGTTCGTCGAGCGAGCGTTCGAGCGCGGGCAGGTCGGCGCCGCGTTCGGTCATTCCGACGAGGATCGCGTCGGAGTGAACGGTCTTCTTATCTGTCATACTGTCTCCTTTCCTTTTGCGGTCGGAAGAACGGAAAACGGGGCGTCCGACTGCAAGCCCGACCCGAGTTTGATACGAAAACGCGCATCAGATCCGGAATATCGGTTTGCCCCTCGGACAGCCCCGAAAAAAGTCAAATCCCGTGCAAATTACTTGTTCGTGTTCGACATCGCGAGACGGCGTTTGAACTTATCCACGCGTCCGCCGGCGTCAACGAACTTTTGCTTGCCGGTGAAGAACGGATGACACTTCGAGCAGATATCGACGGTCATATCCCCCTTCGTCGAGCGGGTGACGACGGTCTCTCCGCAAGCGCATTTGATCGTGACTTCTTTATATTCCGGATGCAATCCTTTTTTCATTGTCAGGTACCTCTCCTTCACATAAAAATCGGGAGTATTATATCATACCGTTTCCGAAAAAGCAACCCCTTTTTCAAAAAAATCCCCATTTATTTATATCTTATCTCCGATCTCGTCGCGAAGCTGCGCCATTATCTTCTTTTCGAGCCGCGATATGTAGGACTGCGAGATACCGAGTTTGTCGGCGACCTCCTTCTGCGTCATCTCGCGCCCGCCGCGAAGTCCGAAGCGCAGTTCGACGATGGTCCGCTCCCTCTCCGAAAGCCCCGCGACCGAGCGGCGGACGAGCGCGCGTTCCTCCTGCTCCTCGATCGGGCGGCAGACCGAATCGGCTTCGCTGCCCAGCACGTCGGAGAGCAGCAGTTCATTTCCGTCCCAATCGACGTTCAGCGGTTCGTCGAAACTGACCTCTCTCCGTCTTCCCGCCGTTTTGCGCAGAAACATCAGGATCTCGTTCTCGATACAGCGCGAGGCGTAGGTCGCGAGTTTGACGTTTTTTTCGGGGGTAAAGGTCGAGATCGCCTTCATCAGCCCCATCGTGCCGATCGAGATCAGATCTTCGATCCCGACCCCGGTCCCGTCGAACTTTTTGGCGATGAAAACCACCAGCCGCAGATTGTGTTCGATCAGGAGCGAACGCTTCTCCCGATCGGTTTTCGAGAGACGGATCGCCTCCTGTTCCTCCTCCTGCGAGAGCGGGGGCGGCAGGACGTCCGCCCCGTTGACGTAACAGACCTCCTCCGAGCCGAACAGACGCGCGAAGAACCGTCTGAATGCCGTAAACAACCGCGTTCCGAACATCGTAACTCCTTTCACGTTCTACTGTGCGATCTCCGCCGAAACGATCCCGTCGCAGCCCTCGGGGATCCCGACCGGATCCCGCACGATCCCGACGACGATCGCCTCCTCGCGTCTCCGACGTCCCGTCCCGATCTCGGCGTAATCGGGGCGATACCCGTGCATCAGCCGTTTGCCCGACACCGTCTGATAGGGGATCAGGTAATACCGTTTCCGATCGTCGTAAGAGAGATTCGGTTCGATCCCCTCCTCGGTCGAAAGCAGGGCGGGCGGAACCAGACCGTCCGCCGCCTTCGCCGAGATCAGAACGACCGCCCGTCCCGTCATCGGCTCGCGGAGCAGGCACCCCGAATCGGTCATCAGGGTCAGATCCCGCGTTCTCTCCCCGACCCTTACCCGACATCCGACCTCGCGGGGAGCGCCCCCGGCGCGGAGAAGGCGCGAGAACGAGACCAAAGCGGAGGACAGCAGGAAGAGGATGAGGAAAACGAGCACCTTTCCTCCCGTGTCGCCCTTGATCGGGATCCTTCCGAAAAGGCGCGTCGCGAACGCGAAAATCGCCGTGAACGCCCCTCCGTAAAGGAACGAAACGAGCCAGAGGAGAACGAGGCAGGAGAGAAACCGACGCCACCCGGAAAAGCCGAGTCCGACGAGCGTCAGGGCGACGCCGGACAGGAGCGCCGAGAGGAGCAGGAGCGGATAGGTCGGGATCAGGATCAGGGCGGGAACGGCGTAGAGCGCGCCCAGCAGCGCGCCGAGGATCAGGCGGCCGCGGCGAAGGCGTACGCGCCTCAGTCGCCCGACGGTCAGAAGAACGAGATAATCGGCGGAGAAGTTGATAAGGAAAAGCACGTCGGCGTAAACGACCGGCACGATCCGTCCCTCCCTCCCGCGTCTGCCTGTCTCTTGAAACCATTATATGCAGACGGGCGGGAAAATGATGTCGCAACGGGCGACGAAAAAAAGACGCCGCCGGGAAAACTCCCGGCGGCGCCGTGATCTTTTCGATTGTTACCGACGGTTTCCGTCGTTTCCGTCGTCTTTGAAGCCCTCGAGCGGGTCGTTCCAGAACTGCTCCTGCTCGCGCCGGATGCGTTCCGCCTCTTCCCTCTCGCGCTTCTCGCGTTCCTCGGCGGCGACCGAGTTCTCGCGCTTGCTCTGTTCTTCCTTCTGCTTGTTCATCTCGACGAGGTCGTCTTCGGTCGCGTTTTCGTCCATCAGGGCGTTGAACTGCGCGCCGTCCATTACCTCGTACTTCATCAGGAAGTCGGCGACGGCGTGCAGTTTCTCCATATTGGACTGCAAAATCTGCGTCGCGCGCTCCTTGCCCTCCGAAACGATCCGGCGGATCTCGCGGTCGATCTTGGCGACCGTCTCCTCGGACAGGTTCTCGCCCGAACTGAAATCGCGCCCGAGGAACACTTCGTCCCCGGTATGCTCGCCGGCAAGGCAGACGGTGCCGAGTTCCTCGCTCATCCCGTAGACCGTGACCATCTTGCGGGCGAGTTGGGTCGCCTGCTTGATGTCGGAGGAGGCGCCGCCGGAGTAATCGTTGAAGATCAGTTGCTCGGCGACCCGCCCCGCGAGCGAGACGGCGATGCTGTCCTCCATCTCGCGCTTGAACTCGTACGCCACGTCCTTGACCGGGGGCATCAGCGTGTAGCCGCCGGCGCCCTTGCTGGTTGGGATGATCGAGATACGGGTGACGGGATCCTGACTCGGAAGCAGGTGGCAGACGATGGCGTGACCCGCCTCGTGATAGGCGGTCATCTTCTTGTCGTCCTCAGTGATGATCTTGCCTTTCTTCTCGGCGCCGACCAGAACTTTCAGGGTCGCCTGTTCGATCTCCTGCATTCCGATCAGGGTCTTGCCGCGTCCGGCGGCGAGCAGCGCCGCCTCGTTCATCAGGTTGGCAAGATCCGCGCCGGTAAAGCCGACGGTGGTCTGCGCGATGCGGTGCAGGTCGACGTTGGCTTCAAGCGGCTTGTTGCGGACGTGAACTTTCAGGATCTCTTCCCTGCCTTTGAGGTCGGGATAGTTGACCGTGACCTGCCGGTCGAAACGTCCCGGACGGAGCAGCGCGGGGTCGAGGATGTCGGGACGGTTGGTCGCCGCCATCACGATCACGCCCTCGTGGTTGCCGAAGCCGTCCATCTCGACGAGCAGTTGGTTCAGGGTCTGTTCGCGTTCGTCGTGTCCGCCGCCGAGACCCGCGCCACGGTGACGCCCGACGGCGTCGATCTCGTCGATGAAGATGATGCTGGCGGGGTGTTTCCGCGCCGAATCGAACAGATCGCGCACGCGGGACGCGCCGACGCCGACGTACATCTCGACGAAATCGGAACCCGAAATCGAGTAGAAAGGAACGCCCGCCTCTCCGGCGACCGCCTTCGCAAGCAGGGTCTTACCGGTTCCCGGAGGTCCGACGAGCAGAATGCCGCGCGGGATACGCGCGCCGAGTTTGATGAACTTGCCGGGGTCGCGGAGGAATTCCACCACCTCTTCCAGTTCCTTCTTTTCCTCGTCGGCGCCGGCGACGTCGGTAAACTTCACCGCGTTCTTGTCGTTATAGGAAACCTTGGCGTGCGAGCGGGCGAATCCGTTCTTGACCCCCTGCCCCGCGCGGTTCACCATCACGACGTAGAAGACGATGAAGAGAACGATCACGATGATATAAGGAAGGAACGAGATATACCACGGGGTATCGGTCGGCTCCTCGAAGTCGTAGGATTCGAGCCAGCCGTTTTCAAGTCCATCCTCGCAGAGTTCGTTGACCTTTTCGAGTTGGACGTAGCTTGCGAGCCGATAGACCACCTTCTGATAGATCGGAGAACCCTTGGCGTCGGTCTTGGTCACCGGGACGCCGTTTTCGTCCAGATCACGCTCGCCGTTGCCGTCCCAGTCGCCCGGAACGCGCAGATAGAGCGTCAGATAGGAGTCGGTGTCGTACTCCGCCGAACTGACGAGCTTGTCGTCGAAATACGAAAGCACCTCGCCGTAACTGACCTTATCCTTATCCTTTCTCATATCCGAAAGGATCATCGCGAAAACGATGACCGTCACGATCAAAAGAACGAAGATCAGGATGTTTTTGAAACTGGATTTCATGGATCTGTCTGTACCTTTCTTATTCGGGTGCGTTCAGGACTTTTGGTAAACCTCGGGTTTCAGGACTCCGACGTACGGGAGAGCCCGGTATTTCTCGTCGTAATCGAGACCGTAGCCGACGACGAACTCATCGGGGATCTCGCGCCCGACGTAATCGGGGGTGAAGTCGACCTCGCGGCGCGACGGCTTGTCGAGCAGGGTGCAGGTGCGCACCGATTTCGCGCCTTTGAGTTTCAGATACTCGGTCAGATAGGCGAGGGTGCGTCCGCTGTCCACGATGTCCTCGACGACGATGACGTTGCAGTCGCCGATGTCCTTGCGTTGCAGGTCGAGGTGGATGTTGATGTTCCCGGAACTCGACGTGCCCGCCCCGTAGGAGGAAACCTTCATAAAGTCGATCTCGACGGGGGATTGCAGTTTCTTCATCAGGTCGCCCATAAAGACGACCGATCCTTTCAGGATGGCGACGAGGAGCAGACGCCCGCCGGTCTTCTTGAAATCGGCGTCGATCTCGCCCGCGACCTTGGTCACCAGCAGATCGAGCTCCTTCTCTCCGATCAGGATCCTTGAAACGTCACGATTCATTTTGCGTCTGTCCTTTCTTTCACTGTTCCGTCGTTGTTCCGTCCCGTATACTCCGCCACGCGGTCGGTCAACCCGCCGAAAACGGCAAGCAGAGTGATCCCGCCCGTCGTCTTCCGTCCGTCGCACCCGTCGCGCACGGCGAGCCCCGGGATCCAAAGGATCCCCGCCTCGTCGCAAAAAAGCGGATAGAACGGCCGGATCTCGCGCGGCACGCGGTGGGAGGAGAGGACCGTCCGCACCTCGTGCGTCGCGCCGCCGTATACGATCTTGTCGCCGGACGCGGGAGGTCTGACGGTCAGGTTCCCTTCTATTGTAGCAGAAGACAGAATGACTTTTTTAGACAGTTTGTAAACATTTAAAGAAGAGGTTGTTTCCAAGCGGTCGGAGAAGACCGCGCAGACCGCGGCGTCGCCCGAAAAGGGGATCGGCGTCTCGCCCTCGGTCAGGACGATCGGATCGGTTTTGGCGGCGGACTTTCCCTTTTTGAAAACCGCCTCGCCGCCGCGGGCAAAAAAAGTAACCCCGTCGGGAAAGGCGATCTCTCCGTCGCGTTCCTTCCTAATTTGCGCAACCGCGGCGTCAATATGCACCGACTCGGGCATAACCGACGAGACGCGCGCGAATTCCGAGACCAGCACCCGTTTTAAAATCGGATCGGGGAGCGCGGCGAGCGCCGCCCGGTTCGTCCGGTCGACGGCGGGAACGGCGTCGGCGACAGAGGAAAGATACGCTTCGTCCTCCCGGAAGCGGAGCGAACACTCGTAGAGCATCCGTCCCGGATCGGGCGTCAGATGGGAAAGCCGCGGCAGGATCTCCCGCCGGAGATAGTTCCGCGCGCAGAAGGGGTCGGCGTTCGTGGAATCGGAGACAAACGCGATCCCGAGCGACGAAAGCGTCTCCCGGATCCGGCGTGACGGCTGATCGAGGATCGGACGGATCAGGTCGCCGCGCACGACGGGGATGGATCCCGCGCCGTCGGTGCCGCACCCGCGGAGCAGCCGGAACAGGAGGGTTTCCGCCGCGTCGTCGCGGTTGTGCGCAGTCGCGATATAGCGGAAGCCCGGAAGGTCGAAAAGCCCTCTCCGAAGCGCCTCGTAGCGCAGACGGCGCGCCGCCGTCTCGACGCTCTCTCCGGTCGCCCGACAGGTTGCCGGCACGTCGACCGACACGACCTTGATCGGTACGCCGAGGGCGTCCGCCGTCCGGCGGCAGAACGCCGCGTCGGAACGCGATTCCTCGCCGCGGATGCCGTGTTCGACGTGCAGGGCGGCGAGGGGAAAACCGTATTTCTTTTTGAGGGTGAGAAGCAGATGAAGCAGGAAGGTCGAGTCCGCCCCGCCCGAATAGGCGACGAGGATCCCGTCGTGCTTCGAAAGCGTCACGCCGAAGCGGGCGAGCAGACGTTCCGCGTCGCGCGCAAACGAACCGAACGCCCCCGCAAAGTCCATTATCCCGCGCCTCCGACGCCGCCCTGGTTCTCCATCGTGACGAACTTGGTGAACTGACCGTTCCAGGACATCTTGACGTCCTTCAAGGCGCCGTGACGGTTCTTGGCGATGATGATCTCGGCGGTGTTGACCTCGACGTTCGCCTTCGCGCCCTTCACGTCCTTATAGTATTCGTCGCGGTAGAGGAACAGTACGATGTCGGCGTCCTGCTCGATCGCGCCCGAGTCGCGCAGGTCGGAGAGCATCGGTTTCTTGCTCTCCCGCTGTTCGGGTCCGCGCGAAAGCTGGGCGCGGCAGATGACGGGGACCGAGAGTTCCTTCGCCATGATTTTCAGGTTCCGGGAGATGTCGGCGACCTCCTGCACGCGGCTCTCGATGTTCTTCGACGCCTGCATCAGCTGCAAATAGTCGACGACGACGAGCCCGAGGTTCTTGACCCGGCGGAGTTTCGCCTTCATATCGGCGACGGTGATGCCCGACGTATCGTCGATCAGGAGTTCGCACCCCGCGAGCATCGCCGAGGCGTCGGCAAGACGCTGCCAATCCTCGGGACGGATCTCCCCGGTGCGGAGCGCGTGGCTGTCCACCATCGCTTCGCTCGACAGCATCCGGTTCACGAGTTGTTCGCCCGACATTTCGAGCGAGAAGATACAGACGGCTTTCCCGGTGGATTTCGCGGCGTTGACCGCGATGTTCATAGCGAACGAGGTCTTCCCCATTCCGGGACGCGCCCCGACGAGCACGAGGTCGGCGGGACCGAGCTGCACGAGCACGCGGTCAAGGTCGGAAAACCCGGTGCGCACGCCCTGATCGACCTCTTTGTGTTCCGCCTTGTCGACCAGTTCCTGATATACGCCCGCCAAGATCTCCTTGACGTGCCGGAACTCGCGGGAGCCCTTGTTCTGCGTCAGCTCGAAGATCCGCTGTTCGGCGGCGTCGATGACGCGCGAAACGTCGCCCTGCTCGGAATACGCCTCCTCCGAGATCTCCTCGCAGGCGGCGATCAGCCGACGAAGCAGCGCCTTTTCCTTGACGATCCGGGCGTAATCCCGGATGTTCGCGGCGGACGGCACGACCTGCGCGATCTGGGTCAGATACTGGATCCCGCCCGTTTCGTCGCGGTAGCCGCCCTGCACGAGCGCGTTGACCAGCGTCACCGTGTCGATCGTGCGGTTCTTCAAAAACATATCCTGGATCGCGGAAAAGATCGCCCGGTGATCCTCCATATAGAAGTCCTCGGCGTCGAGTTGCCCCGCGATGCGCTCGAAACTCTCCGGCTTGACCAGGATCGAGCCGAGCACCGACTGTTCCGCCTCGACAGAGAGCGGCAGTTTTCTCAACAGATCAGACGCTTCCATCCGCCGTCATCCCTCCACCGAAACCGTGAATTTCCCCTCGATCCCCTCGTAAAGTTTCACCGTGATCTGATAGGTCCCGTGCGCCTTGATGGGGCTGTCGAGCGAGATCTTGCGTTTGTCGATCGCGTTGCCGACCTTCTCGGAGAGCGCGGTCGCGATCTCCTTGTTGGTCACGGCGCCGTAGAGACGCCCGTCGCCGCCCGAAGGCGCCTTGATACGCAGGACGACCCCCTGCAATTTGTCCGCCAGTTCGCGCGCCGCTTTTCTCTCTTCGTCGATCCTGTGCTGTTCGGATTCGCGCTTGCCTTTCAGTTGGTTCTGCGCCTGCGCGTCGGCGGGGATCGCCTTCTTCTGCGGGAAAAGGAAGTTGCGGGCGAATCCGTCCGAGACCTCGACGATCTGATCCTTTTTCCCCTGTCCTTTTACGTCTTGGAGCAAAATGACTTTCATTACCTTAAAAACCTCACGTTTCGTTGACTTGGATCAGGGATGCGCGAAATACTCGTCGACGCACCGCTTGACCTGGGATAGTACGCTCTGAACCGGCTCTTCCACGACCTGCGCGCCGGCGACGTCGTAATGTCCGCCGCCGCTCATCTTTTCGAGGATCAGCTGGACGTTGATCGTCCCCTTCGAGCGGGCGGAGATATAGGTCGTTCCGTCGATCTTGACGAGGGCGAACGCCGCCTCTATCTTGTTGATCGAGAGCATCTTGTCCGCCGCCTGCGCCGCGACGACGCGGTAGGACTGATCGGTGTCGCCCTCCACGCAGGAGATGGCGATATTGCCGCGGTAGATCTGGATCTGTCCGATGAAACGCGACTCCTTGTAGAAGGAATCGGCGTCGACGCGGAACAGGTCGTTGGTGTCGACGGGATCGGCGCCCGCCGCCCCGAGGAAGTGCGCCGCCGAATAGGTGCGGATACCGGTGTTGCGCGTAAAGTGCTTAGTATCGAGCAGGATGCCCGCCAGCATCAGTTCGGCTTCCTCCTTGCGGAGCGCGACCGACCCGGTACCGAATTCAAGCAGTTCGCAGACGAGTTCCGACGCAGAGGACGCCGACGGCTCGATGAAGTCCAGCTTCACCTTCGAGGGGAACTCGGTCGTCTGAATGTGGTGATCGATGACGGCGACCGATTCGACGCGCTCGAAGACAGACGGGAACTCGGTGTAACTGAAATTGTTGACGTCTACGACGATCAGGAGCGTATCGCGCTTGACAAGTTCCAGCGCCTCCTTCTCCCCGACGAACATCCCGTGCAGATCGGCGAGTTCCGACGCTTTCTGGAAGCAGTTGCGGATGTTCTCGTTGCTCTGATCGATCGCGATGACCGGGCGGACGCCGCATCCGTGACAGATCTTCGCGACGCCGATCGCCGCGCCGAACGCGTCGAAGTCGGCGAAATGGTGTCCCATAATGATGACGTTGTCGGCGCGCGCGATGAGCGCGCAAAGCTGCTTCGAGATCATCCGGGCGCGGACGTTGGTGCGCTTGTAAACCGCCTTCGTCCGTCCGCCGTAGTATTCGATCCCGCCCTCGTACTTGTAGACGACCTGGTCGCCGCCGCGTTGGAGCGCGAGGTCGAGCGCCGCCTGCGCCGCCTCCTGCCGGACGGCAAGAGAACCGCTGACGCGCGCCACGCCCATCGAGATCGTGACCGAGATCCCGTCGCCGATGTGCGTGCTTCTCACGCGGTCGAGGATCTCGAAACGGTTGCGGATGAACTCGTCGAGATCGGCGGAGTCGAAGAAGAGAATATACTTGTCGTTGTCGTAGGATTTGATGATGCCGCCGACCTTGTCGACCCAATGGCGGAGTTTTTCGTCGACGTCGGCGACGGCGTCGCGGAGGTTCTCGTGAACGTACTGGATGACCTCTTCAATGTTGTCGAGCGAGACGAAGGCGACGACGACGCGCTCCTTGTCGTACTTCTCTTCCAGACTGACGAGATCGGTCACGTCTTTCAGAACGATCAGGACGTAGCGCCGTCCCTCGCTCTCGGTCCCGACGGCGTCGTAGGAATAGACGCGGTCGTTCACCGTCAGGCGGTGTTCCTCCTCGTCGACGTCGAAGAGCGAGTTGATCGAGCTGCCGAGCGCGGCTCCCTTCCCTTCGAGCCAGGGGGCGAGTTCGGCGTTGTACCAGCAGAGGTTGCCGTACTCGTCGCAGATCAGGGCGGGAGAATGCAGTTTCCCGATCAGTTCGCCGAGCGGGCTGTTGAGCAATCCGAGCATCGTGTTGTCGAGCATAATCGGGTCGACCCTCACCCGCCGCGCCCCCCAGAGCGTCAGCAGAAGAAGGTACGCCGCAAGAACGCCGATCCCGGTGTAGAGATTGGCGAACCTCGTATAGACCGCGAGAATCACGTAAAGCAGGATCGCAAGACAGCCGAAAGCGACGATCGCGATGACGTCCTCTTTGGTGGCGATCCGGGTATCCCTCGCGGGATTCTTGTAAGTTTTTGCCGGAGTCTTTTTCACGTTCATTCCTCTCAATCGGGGGGCGATCTGCCGAGAGGGTATTCGCTCCCTTATACCGTATTATAACAGATTCTTCTTTCTTTGTAAAGCAAAAAAACGATTTTCTTCTCCGAAACGGTTTTTTTCTGTTGGAGAAAGGGGCGGGCGGGGTCTCTCTTCGCGGCGGCTTTCCGGCGCGATCCGCCCGCCCCCGCTTGAAAATCACAGGTCACCCCCTCCCCGTCGGGGGCGCGCCGCGCGGCGCGCCCGTTCGGTCGCGGAAACGGCGGATCGCGCTCTTTTCCCCTTTTTGCGTTTTGCTCTTGCAAAGGGAGCGGATTTGTTGTAAAATGTTATACAGATAGTAAAAGAGAGGAGGTCGCCCTATGAAAGGTCAACCCGATGCGTCGTCGAGCGTCCGCGTACTGCGCGGCGTCGGCGAGACGCGCGCCAAGACGCTTGAAAAAGCGGGGATCGTAACGGTTCTTGACGTCGTGCGGCATTTTCCGCGCGCCTACCAGGACAGGGGCGACGTCCGCCGTCTTTCGGACGGGCGGGACGGGCAGAAACACTCCTTTCTTCTGACGGTGGCGACGACGCCGTCGACCGCCCGGCTCCGCTCGCGCATGACGCTGACCAAGTTCCGCGTGTTCGACGAAACGGGATCGGCGGAGGCGGTCTTCTTCAACCAGCCGTATCTGCGCGAGGTCTTTCACGTCGGAGACGTCTTCCGCTTTTACGGGTCGCTTTCGTTTTCCAAGAACAAGTGTCAACTCTCCTCGCCCGCCTACGAGCCGGCGGAGGAGGGCGCGGCGCTCCCCGACTATTTCCCGGTCTATTCCCTGCCCGACGGCGTGTCGCAGAAGGTTTTTCGCGGGATGGTCGAGGCGGCGCTTCCGATCGTGCTTCCAACCCTCTCCGATCCCCTGCCGGAACCCGTCCGGCTCGAAAACCGGCTCCCGGCTCTCTCGCTTGCCACCCGGACGCTCCACGCGCCCGAAAGCGGCGAGGAGTTGCAGGCGGCGCTCCGCCGGATGGTCTTCGACGAACTGCTCCTGCTCGGACTCGGCGTGTCGCTCTCACGCTGTCAGGGTGAGGCGATCTTAACCCGCGCGTGCAAAAAAACGACGCTCGCTCCCCTGCTCGCCGAACTTCCCTACGAGTTGACCGGTGCGCAGAAGCGCGCGATCAACGAGATCTACGCCGATATGACGGGGTACGGAAAGAACGCCGGGATGATCCCGGCGATGCGCCGCATCCTGATCGGCGACGTCGGATGCGGAAAAACCGTCTGCGCCGCCGCGGCGATCTATATCGCGCTTCAGTCGGGGCGGCAGGCGGCTCTGATGGTGCCGACGACCATTCTTGCCGAACAGCACTACCGCGAACTCTCCCCGCTCTTTGCGAAACTCGGCTTCGAGGTCGGGCTTCTGACGAGCGGGACGAAGGCGGCGGAAAAGAAACGGCTGATCGCCCGGCTCGCCGATCCCGTGTCCCCGCTTCCGCTCGTGATCGGGACGCACGCCCTGCTCTCGGACGACGTGGTTTTCGCCGATCTCGCCCTGACCGTCACCGACGAACAGCACCGCTTCGGCGTGATGCAGCGCACCGCCTTGAAAGAAAAGAGCGCCGCAAGCCACACGCTGGTGATGAGCGCGACCCCGATCCCGCGCACGCTGGCGCACGTTCTCTACGGCGATCTCTCGCTTTCCAAGATCGACGAAATGCCGAAGGGGCGTCAGCGCGTCGACACGTTCGTGGTCGACGAAACCTACCGCGCGCGGCTCTACGACTTTATCCGCCGGCAGGTTTCCGACGGCGGACAGGTCTATATCGTCTGCCCCTCGATCGAGGAGAAGAAGACCGACGACGAAGAGGACGGGATCCCGCTCGAAGAACTCGACTTTACCCGCGCCGTCCACGCCTCTTCCCCGCCGCTTAAAGACGCGACGGGATACGCGAAGGAACTCTCGGAAAAGGTCTTCCCCGACCTTTCGGTCGCGCTCCTGCACGGCAGGATGAAACAAGCCGACAAAGACGCGGTGATGGAGCATTTCGTTTCCGGCGAGATCAAGATCCTCGTCTCGACGACGGTGATCGAGGTCGGGGTCAACGTCCCGACCGCCACGCTGATGATCGTCGAGAACGCCGAGCGTTTCGGGCTCTCGCAGCTCCATCAGCTGCGCGGACGGGTCGGACGCGGACAGAAGAAATCCTACTGCATCCTCGTCTCCGACCGACCGGGGGAGGTCGCGGAGGCGCGGCTCGACGTGATGCACACCACCTACGACGGCTACGAGATCGCCGAACGCGATCTCTCGCTTCGCGGTCCCGGCGACTTCTTCGCCTCGGGCTCCGGCGAGATGCGCCAATCGGGCGGGCTCTCCCTGAAACTCGCCGCGCTCTGCCGCGACACGGCTCTGATGGAAGCCGCGTTCCGGGCGGCGGATTCGATCACGAGGGACGACCCCGACCTCTCGAAGCCCGAACACGCGCCCCTGAAAAAAGAGGTGGAGCGCATGATGACCATCAATCAGAATACCGTCTCCTGAAAGTCAGAAAGGAAGCGTTATGGCAACACAGCAACCGCTCGCCGACAGGATCCGCCCCACCACACTCGACGAGGTCGTGGGACAAAAGCATCTCGTCGGGAAAAACGGCGTCCTCCGCCGCCTGCTCGAAGGGGGACGGATCCCGAATATGATCTTTTCCGGCCCTCCGGGTACGGGAAAGACGACCTGCGCCAACATCATCGCGAAAGCCAGCGGGATGCGGCTGGTCAAACTGAACGCCACGACGGCAAGTCTCTCGGACATCCGCGACGTGACGAACTCGACCGACGATCTGCTCTCCTCCGACGGCGTTCTGCTCTATCTCGACGAGATCCAGTATTTCAACAAAAAACAGCAGCAGTCGCTGCTTGAATTCCTCGAAGACGGGCGGATCACGATGATCGCCTCGACGACCGAGAACCCCTACCTCTACGTCTACAACGCGATCCTGTCGCGGTGTTCGGTCTTCACCTTTACCGAAGTCTCGGCGGACGACGCCGTTCCGGCGCTCCGACGGGCGCTGAACTGCCTGAACGAGACCTTTTCGGGGAAAACGACGGCGAGCGACGAGGTCTTGAAGAATATCGCCCTCGCGGGGGGCGGGGACGTCAGGATGGCGATCTCGCTCATCGAAAACGCCTTCTATCTTGCCGGGGACGAGATTACCGACGACGTGATCCGCCGACTGGCGCCTTCGCTCTCCTACCGTTTCGACAAGGCGGGCGACGTGCATTACGACCTGCTCTCCTGCCTGCAAAAATCCATTCGCGGTTCCGACCCCGACGCGGCGATCTTCTACCTCGCGAAACTGCTTGAAGGCGGCGACCTGATCTCCGCCTGCCGCCGTTTGCAGGTGATCGCGAGCGAGGATATCGGGCTTGCCTATCCCTTGGCGGCGGTCGTGACCCGCGCGTGCGTGGAGAGCGCGCGCGACCTGGGTCTGCCCGAAGCGGCGATCCCGCTCTCCCACGCGACCATCCTGCTCGCCACCGCGCCGAAGTCGAACAGCGCCAACGCCGCCTACGAAGCCGCGGCGAAGGATCTTCAAAGGGGCGCGGGCGTGACCTGTCCCGAACATCTCGCCGCCCCGCTCTTCAAGGGCTATCTCTATCCGCACGACTTCCCCGGTCATTGGGTCGAACAGCAGTATCTTCCCGACGATCTGGTCGGACGAAAATACTACGCCTACGGCGAAAACCGCACCGAACAGGCGGCGAAGGAATACGCCGAAAAGATCAAGGGGAAAAAGAACTGAACCGGGTGCGGATAACAGGAGCGAATATGAACGTAACAGACGCATTGATCGTACCGAAAACCGTCGGATTTGCCGTTTCTCTTTTCATTTTCTTTTTGACGTTTTTTCTTATGATCGCGGTTTCTCTCATAAGAGATTTCATCACTTTATTCAACGAAGAAAAGAAGAAAAAACGCAAGCGTAGCCGCCTGTTCCCCGTTTGCCTGCCGATCTGTATTCTGTCGCTTGTTTTCGTCTTTCTCGGTTCCGGATGGATGGGAAAATCGTATGACGGAAAACTTTTGACGTATACGATCTCTGGTGCGGAGTTGATGTTCTTCCTGCTCGTCATCTTAATCGGTTTTTTGATCTATGCCATCCGGGGGATCATAAAAGACGGCTGGGAACGGTCCTCCGCAATCATTTTGCTCCTAATCGTCGGTGCGATCGTCCTCGGAGTCGTCATTTCGGTTCAGAATTATCCCCCTTTGGTCAAAGACATCCGGGAGGATGCCTACGTCACCTATTCCGGACCGGTCAAGCGTTATCACGGAGGCGGAATCACGAACTATACGGAACTCCTGGACGGCTCCGGGATCATCCTGCAAAGCACAGGCGGTGTCACGAAGGGCACGTTTAACGCGACGATCGTTTACGGGGAACACTCGCATCGGTTACTCGAAATTGAATTCTCCGACTGAAACGCAAACGCGCGCCGGCGATCGCCGGCGCGCGTTTGTTTTTGCTTATGTTCAGACGTTAAATCTAAACAGAACGACGTCCCCGTCCTGCATCACGTATTCCTTGCCCTCGCTGCGGAGCAGTCCCTTTTCCTTGACGGCGTTCATACTGCCCTCTCGGACGAGATCGTCGTAGGACACGATCTCGGCGCGGATGAAGCCGCGCTCGAAGTCCGAGTGGATCTTCCCCGCCGCCTGCGGCGCGCGCGTCCCTCGCGTGATCGTCCACGCCCGGACTTCTTTCGGTCCGGCGGTCAGATAACTGATGAGCCCGAGCAGCGAATAACTCTCCTTCACGAGTTTGTCAAGACCGCTCTCGCCGATCCCGAGATCCGCGAGGAACAGTTGCTTTTCCTCTCCCTCCATCTCGGAGAGTTCCGCCTCGATCTGCGCGCAAACGGCGACGATCCCTGCGCGCTCGGATTCGGCGTGCTTTTTGAGCGCGACGTAGTAGGGGTTGCTCTCGTAGCCGCCCGAAACCTCGCTCTCGGCGACGTTGGCGACGTAGATGATGGGTTTCAGGGTCAGGAGCGGCGTTTCGGCGAGCAGTTCCCTTTCGTCGTCGGACAGATCGAGCGCGCGGGCGCAGAGCCCGCCGTCAAGCCCCGCCTTCACCTTTTCGAGCGCGGCGTACTCCGGGGCGAGCGATTTATCGTTTTTCACGAGTTTGGAAAGCCGTTCGAGCCGACGGTCGACGATTTCCAGATCCGAGAAGATCAGTTCGAGGTTGATGGTCTCGACGTCGCGGACGGGATCGACGCTTCCCTCGACGTGCACGACGTCGTCGTCGTCGAAACAGCGCACGACGTGAACGATCGCGTCGCATTCGCGGATGTTGGACAAGAACTTGTTGCCAAGACCCTCGCCCTTCGACGCGCCGCGGACAAGCCCCGCGATGTCGACGAACTCGATGACGGCGGGAGTGTATTTTTCGGGATGATACATTTCGGAGAGAACGTCGAGCCGCTTATCCGGCACGGCGACGACGCCGACGTTGGGGTCGATCGTGCAGAAGGGATAGTTTGCCGACTCCGCGCCCGCGTTGGTCAGCGCGTTGAAGAGCGTGCTCTTCCCCACGTTCGGGAGTCCGACGATGCCGAGTTTCATAGTCCGTCTCTTTCCGTCCGGCGGTGCCGGACACGCTTTTTTCCGTACCATTATACCATCCTTTTCCCGTCTTGTAAAGGGATTCCGAGAAAAAGGTCTTCCCCGTCGGGAGTTTTCACGGCGGAAAAAACTTTTCGTCCCGCACTTGACAAGCGGGACGGTTTTATATATAATGGAATTGGAATTATGAACTTCGCGGTTTTTTTAACGAAGTTCACATTTCAAAAACCGTAAAACGGGAAACGGAGGATTTGCCATGGGAACGAAACTGCTTGTGATCGACGACGACGCCAACATCTGCGATATGCTGAAAATCTACTTCGAGAACGAAGGGTATCAGGTGAGAACCGCCGGCGACGGGATCGACGGGATCCAATTCTTCAAGATCTTCGAGCCCGACCTCGTTCTGCTCGATATCATGATGCCGAAGAAGGACGGGTGGCAGGTTTGCCGCGAGATCCGCGAGATCTCGCAGAAGCCGATCATCATGATCACGGCGAAGGGCGAGGTCTTCGACAAGGTGCTGGGGCTGGAACTCGGCGCCGACGACTTCATCGTCAAGCCCTTCGATATGAAGGAACTGTCCGCGCGGATCAAGGCGGTGCTTCGCCGGTCGAGCGCGCATTCCAAGACGGCGGACGACGAGGTCGTCCGGTTCGACAATATCGAGATCAGTCAGGCGAAATACGAACTGAAACTGAGGGGCGAGACCATCGACATCCCGCCGAAGGAACTGCAACTTCTCTACTTCCTCGCCTCGAACTGCAACCGCGTCTTCACCCGCGATCAGCTGCTCGACAAGGTGTGGGGCTTCGACTATCTCGGCGACTCGCGCACGGTGGACGTGCACATCAAGCGTCTGCGCGAAAAACTCGACGGCGTATCCGACAAATGGACCCTCAAAACCGTGTGGGGCGTCGGGTACAAGTTCGAACTTCTCGAATGATCCGAAGCAAAACGAAAAATCCCGGCGGGACGTCCCGCCGGGATTTCTTTTTTTCGTTTATTTCTTCTGTTTCGCCTGCTTCGCTTTGTGTTCGGCGAGCAGTTTCTTGATCCGCTTCGACTGATCGAGCAGTCCGCTGATCGTCTGGTCGTGGTTCAGGGTGTCGATGATATACGCGACGTACTTGCAGAGGTTGACCTCGACGTACCAGTCGCGGGTTTGCAGTTCGGGGATCCGGTAGATCAGGTTGGTGGTGAATATCTTGGTGAACAGCCCGTCCGCGTACGCCTTGTCGATCGTTTCGAGCCCGGCGGTGAAGAGCCCGAAGGTCGCGAAGATGAAGATGCGGTGCGCGCCCTTCTCTTTCAGTTGCTGCGCCACGTCGAGCACCGATTCGCCGGAGGAGATCATATCGTCGACGATGATGACGTCCTTGTCCTTGACGTCGCGTCCGAGGTATTCGTGCGCCTCGATGGGGTTCTTGCCGTTGACGATGATCGAGTAGTTCCGTCTCTTGTAGAACATCCCGAGGTCGATGCCGAGCATCGTGGAGTAGTAGATGCAGCGCGCCATCGCGCCTTCGTCGGGGGAAATGACGATCATGGATTCGGGATCGACGACGATGTCGGGATAGGTGCGGAGCATCGCCTTGATCATCTGATAGCTCGTCCGGATGTTGTCGAATCCGTGGAGCGGAATGGCGTTCTGTACGCGCGCGTCGTGCGCGTCGAAGGTGATGAGGTTGGAAACGCCCATATTGACGAGTTCCTGCAAGGCGAGCGCGCAGTCGAGCGACTCACGCCCCGAGCGTTTGTGCTGGCGTCCCTCGTAGAGCATCGGCATAATGACCGAGATCCGGTGCGCCTTGCCCTCGACCGATCCGATGATCCGTTTCAGATCCTGATAGTGGTCGTCGGGGCTCATCGGCACGGTCTGACCGTACATCTGATAGGTCACGCCGTGGTTGAACATATCGCAGATGATGAACAGATCCTTGCCTCTGACCGACTCCTTGATCATCCCCTTGCCTTCTCCGCTGCCGAAGCGAGGGCAGGACGATTCGATCAGGAAGGTCGCGTCGCTGTCGTGGCGTCTCCAATCTTTCAGATAGGAGTCCACCTCGCTGACAAAATCCTCACAACCGCGCATCCCGATCACACCGAGTTCGCCGACAAACGATTCCCCCATATTCGCACCCTCCGCGTCATATATAATTTTTCGTCTCTATTATACCTTTTTCCCCCTCCCTTGTCAAGTGCCGACGCGCCCCGTTCGTGAAAAAATTACCGAAGGAACGAAAGCCGCCCGTCCCGCATACAATGTCGTGGACGACAGTCCTGAAAGGCGGTTTGGAATGGATCTTTACAAGGACGATTTCAAGTATCCCTCGGTAAACAACTGGATCGGGTATATCAAGGCGCGCGCCTTCACGGCGAACGGAGCGATCCCGCTTCCCGACGTTTCGGTTCTGATCGAATCCGCCGAGGAAAACGGCGAAAACCTTTCGATCGAACTCAAAACCGACGAAAACGGCGAAACGCAGACGGCGGAGGTGCCGACGCCGCTCGCCTCCGCGGGCGACGCGCCGGGCGAGACCCGCCCCTACGCCGTTTACAATATCGAGGCGTATCTTCCGGGTTACTACCCCTACCGGGCGCTTCGTATCCCGGTTTTCGGCGATACGCTGACGGTTCAGCCGATCGGGCTGATCCCCCTTCCGCTCTACGACGGGGACGAAGTGCGTCCCGACCTTCCGGGCGAAGGGAATCCCGACGCCGAGAACGAAACCTGACGGAGGAAAACGATGCCGAATCTGCCGACCATCCCCGAAAGCGTGACGGTGCATCTCGGTCGTCCCGAGACGGAAGCGCAGAACGTCACCGTCTCCTTCCCCGATTATATCAAAAACGTCGCGTCGAGCGAGATCTACCCTACCTGGCCGGAGGAGGCGATCCGGGCGAATATCCTGGCGCAGATCTCCTTCGCGCTCAACCGTATCTATACCGAGTACTACCGCAATCAGGGCTACGACTTCGACATTACGTCTTCGACCGCCGCCGACCAATCCTTCGTGTTCGGGCGAGAAATCTTCGGAAACGTCTCCCGGATCGTCGACGAGATCTTCAACAGTTATATCCGCAGGCGGGGGAACGTCGAACCGCTCTTCGCCGTCTACTGCGACGGGATCGAGGTCGCCTGCGACGGGCTCTCGCAATGGGGCACGGTCACGCTCGCCAAAGACGGGCTTGACGCGATGGCGATCCTCCGCGCCTACTTCGGAGACGACGTTGAACTCGTGACGAACGTTCCGGTCGGCGGAGGGGGGAGCGCGCCGCCCGTACCGCTCCGGGAGGGGTCGGCGGGACCCGACGTCGAGATCCTGCAAACCCGGCTGAACCGCATCTCGGCGAACTATCCCCTGATCCCGAAGATCTTTCCCGTGAACGGCTTATTCGGTCCGTCGACCGAGATCGCGGTCAAGGCGTTCCAATCGGCGTTCGATCTTACCCCCGACGGGATCGTCGGTCCGGCGACGTGGTACCGGATCCAGAACGTCTATACCGGCGTCAAACGGCTCTCCGACCTGAACTCGGAGGGGCTGACCGTCGAGGAGATCACGACGACCCTGCCCGAATCGCTCGGTCGCGGGGACACGGGAGAGATCGTCTTCGTCGTGCAGTACTACCTGAGCTATATCGGGGAGTTCATCGACTCGATCCCGAGGATCGACGTCGACGGAAACTTCGGCATCCTGACCGAGAACGCCGTCAAAGCGTTTCAGGAGACCTACGGACTTCCCGTGACCGGCGTGATCGACGCCGTGACGTGGTACTATATGTATAACGTCTACTCGGGGATCATCGAGAACATCCCGAAGATCTACACCGAGGGGGTGACGGTCCCCTTCCCCGGGATCATTTTGCAGATCGGGGCGGAGGGCGACGCCGTCCGGCTGCTGCAAAACTATCTGAACTATATCGCGGGGAGTTTTTCGGACCTGCCCGAAGTCCCGGTCACGGGGTATTTCGGCAGTCAGACCGAGAACGCCGTCACGCAGTTTCAGAATCTGTTCGGGATCGCGGGCGACCGGGGCGTGGTGACCGGGCTTACCTGGAAGGCGATCACCGATATTTACGACGATCTCTATTACGGCAGGATCGCGGCGGAAGGGCAATACCCCGGCTACGATCTCTCGCTCGACCGATAAGGAGGCGGAATGTACGACGTAAGCGATCAGAAAAACGCGGTCAAGGCGCTTCAAAAATGCCTGCTCGAACTCTCGCGCGTGATCCCCGCGCTGCCGAGTCATCCCGTGGACGGCGTTTTCTCGGAGACGACGCGCGACGACGTTCTGATCTTTCAGGCGCACGCGGGACTCCCCGAGACCGGGATCGCCGACGCCGCGACCTGGGAGGCGATCAAGCGGGAATACGACCAAGCCGTCGCGAGGCGGGAGAGCGAAGCCGGGCTTCCCTTCCCGATGACGCTCCCGCTCTCGGTCGGGTCGCGCGGCACGTCGGTATATCTTTTGCAGGCGGTTGTCGGCGAACTCGCGGAAAACTACCGAAGTATCCCCGCCCCCGACGTTTCGGGACGCTACGGAACCTCGACCTCCTACGCCGTCGGGCTTCTCCAACGGCGCTACGGGCTTCCCGAGACGGGAAACCTCGACGCGGACACCTGGCGACGGATCCTCTCGGATTATACCGCGCGGACGCGCGTCTCGGAAAAAATGAACGGTTGACCGCTTATTCCGAATCCAAAACGGCAATACTGTCTCCATCACAGAAAATCGGCAAAAAACGGGATCGGTTTGACATTTCCCCTCTTTTCCTGTATAATGAAGAAAAAGAGAGAGGGTGGGAAGATGCTCATATCGGATCAGATCGCGGAACTCTTCGACGCGATGCTCGCCGAGCGCGACGGGATCCTTGAAATCCGTCGGAACGAGATGGCGGAGCGGCTCGGCTGTTCGCCGAGTCAGATCAACTACGTGATCGCCTCGCGCTTCTCGCCCGAACGCGGCTACGTCACGGTCAGCCGACGCGGCGGGGGCGGGTATATCCGCATCGAACGGAAACGCTTTCCCGACGGGAAAATGACCCTGATGCACGCCGTTCTGTCGGTCGGACCGACGGTCGGCGCGGAGGACGCGCGGATCCTGATCCGCAACCTCGTCGAAGCCGAGGCGATTTCGCCCGACGTCGGGCGGGTCCTCTCGGTCGCCGTCTCGGACGCCGAATGCGAGGGTCGCCCCGATCGCGACGCCGTTCGCGCGAGACGGCTGAAAAAGATGCTGATCGCCCTCTCGGACTGACCCCGTTTTTGCCGTAGAAAGACGGCGTTATGCAGAACCGACTGACCAAAAAAGCGCAGAACGCGCTGACCCGCGCCCTTTCGGCGGCGGAAGACCTCGGACATACCTACGTCGGGACCGAACATTTGCTGATCGGTCTTGCGGAGGAGGAGGATTCCGCCGCCGCTCGTATTCTCGACGGAAAGGGGATCACGCCGATCCGGCTTCGGGGGGCGGTCTCCGAGATCAGCGGCGTGGGAAGCAAAACGGCGCTCACGCCCGCCGAGATGACGCCGCGGACGAAAAACGTGATCGCGGAGGCGGGGAGGATCGCGGACGGAATCTCCGGCGGGTTCGTCGGAACCGAACACCTGCTCTCGGCGATCTGCCGCGAGCGGGATTGTACGGGATACCGGATCCTCGTCTCCTGCTCCGCCGATCCCGGACAAATCCTGCGGGACGTCGGGCAGTTGTCGGGCGTCCCGACGGCGAAGCCCGAAAAACGCCCCGCCGAATCCGATCAGGCGGATCTGCCGAATCTTCTTCGCTTCGGGTACGATCTGACGGCGGCGGCGCGGGAAGGCAGGATTGATCCCGTGATCGGACGCGAAGCCGAGACGGCGCGGGTGATCGCCATTCTCTGCCGGAAGACGAAGAACAATCCCTGCCTCGTCGGAGAACCGGGTGTCGGAAAGACCGCCGTCGTCGAGGGGCTGGCGCAGAGGATCGCCGACGGCGACGTTCCGGAACCCCTCGTCGACCGACGGATCGTGACGCTGGATCTTCCGTCGATGATCGCCGGGGCAAAGTACCGCGGGGAGTTTGAAGAACGGATGCGAGGCGTCATCGACGAGGCGACGAAGCATCCCGAAATCGTCCTGTTCGTCGACGAGGTGCATACGCTGATCGGCGCGGGGGCGGCGGAGGGAGCGGTCGACGCCGCCAATATCCTGAAACCCGCCCTCGCGCGCGGAGCGATCCGCCTGATCGGGGCGACGACCCCCGACGAATACGCAAAGCACGTCGAGCGCGACAGCGCCCTGGAACGCCGGTTTCAGGCGGTCTCCGTCCGCGAACCCGACCGCGACGAAACCCTCGCCATCCTGCGCGGCGTCCGCGGAAAGCTGGAAGAACATCACGGCGTGAAGATCCCGGACGGAACCCTCGGCGCGGCGATCGCTCTCTCGATTCGTTACCTGCCGGAACGCTATCTCCCCGACAAGGCGATCGACCTGCTCGACGAGGCGGCGGCGCGGACGCGGCTCGCGGGTCTTCCCTCCTCCGCCGCCGTAAAGGATTTGTTGCGGGAAGCCGACGGAGTACGGGAGAAGATGGAGCGCGCCGTTCTGGAACGCGACTTCGAGGAGGCGGCGCGGCTCCGCGACGTTGAACGCGACCTGCTCTCGCGGCGCGATCGACTGATCCGGGAACGCGAGGAACGTCGGACGCGCCCGCCCGAGATCTCGGAAGACGATCTTGCCGCCGTTCTCTCGGACGGGACGGGGATCCCGATCGCCCGGATGCGGGAAGAAAACCGATTGGACTACGCCGCCGTAGTCGCGGGACTTTCACGGCGGATCGTCGGGCAAAACGAAGCCGTTTCCGCCGTCGCGCACGCCGTCTGCCGCGGGCGGCTCGGACTCTCCGACGCGCGCCGCCCCGTCGGATCGTTTCTGTTCCTCGGTCCGACCGGGGTCGGAAAAACCGAACTTGCCCGCGCGCTCGCCGAAACGGTGTTCGGCAGTCCCGCGTCGCTTCTCCGCTTCGATATGACCGAATACCGCGAGAGTCACAGTATCTCGCGCCTGATCGGGTCGCCGCCCGGCTACGTCGGACACGAGGAAGGGGGACAACTGTCCGAAAAACTGCGTCGGCATCCCTATTCGGTCGTCCTGTTCGACGAAGCGGAAAAGGCGAACCGGGAAGTTCTCGGCATCCTTCTGCAAATGATGGACGACGGAACGCTGACCGACGGGCGGGGACGGAAGATCGACTGCCGCAACTGCGTCCTGATCCTGACGTCGAATCTCGGCGCCGCCTACGAGGAGGACGAACGGCAGATCGGTTTTTCGGGCGGCGGGAACGGGCGAAGCGACAAGGAGATCGCCGCCTCCGCTCTCCGCGAGATCCGTCGGTTCTTCACCCCGGAGTTTCTGAACCGGATCGACGAAACGGTCGTCTTCCGACGGCTCGGAAAGGATGATCTTTCCGTGATCGCCGGAAATCTGCTCAGCGAGGCGGCGGAGCGCGCGAAGAGCGCGGGGGTCCTCCTCACGTGGGACGGGGCGCTTCCCGCTCTCATCGCCGAAAAAGGCGCCGACGCCGACGCGGGCGCGCGTCCGATGCGACGGTATCTGACCAAGTGGATCGAAGACCCCTTGGCGGACCTGATCCTTTCGCTCCCGGCGGCGCCGGAGTCGGTCCGGGTCGGGATAAACGACGGTAAGCCCTGCCTTTCGATCCCCGATCCCGTTCTAAAAACGTAGAAAACGGCGCTTCTTACGAAGCGCCGTTTTCCGACGGTCGGATACGAACCGGATCAGCCGAATCCCATAAACTTTTTGCCGACGCAGACGTTGCCGTAGTACAGACGCATATAGATATAGCCCATTTTCGCTTCGACCGGGATCGGTTCCTCTCCCTCGCGTTCGATCTGTCCCTCCAAAACGAACTGTCCCGCGACGAGCCCCCTGTATTCGTCGACGACCGTGCCGTTGATAACGAGAGAGCAAACTTTCGGAGCGTTATAGACCTGAACGACGTTTCCGTCCTGTTCGTACTCCATTCTCAATTTTCCGAGTTCATTCATTGTTCATCCCTCCGTGTCCGATATAGCCGAATGATCGAAGATCCCCGATCTCGCAGGGAGATCGGGGATCTTTCTTTTGTCAGTCGTCGAAACGCTGACGGTTGGGATTGTAGTGCGTGTGAAGCAGTTCGTGCGCCTTGTGGGAGTTCGGTTCGCCGAGGAACTCGTCGTAGAGCGCCTTGATCTGCGGATTCTTATGGGACTGGCGCAGGACCTGCCGCTCGTCCTCGGTATAGAGGGCGTTGGCTCTCTTCTGCTTGTAGGTCTCCATAATATCGGGATCCTCGTTCGGGAGGAACGCCTCGCGGACGTAGGGCTGACCGCCGCCGTTGATACAACCGCCGGGGCATCCCATGATCTCGATGAAGGTGTAGGGCGATTTGCCCTCGCGGATCTGGTCGAGCAGGATCTTCGCGCCCTTCATACCGCTGGTGACGGCGACCTTGATCTTCGCGCCGGCGAGATCGAACTCCGCCTCGCGGATCTGCTCGAAGCCGCGGACTTCTTTGAAGACCACGCCCTCGCGCTCTTTGCCGGTCAGAACGAAGTAAGCGGTGCGGAGCGCCGCCTCCATAACGCCGCCGGTGACGCCGAAGATGACGCCCGCGCCGGTGTAGTCGTGCACGACGTCCTGATCGAAGTCCTCGTCGGGCAGACGGTCGAAGCGGATGCCCGCGCGCTTGATCATCCGACCGAGTTCTCTGGTGGTGAGAACCGCGTCGACGTCGCGCAGACCGTTACACTCCATCTCGGGTCTTTCCTTCTCGAACTTCTTGCAGGAGCAAGGCATGATCGAGACGACGAACACGTCTTTGGGATCGACGCCGATCTTCTCGGCGTAGAAGGATTTCAGGATCGCGCCGAACATCTCGTGGGGAGATTTGCAGGTCGAGAGGTGGCTGAGCTGATCGGGATAGAAGTATTCCGCGAAGTTGATCCATCCGGGCGAGCAGGAGGTGATCATCGGGAGCACGCCGCCGGTCTTGACGCGGGTCAGGAGCTCGGTCGCTTCCTCCATGATGGTCAGGTCAGCCGCGAAGTTGGTATCGAAGACCTTTTGGAAACCGAGACGGCGGAGAGCGGCGACCATCTTCCCGGTGACGGGGGTGCCGATCTTCATGCCGAATTCCTCGCCGAGAGCGGCGCGGACGGCGGGCGCGGTCTGCACGATCACGTACTTCCCGGCTGCCATCGCGGCGTCGACCCGGTCGATCTCGGACGCCTCCATCAGAGCGCCGGTCGGGCAGACGTTGATGCACTGACCGCACATGATGCAGGGCGAGTTGATGAAGCTGCGGTTCTCGGCGGGAGCCACGATGGTCTTGAACCCGCGGTTCTCGAAGCCGAGGATGCCGATGCCTTGCGCGGATTTGCAGCGCTCGACGCAGCGTCCGCAGAGGATACATTTGCTGGTGTCGCGGGTGATGGTCGGGGTGAGACGGTCGACGGTCACGGGGGTCTGTTCACCCTCGTAGATCCCCTCGCGCGCCCCGGTCACGCGGGCGACGTGGAGAAGTTCGCACTTCTCGTTCTTGTCGCACTCCTGGCAGTTGCGGTTGTGGTTGGACAGGATGAGTTCGACCGACGCGCGTCTCGCGGCGACCGCCTTCGGGCTGGAAATCCGGATCTCCATCCCTTCCGCGACGGGATACACGCAGGACGCGACCAGTCCTCTCGCTCCGGTCGCCTCGACGAGGCAGACGCGGCAGGAAGCGCGGGAACATTCGCCGTTGTTGAACGCGCAGAGCGTCGGGATCTCGTATCCGCAGCGCTTTGCCGCTTCGAGAATGGTGATGCCCGCCTCAACCTGATACGGCACACCCTCGATTTTGATATTTACCATAGCCATTGATCGCATCCTCCCTTATTTCTTGGAAATCGCCTTGACCTTGCAGGACGCCATGCAGAGACCGCACTTGACGCACTTCGCGGGATCGATTGCGTAGGACGCGAGTTTGTGACCCGGCGCGACGTAATCGGTCTTCGAGATGGCGGACACGGGGCATTGACGCGCGCAGAGACCGCAACCGACGCACTTATCTTTGTCGATCACGTATTGCATCAGCGCCTTGCAGACGTGTGCGGGGCATTTCTTGTCCACGATGTGGGCGACGTATTCGTTCTTGAACGCTTTGAGCGTCGAGAGGATCGGGTTCGGCGCGGTCTGTCCGAGAGCGCAGAGCGAGTTCGCCTTGATGTGGGCGGCGAGTTCCTCGAGTTTGTCGAGGTCCTCCATCGTCGCCTTCCCTTCGGTGATCTTGGTCAGCGTTTCGAGCATCCGCTTGGTGCCGATCCGGCAGGGAGAGCACTTACCGCAGGACTCGTCGCAGATGAATTCCATATAGAACTTCGCGACGTCGACCATACAGTTGTCTTCGTCCATCACGATCGCGCCGCCGGAGCCCATCATCGAGCCGCGGGCGACGAGGTTGTCGAAGTCGATCTCGGCGTCGAGGTCGTTTTCGGTCAGGCATCCGCCCGAAGGACCGCCGGTCTGGATCGCCTTGAACTTCTTGCCGTTCGGAACGCCGCCGCCGATGTCGAAGATCAGCTCGCGGAGCGTGGTGCCCATCGGGATCTCGACGAGCCCGACGTTGTTGACCTTACCGCCGAGCGCAAAGACCTTGGTGCCCTTGCTTCTCTCGGTGCCGTGCGCGGCGAACTTCTCGTAACCCTCGCGGAGAATGAACGGAACGCATGCCAGCGTCTCGACGTTGTTGACGATCGTG
>JAGCXA010000013.1 GCA_017961575.1 Clostridia bacterium | reverse complement strand
CGACCGTTTCCGCGCTCTTTTCGCGCCGCCGTTTCTTTTTTTCAAAAAACTCTTGCAAAACCGTCCCCGATATGCTATACTATACCACGCTTGGGGCATTAGCGCAGTTGGGAGCGCACAACACTGGCAGTGTTGGGGTCACGAGTTCGAGTCTCGTATGCTCAACCATAAGGAAATGGCACGAACACCAAAATGTGTTAGTGCCATTTCCTTATGGTCCGCTCCGTCGACCTCGAACTCGTCGAGTTTTCCGCCGCGGAGCGGCGAAAACTCTCATTTCACGCCATCCTATTCAGTCGTCCTTTCTGTAAAGTCAGGCGTGAAATGGGGGGTAGCGCGTCCCGCGACGAGACGCGCGTCGAATCCCCTATGCTCCACCAAAAGAGAGCGTGCACGAACTCGTGCACGCTCTCTTTTGGCGTCGCTCCGGGGATATTCGAACCCCTCTTATTTGCGGTGCGGAGCACCGCAAATAAACAAATCTCGCCATCCTATACAGCCGTCCTTTTCTCTCCGTCGGGCGAGATTTGGGGAGTAGCGCCCGCCCGCGGGACGCGCGTCGAATCCCCTATGCTCCACCAAACTTGGGTGTCAGCATTCCAGACATAATCGCGCTGATATACCGGAACGACGAATTGAAAACCGTTTCTCTCACCGAACATCTCTTTAACACTAAGCCATTCCGGACGTGCAACATGCTCTTTTCTCATTTTATGATGCCTCCAATTCAAGCAAATTAATTACAGGTTCAAACTGTTCTCATCTAAAAGGAAGTTTCGGATGCCAATGGTTACAATGCCCCTATCGTTTCTGCGTACCTTGATATTGTCTTTTACGACGATAATCTTTTTGAAGGAGTCTCCGATTGCGTTGAGTGGGCGCTCCTCCTGCTCCTGCTTTTCCGGGGTGTTCATCGCAAAGGCAGATTGAATATAATACTTTTCGCTGCCTCGGGTGACGACGAAGTCCACTTCGAGTTGTTTTTTCGTGGTTTTGTTCTCACTGTTCTTGCCGTACAGTTCCACAAGTCCCACGTCGACGTGATAACCCCGGATTCGCAGTTCGTTATAAATAATGTTCTCCATAATGTGGTTTTCTTCCATCTGTCGGAAGTTCAGCCTTGCGTTGCGTAGTCCCACGTCCTCAAAGTAGAACTTTGCAGGAGAGCCGATATATTTTCGCCCCTTGATATCGTACCGGACTGCTTTGCTTACGAGAAAAGCGTCTGTGAGATAATCCAGATAATTTTTCAGTGTCTTGTCGCTGATGGTCTTTTTCTTGACGGTTTTGAACGTGTTTGCTAACTTCAGCGGATTAGTAAGTGAACCGACGGCGGAAGACAGAATATCCACCAATTCATCCAACTCCTCGCGATTGCGCACATTGTGACGGTCAACGATATCGCTGAGATACACTTTTTGAAACAGCGACGTAAGGTATTCTGCCTTCTCCTCTGCCGTCTCGCGGGAAAGGATCAACGGAAGGCCTCCGTAGGTGAAGTAATCGTCCCAGGCTTCATCGGCACTTCCTTGATAGACGGAGCAGTACTCCCGGAAGGAAAGCGGATAGATGCGGATCTCATCCCCGCGGCCGCGAAACTCCGTGACCAGGTCGGAAGAGAGAAACTTGGAATTGCTACCCGTCACGTATACGTCAGCGTTACGAATATGCATCAAACTGTTCAGCACGTCTTCGAACTCGTCAATAAGTTGAACTTCATCCAAAATGATATAATAGGTATCCTTGTCGACGATCCGTTCTTTAATATGGTTCAACATTTTGTCCGGATTTCGCAGTTCTTTGTTGCTACGGTCGTCCAAGGCAATCTCGATGATATGGTCTTCTCGAACGCCCTTGTCCAGCAAATGTTTATGGAACAGGTTGAAAAGCATATATGACTTGCCGCATCGGCGAACGCCCGTAATGACCTTAATCAATCCATTCTTTTCTCGCCGGATTAAACGATTCAAATAGACGTCCCGTTTGATCTCCATATATTGTCCTCCTGCTTCTGCAAAACGTGGTTTTACACCTTTTTTCGTAATTAGTATACAGGATGTTGCTGCAAAAGTCAAGTGTTTTTTTGCGTTTATAAAACGACGAGCCAAATTGTAAATACCCGTCTTGTATCAAGGCAATCACACACCCGATGCCTGTTTGACCGCTCTCTTTCACGATCTGCAGTTTTTACTTCAATTCTTGCATTTCACCAAACAAAAAACGAACCCGACCTATGCGGGTTCGTTTTATTTTTGGGTGCGGGGCGGCGGGGTCACGCCAGAGCCGCGAGGGCGGCGACGGCGTCGGAACCCGAGACGCAGGTCCCGTGTTCCTTGATGTAGGCGAGAGTCGCGGCGGCGCGGCGGCGGGTCCCGAACTCCTCGGCGAACGAAAGCGGAGAGGGGCGGTCGCGCGGGATCCGTTCCTGCAAAACGAGATACCAGAGCCGGTCGTCGCCGTAGTAGACGGCGGATAGATGCGGGTAGCCGACGTGGGCGAGTTGCCGACAGACCGAGAGCAGAGGCGACAGCCGATCGAAGGCGAAGACGGCGGAACGGAGCGGAACGGGGGCGGCGGGGAGCGCCGCCCGCTCACGCGGGCGATCCTCGGGGAGTTTGCCGAGCCGGGTGACGAAGAGTTCGCATCCCCCGTCGGCGCCCGGAAACATCTGCATCAAGACGCGCTCCCCCGTCGCGTCGAACCCGGTCTCCCGTCGGATCTCGCGCAGGATCGCGCGGAGCGTGCCGTGCGAGCCCGACGAGCGGTCGCCCTCGCCCTCCGAAACGTACCGATCCAGATCCTTCTGCGACAGCGTCACCTTGATCTTCGAGTCGCTGATCCGAATGAAGTCCATCTTCCGCCCTCCCCGGTTCTTTCTGTTATCATTATACTCGCGCCCGTCAAAAAAGGGAACCGGAAAACAGAGGGGGAGGGGGAAGGAGGTGCTCCGCGTTCCGGTATTTGCCGATCCGGGGTTGCCAAACAGGGGAAAGTGTGGTAAAATGATTGCGAAAACAACGGGCGACGCCCACACGGAGGGAACGGAAGAGATGGCGGAAAGGATCGGCATCATCGGCGCGATGGAGGAGGAGGTCACGACTCTGATCCCGGCGCTGGAAGACCGCGCGGAGAAAAGGATCGGAATCGTGAACTACTACACGGGGAAACTCGACGGGAAAGAGGTCGTGATCGCCAAAAGCGGCGTCGGCAAGGTGAACGCCGCGCTGACCGCCGCCGAGATGATCCGCACCTTCGGCGCCGGGATCGTCATCAATACCGGGGTCGCGGGGGCGCTCGACCCGTCGCTTGATCCCGAGGACGCCGTGATCGCCGAAGATCTCGTCCAGCACGATTACAGCACCGCCCCGCTCGGCGATCCGCCGGGGCGCGTGTCGGGCGTCGATCTGGTTCATATCCCCGCCGACCCCGCGATCGCCGACGCCGCCGAAAAAGCCGCCCGGGAACTCGGCGTGAAACGGGTTCTGCGCGGAACGATCGCGTCGGGGGATCAGTTCATCTCTGACGCCGCGAAAAAGGAATGGATCCGTAAAACGTTCGGGGGGCTTGCCTGCGAGATGGAGGGGGCGGCGATCGCGCACGCCTGCTACCTGTACGGCGTTCGCTGCGCCGTGATCCGCTCGATCTCCGACCGTGCGGACGGGGAAGCGGACGTCGATTTTCCGACCTTCGCCGCGCGCGCGGCGGCGCTGAACGCAAAGATCGTGCGCAAGGTGATCGCGTCGTTCTGAAAACCGAATGAAAAAAAGAACGGGGGCAAGCCCCCGTTCTTCATTTTTCGATGGCGTCGTCCTCTTCGTTGAAAGGGGACGGGACGGTGCGGCGCGCGGCGTCAAAGTAGGCGCGCGGCGTCATCCCCATCCATTGCCGGAATACCCGCTCGAAGTGATAATAGGACGGGAAGCCGACCGACGCGGCAAGCGCCGAGAGCGACGGGAACTTCGCGGGGTCGAGCCGCTTGCTCTTGCGGATCCGGAAGTTTTGCAGATAGATCGCGAAGGGAAGCCCGAACTCCTGTCGGAACCGGCGGCAAAAATAACTCTTGCTGAGGAAAAAGCGGTTCGCCGCGGTTTCGGTCGTGAGTTTTCCCCGGTAGTTCTCTTCGATCCATTCGATCATATCGGAGCGGAAACGCGCGTTTTTCTGTTCTTTTTGCTCCGCGGAGAGCGACATCAGACCGTGTTCCGCCGCCTCGGAGACGAAGCGCAGAAGCCCTGCGCGGACGCGCAGTTCCTCCGCCATCCCGGACGGGACCGGAGAGGGGGCGTTTTTGCTTTTCCCGAAGAGGTAGTCGAGCGCCGCCGCGATCCCCGGCGCTCCGGGGTCGCCGGGTTTGATCTCGTTCGAGAAGACCGGGCGTCCCGGCAGTTCCGAGAAAACGGGGTAGAGCAGGGACGCCTCCGCCGGCTGACAGAACTGCGGAAGCGCGAAGGAGAAGAACTCGACCGAGGTGCGTTCGGCGTCGGTCGGCGAAACGAAGGTCTGAAAGAAGTCGTAGGGATTGACGACGTAGACCGAGCCGGGCAGTCCGACGTAGCGGTGCTTCCCGATCAGGAGGTTCAGAACGCCCTCGGTGATCCGGAGGATCTCGACCCGCTTCTCGTCGTGGAGGGCGAGAAACGCCGGATAGTCGCGGCGGACGGTCGGGTCGAGCCGTTCGCGCACCGTGGCGAAAACGAAACTGTCGGTGACGCGGGTCGCCATGTTGCCGCCGGTCGCGACGGCGCCGAGGATCCCGCCGAGAAAACTGACGTTGGAGTAGACCGAGCCGAGGATCTCGCCCCCGACGACCGAGCGCGAGATCGTTCCGCTTGCCGAATAGCCGACGAGCCCGCCGCCGTTCCGGTCGCCCTGCGCTCCCCGGACGAGGATCCGGTTGTCCGAAAGGCAGTTTTCGATCGTGCCGCCGACGAGGGTCCCGGCGAAGGCGGCGACCCGGGAGGACCCCGAAAAGGTCGAGTCGGTGATCGCCAGTTTTTTGACCGTTCCGCGGAAAGTGCCGATAAACGAGACGCCGCAGCCGTAGTTGTAATCGCCGTCGGGATAGAATCCGCGCTCGCTCTCCTCCGAGACGCAGAGCCCGCGGATGAAGTGCCCGTCGCCGTCGATATTTCCGAAGAAGGCGACGCGCTCGCCCCACTCGGCGTTGCGGTTGCAGATCATCGGGAAGGGGACGCCCGCGGCGGGATCGCCCGCCGGATCGTTCCAGACGACGTCGCGGGTCAGGCGGAAGTATTTGTCACGGCTCCACGCCGTAAAATCGTCCCCGATCTCCTCCGCGAGCGTGGGGTCGATCCCGGTGCGGACGCGGTGATTCGAGAGATAGGAGAGCAGGAGCAGATCCTCCGCCGACGAGATGAGGTAGGGATCCTCCCGCGCGCCCGTCCCGCCGGCGAACCGGGGGCTGGGGAGAGAGTCGTGTTTGATCGGGGTCGCCCGGTCGGGGACGCGGTCGAACGCCGTCGGAAGGATCGGGACGGCGCGCCCGGGACGGAAAACGAATCCCTGCGGGATCCGGCATCCGGGGTCGCCGCTCGCGGGGTCGATCCATCCGCAGGACGAGACGGGACCGGGGATCTCGGCGGGGTCGTCGTACTGCGTGTAGCGGTAGGTGCAGAAGTGGCGCGCGCACCCCGCCTTCGCGTAGACGTGCGAGAGCGACAGTTGGTGCGCGTGCATATAGGAAACGACCGCCGCCTGCCGCGTTGATTCCTCGGGACGGAACCAGGCGGGAAAGCGTCGACGTTTGAAGTCGAAAGAATAGGTTTCGGGCGCGCGACAGGCAGAACCGATCATCCGGCGTCCCTCCTTGCTTTTTTCATCGTTTTCATTGTAGCAGAGTTTGTCCGGAATGTCAAGGTACGGCAAGAAGCGCCCGCCGATCGGGCGGCGGCATCTTGAAAAGAGCAATGCAGGGCAAGAGTAAAAAGCGGGCGGCGAAGGGGGGCGCGCGCGGCGCCGAAATCTTTTCTTCCGGTCGGTGAAATGCCCCGAATACACTTGACAAGCGGGGACGCGGAATGCTATAATGAACCGGAAAGGAGATTGTGTCCTGTCGCCCGGAAAGCGGCGGCGGCGATCCCCTTATTTTTTTGCGACAAGGAGAATCCGGATGGGAAAGATCGAGATCGCGTTTGCGGAAGAACGCGGTAAAATCAAAGATATGAACAGCGTCAACAACGGCCCGGACGGGGAGTTCGACTACGGAAGTTACGACGCCTACGCCGCCGCGCGGATCCCCTTTGCGCGGCTGCACGACTCGGCGTTCAACTGGCATCACACGGTCGACGTCATCTGCGTGTTCCCGGACTTCGACGCAGACGAGAACGACCCGGCGTCCTACGACTTCACCCTGACCGACGAATATCTCGATACGATCGAAAAAACCGGGACGAAGATCTTTTATCGGCTCGGCAACTCGATCGAGCCGGAAAGCAAGAAATACGGCGCGATCCCGCCGAAGGACTACCGGAAATGGGCGCGGATCTGCGAACACGTCATCCGGCACGAGAACGAGGGGTGGGCGGACGGATTTCACCGCGGGATCAAGTATTGGGAGATCTGGAACGAGCCCGATCTCGTCGGGCATCAATGCTGGACGGGGACGATCTCCGAGTTCATCGAGTTCTACGACGTCGCCTCCCGGCACCTGAAAGGGTGCTTCCCGGATCTTATGATCGGGGGACCCGCCCTGACCCACGTCAAGCGCACCGAGTGGTGGGACGAGTTCGTCCCGTATCTCAAAGAAAAGAAGCCGCCGATGGACTTCTTCTCCTTCCATAAATACGGCAGCGTTCCCGAAAAGTTCGCGGAGGACGTCGAGATCGCGCGGAACTATCTGAACGAGGCGGGGTATCCCTCGTGCGAGTTGATCCTCGACGAGTGGAACTATCTGCTCGGCTGGCAGCCGAAGGAGAAAGTGCATCACTCCTACCAAGCGCTGCACACGCTGAAAGGCGCGTCGTTTGCCGCCGCCGTGATGACGGTCTGCCAGAGAACGTCGCTCGACCACCTGATGTACTACGACGCGCGGCACAGCAGTTACTTCAACGGTCTGTTCGAGCGGTACACCTGGGAAAACCTCAAACCCTACTACGCCTTTTACGCCTTCGCCGATCTTGCCGATCTCGGCACCGAGGTCGGGGTCAGAACCGAAGGAGAGGGGCTGTACGCTCTCGCCGCGAAGAGCGCGGACGGCAAGCGCGGCGCGCTGCTCCTGACCAAATACCGCAACGAGATCACCCTCGACGGGAAGGGATACGAGCCGGAAGAAGTGAAGATCGGGTGGACCGGACTTTCCGACAAGCCGGTGCGCGTGACGGTGCGGCTGCTCGACAACGAACACGACCTCTCCGAGATCTCGGGCGAGACCTTCGGGAGCGGAGCGGGATCCCACACGCTCTCGCTACCGCTCTTCGGCACCGTTCTGGTGAAATACGACGTGGAATAATTCCAAAGGAGATTGAGAATGGAAAACGTCAAGGTCGATTTTGCAAAGACGCAGGGCAAGATCAAACCCATGAACAGCGTCAACAACGGTCCTCTCGGGGACCACGACCTTAAAAACACCGACTTCTACGCCGCGGCGCGCATCCCCTACGCGCGCCTGCACGACTCGGCGTTCGAGTGGCGGCATACGGTCGACGTGCACGAGATCTTTCCGAACTTCGACGCAGACGAGAACGATCCGGCGTCCTACGACTTCACCCTGACCGACGTTTATCTCGACAGCATCGAAAAGGTGGGCACCAAGATCTTTTATCGGCTCGGGACCTCGATCGAGCACGAGATCAAACGCTACGGCTCCATCCCGCCGAAGGACTTTCATAAGTGGGCGCGGATCTGCGAGCACATCATCCGGCACGAGAACGAGGGGTGGGCGGACGGATTCCACCGCGGGATCGAGTACTGGGAGATCTGGAACGAACCCGACCTTGTCGGGCATCAATGCTGGACGGGGACGATCTCCGAGTATATCGAACTGTTTGACATCGCGGTACGGCACCTCAAAAAGTGCTTCCCGGATATTAAGGTCGGCGGCCCCGCTCTGACCCACGTCAAGCGCGTCGAGTGGTGGAAAGAGTTTATCCCGTACCTAAAAGAGAAGAAACCGCCGATGGATTTCTTCTCGTTCCACCGCTACGCCAGCACGACCGAGCAGTTCACCCGCGACATCGCGATCGTGAAGGACTATATGATCGAGTGCGGGTATCCCGACTGCGAACTGATCCTGAACGAGTGGAACTATCTGCTCGGTTGGGAGCCGCGCGAAACGCTGCTCCATTCTTACCGCACCATCCATACGCTGAAAGGCGCGGCGTTCGACGCCGCCGTGATGATCGTCTGTCAGAACTCGCCGCTCGACCATCTGATGTACTACGACGCGCGGCACACCTGCGCCGCGTTCAACGGTCTGTTCGACCAGATCTCCTACGAGCCCCTGAAACCCTATTACGCCTTTTACGCCTTTTCCGACCTTGCCGAACTCGGTACCGAGGTGCAAGCCACGGCGGAGGGCGAGGGGATCTACGCCCTCGCGGCGAAGAGCGGGGACGGCAAGCGCGGCGCGCTGCTCCTGACCAACTACCGCAACGAGATCTCGCTCGACGGAAAAGAGTTCGCCCCCGAGGAGGTCACGGTTTCCTGGGACGGTCTCGGCGAGGGTCCCGTGCGGATCCGCGTGCGGATGCTGGACAACGACCACGACCTGACCGAGGTTTCCAGCGAGATCTTCGGTTCGGGCGCGGGATTCCGCAAACTGACGCTGCCGCTGTTTGCCTCGGCGGTCATTGACTTCGAGAAGGTATGAGTTGCGCAGCGGCGCAAATTCGATGAATTGCGCTCTTTGAGCGCGTGAATTGCGTGCAAGCACGCATGAATTGCCGCCCGGCGAATTTCGCCGGGCGGCACGTTGTTTTACCAAAAGAAAAGAGAACCGTGACAGTTTCGTTTTTGAAACCGCGCGCGATGAGTCACGAATCGCGCGCTGACTTCTTTCCCCCATTGAAGTTCTTTGCCGCGCTTTCCTCACCGCGCCCGCCCGTTGGTTGCGGGCGACGCCACCAAGAAAGCGCGCGTACCCTTTATTTCTTCTTCTTCGTTTTCTTCTTCGCGGCGGGTTTCTTTTTCTCGTCCTTCGGGGTGGAGAAGGCGAACTCGACGTTCCCGTCGCGCAGGACGAGTTCCGAAGCAAAGGTGCGTCCCGTGCGCGAGACGAAGCCGTCGATCTTCTTCGTTTTGCCGGTCGTCAGGAGGTCGCGGGCGGCGGCGATCGGAATATCGCGGCGGCAGAGATTCACGGGGATGGTGAACTTGCACCCGTTCTTGAAGCCCATACACCCGTAGCGGAAGCGTCCGCGCACGACGTGCTCGCCGCAGAGCGGGCAATCCCCGACGATCTCGCCGAGCGTGCCGGTCTGCCCGGAGTCGCCCGGTAGTTGCCCCGGGATCGCGTCCTTCTGCCGGAAGATCTCGCCGATCTCCTTCGCCGCGAGCGAAACGCTTTCGGAAACCGTCATCTCCCGGCGGTAGACCGCTTTCAGCGCTTTGCCCATCTCGGCGGTCTTATACTTGTTCATATCGATCTTCATCCGGTCGAGCGCCTGCACCAGATACTCGCCGTCGGGCAGGATGGTGTAGACGTCCTTTTTCAGGGCGATATACCGACTGCGTTTGGCGTTCTCGATGATCCCGGTGCGGGTGGCTTCGGTGCCGAGTTCCAGCCCGAGAAAGACCGCGCGGTACTCCTCCGCGTCGTCCTCCGGCGCGCCCTCCTCCGCCGCCTTTTCCTTTTCCTCGCGGAAGGGGTTTTTCAAGAACTGGTTGAGCGTCTCGATGGTATAGTGTCTCGGGGGGGTGGTTTCCTTTTCTTCAGGCGCGAAGCGGATATTTACCTTGTCACCGACCGACAGGTTCGGCAGGATCTTGTCCCGCCGGGTGTAGTCGTCGTACTTCGTCCAGCCCGGTTCGACCAGCACCGTTCCTTTCAGCGTGAAGGTCTCGACGTCACCGACCCTGACCGTGATCTCGGACTTTTCGACCTTGCATTCCTCCGAGCAGAAGTTGGCGACGAAGCGGCGGAAGACCGTCGCGTAGACCTGGTTCTCGCGCTCCGAGAGTTTTCCCTTTTCGGGGATCTTGTAGGTCGGGGTGATCGCCGAGTGCGACTCGATCTTGCTGTCGTCGAAGATCGACTTCGACTGCCGGAACGCGACGGGATAGCCGAGTTTCGAGACGCCCGAGAGGATCTGGCGCACCTTGTCGCGCTCGTTTGTCGACAGGTATTCCGAGTTGGTACGCGGGTAGGTGAGGTATCCTTCCTCGTAGAGTTTCTGCACGGTCGCGAGACTGTCGTTCATCGACATCTTATATTTCTTTCCGAGCAGATTTTGCAGGGTGGAGAGCGAGAAGAGTTTGCCGGGGAACATCCGGTCGGTCTTGCTCGACTTATCGGTCACGACCGCCTCTTCCGCGTTGAGCCGCTCGGCGTAGGCGCGCGCCTCGTCGGCTTTGTCGGCGTCGTAGCGGTTCTTCGAGATCAGCTCGACGATCTCGCCCCCGGTTTTTGCCGCCGAGCGCACCGAATAGTACTTCTGCGGTACGAAATTCCGGATCTCCATATCGCGGTCGTAGACGGCGCGCACGATCGGGACGATCACGCGCCCGACGCGCAGGAATTTGCCGGATTTCAGGGTGGCGTAGCGCGTCAGGTTGGTGCCGTAGAGCCAGTCGATATAGGTGCGGGCGTAGCCCTCGTTCGCGAGATCGTCGTATTTTTCGTCGTCTTCGAGCGAGGCGAGCGCCGCCCGGACGGTCTCCGGGGTCTGGTCGGGGAGCCAGAGCCGCTTCATCGGCTTCTCGGAACGGAGCGCGAACCGAACGCAGGTGCGGACGATGATCTCGCCCTCGCGGTCGGCGTCGCCGGCGTTGATTACCGCCTCGACGTCGGGTCGGTTGACGAGCGAGGTGATGACGTCGAACTGTCCCCGGATGCCGGGATCCACCTTGCGGTTCTCCCCGCGCCGAAGTTCAAAACGGAACTCGGTCGGGATGCAGGGAAGATTGTCGAGCGTCCAACGCGCTTTGCCCGACGCCGGCATCCCGCCCTGGTAGTCCTCGATGTCGACGAGCGAGAACAGATGCCCGAACGCCCACGTGACGAGATACCCCGGACATTCGAGGTATCCGTTGCGTCGGACCGCGCCGCCGACGGCGGCGGCGATGTTCCGGGCAAGACTCGGTTTTTCGGCTACGATCAGGTACATCCCGATCCTCCTTTTAAGGGTGATTTTTCGTCTCCGGCAAAGCCCCCGGAAGGGGTGAAACCGACGGTTTGCCGATCCGTCCGGGAGCGTCGCCCCCCTTGTTCGTACAATTTACGAAACTGCGAACCGAAACGCCCGAACGGGGAAGCGTGACCGCCGGGCTTCGTTTTATCTGTCAAGCGGGCAAAACGGAGAATTTTCGATTTTTCAGAAAAAAGTTATCCACAGCCGAGACGGTGGAAAAAGTGGATAACTTTCGCCGACGGAAGGTCGATTTTCGCCGTAATCATTGATTTCGGAAGAAAATGGGGGTAGTTACGCACTCTGTCCACAGGCGGTGATGTGGGAAACTCACCGATCCCCGAAAATTGTCGAGTTTGCACAAATCTTCATAAAGACGGCTTCCGACAAAGTTCGGCGGGACGTTCGGAACGGTTTTTTTGACCGCACTCTTTCGGCGGCGGAATTCGTCAATCGTGCGATCCTCCGTCGGAAGAGGGGCGAAAAACGGGGGGAGCAAGCCGCCGTCGGGCGGGTTCCGGGCGATCAAAAAGCCCGGTCGCGTCCGTCCGGGGCGCACGCGCGGAAACCGGACGGAGATGGGGCCGGGACGGGGAGGGCGGGAAGCGGGTCAGGGAAGCGTGAAGGTGTCGAGATCGACGTCGGTCTGACTGCTGTTCTTCATATCGCGGAGCGTCGCTTTACGGGTGGCGAGTTCGTTGTCGCCGATGATGAGCGTATAGTCGGCTCCGATCTTGTTCGCGTATTTCATCTGCGCTTTCAGACTTCTGCCGACGAGGTCGCATTCGACGAAAGCGCCCGTACGGCGAAGCCGCTCGGTGATGACCGACGCCTGCACCGACGCCTCGTCGCCCAGCGCGGCGATATAGAGGCGGGGAGAGGCGGGGGCGGGATCGGCGATCCCCTGCGCGCGCAGGGCGAGGATCACGCGGGTGATCCCCATTCCGAACCCGATGCCGGAGAGCGGCGAACCGCCGAGTTCCTCGACGAGTCCGTCGTATCTGCCTCCGCCGCAGACCGTGCTTTGCGCCCCGATCCCGTCGGCGATGAACTCAAAGACGGTGCGGGTGTAGTAGTCGAGTCCGCGAACGATCTTCGGGTCGACCGTATAGGCGATCCCCATCCTGTCGAGCAGGCGGGTCAGGGTGTCGAAGTGCGCTTTGCAGTCGGGGCAGAGGTAGTCGACCGTCTTGGGCGCGCCCGCGGCGATCTTCGAGCAGATCGGGCTCTTGCAGTCGAGCAGACGGAGCGGGTTCTTTTCAAGCCGGGTCTTGCAGGTGTCGCAGAGTTCGTCTCTTCTCGCGCCGAAATAGGAGACGAGCGCGGCGCGATAATCGGCGCGGCAGGTCTTGCACCCGATCGAGTTCAGGTGCAGGGTGATCCCCGTAAGACCCAGCCGACGGAGGACCGACGAGGCGAGCGAGATCATCGTCGCGTCCGCCGCGGGGCTCTCCGAACCGAAGAGTTCCGCGCCGAACTGGAAGAACTCGCGGCTTCTCCCCGCCTGCGGGGCTTCGTGCCGGAAGCAGTTGATGAGATAGTAGTATTTCAGCGGCATCGGCTCGCTCTGACAGCCGTGCTCGATCAGCGCCCGGACGACGGACGCCGTCCCCTCGGGGCGCAGACTGATCCGACGGTTCTCGTCGCGGTCGACGAAGGTGTACATCTCTTTCTGCACGACGTCGGTCGTATCGCCGACTCCGCGCTCGAAGAGTTCGGTGTTCTCGAAGGTCGGGGTGCGGATCTCGCCGAAACCGTAGTTCCGCGCCTCTTCGCGCATCACCGATTCGATCTTGCGGTACAGCGGCGTTTCGTCGGGCAGGACGTCGATCGTCCCCTTGATTTTCTGGATCATTGTATTCGTCTCCTTGCGGTTGTGGGTAAAATCAGGGAAGCGTCTCTTCCCGGTGGGTAAGACCCGCGATCACCCGGTCGGTGATCGCGCGAAGCCGTTCGGTCCGCCCGGTCACTTCCAGCATCCCGAGAAGGGCTTCGAGCGCCGTCGCGCGGCGGTAGTCGGCGGGGGTGGCGTGGCGCGGGCGATTCAGGTGCCCCGCGTTCTGCGCCCGGCGGCAGAGCGCCGCCTCGTCGTCCGAGAGCGACGGCTCGATCAGAAGGAATCCCTCGGACTGCGCCTCCGCCGTCACGTAGGCGAGAGACAGGCGGGTCAGTTCCCCCGCGCGCGAAACGCCGCGCGCGACCAGCATCGCGCGGACGGCGTGCGAGAAGATCGCGTCGCCGAGGAACGCGAGGGCGAGAGGATCGGGCAGATCGGACTGCCGGATCGGGGCGTCCATAGGGGTCACCTCCCGGAATACGGATGTTTTTTCCATCACAAAAGGGACCGCCCATCCGGTTCGTCCGGTCCCTTTCGTGCGTTCGGCGGGACGCCGCCGAAACGGTTATTTCCCGAACGCTCCCTTGATCGCGGCGATCATATCGCCGAAACTTCCGTGGAAGCGGAAGACGAGGAGCGCCGCGGCGCCGATGAGAGCGACGCCGAGGGTAATGCCGAGCAGGAAGAGCGCCACTTTCAGGGCGCCGAAGCGACCGCCCTCGTGGAGGTAGTAGTCGGGATCGTCGTCGACCGCCGCCGCGGAGGCGACGCGCACGGACTCGCCGCGCTTGGCGAGTTCGGCTTCGAGATCGCGGTTCTTCCGTTCGAGGTCGGTGATCCGGCGGCGGTTCATATCGTCGCGCCGACGGGCGAGTTCCGTGTAGGTCACGGGGACGGGGTCGCCGCTCTTGCCGTAGCGCTTATCCGCGCGCGCGGCGTACTCGCGCAGGCGATCCGCCGTTTTCGCGTCGGCGCAGCAGAGGGCGAGCAGGTAGTAGCGGTTGTCGGAGAAGGACGCCTTCGCTCTCGCGAGGTCGCTCTCTTCCCGGAGCCCGAGCGAAACGAGCAGAAGCCCGATATAGACGGCGGAATCGGCGGGGTCGCTGTCCCGGACGTGCTCGAAGCACGCCTGCGCCTGACTCCATTTTCTGCGTTTCAGATACTTGTAGCCGCGTTTCAGCGTGTTCGCGTGTTCGGGCTTCGACTGTCCGAGTTTGCGGCCGGGGGCTGCCGCCGCCGCTTTGACGGCGTAGACGTCGAGTTTGACCCGGCGCTGTTCGGCGTGATCGCCCGACGCGCGGAGAAGCGCCGTTTCCTCGCGCCCGGCTTCATCCAGTTCGGTAGAGCGGATGCGATCCCATTCGGCGTCGAGTTTCACGCCGGCTTTCGCGGCGCGTTTGTCCGCTTTCGCGGCGTATTTGGTAAGGCGGCGACGGGTCCCGCCCTTCCCGAAATGGTAGGCGAGGATGTAGTCGGGGTTGTCGCGGATCGGGGTCGAGAGTTTCCCGAGTTCCGACGGCTTCCGGCAGGAGAAGGTGCAGAGCAGACGCGCAATGTACGCGCCGGCAAAATCGGGGGAGCGGGCGAGCAGATCGTCGAGGATCGCCCGCGCTTTCGCGTATTTATCGCGCTTGACGTACCGATACGCTTCGTCGAGCGCGTCGTCCTCCTCCTTGACCCGGGGATGCGTTCCGGCGATCCTGTTCGCCTTGGCGCGGCGCTCGGCGTCCTGCGCGAGCGCGTCCCGGCGGGAGGCGCGGAGTTCGTCCGCCCGTTTCTTTTCGGAACGCGATTTCTTTTCGCTCGTCTTCGCGTCGTAAATACCGAGGCGTCGGTCGACCTTGTCGGCGGCCGCCGTCAGGCGTTTGCGTTCGTCGGGGGTCGAGAAGCGCACCGCCAGAACGTAACTCTCGTCGCGCGAGAAGGAGCGGCGGCTCTTGGAAAGCTGTTTGACCCGCTTCATCCGGAGATCGCAGAGCAGACGGCCGACGTACGCTTCTCCGTTCGTCGGATCGAGCGCCAGAATCTCGCCGTAGACCTCGTTTGCGCGGGCGTATTTTCCGCGCTTATGCAGTTTCCGCGCGCGGCGGAAGATCGGTTCGAGTTTCGATTCGGTGTCGCGGAGTTCCGAGACGAAGTATTCGCCGTCGATCACCGCCGTTTCGGCGTCCTTCATCGCGGCGCGGAGCCGGATGACCTCTTCCTCTTTCGCGTGGAGCCGCGAGAGCAGTTCGGCGCGCCGCTCGGACGAGGCGAGCGTGTCCTCCCTCGAAAGTTCCGCCGCGGCGATCCGGGTCATATAGACCTCGCGCTCCGCCGCGTTCAGCCGGACGGCGATCTCCTCGGGGGTGAGCCCGCGGACGTCGTAGGAACCGTAGGCGATCATCCGTTCGATCCCGTCGAAGCGACGGTTCATATCGGAACGGAACTGTTCAAACCCCGCGGCGGTCGCGACGGAGCGGGTCGGTTCCGCGACCGGAAGGACGACGGCTCCGGCGCCGCCCGTCGGCGCCTGCTGTCCCGCGGAGGCGAGATAGCGTTCGAGACGGCGGCGCATCACGCGCGAGCCGTAGTGCATCGCGAGCAGGAAGTTCGGGTCGGTCCCGAAGGGCTCCTTGCAATGCGCGAGTTTCTTTTCCTGTTTCAGTTTCAGCGAGACGAGAAGCAGACCGAGATAGGCGTCGGCGCACTCGCCGTCGATCGACAGCGCGGAGTGGTAGAGTTCCTCCGCCTTCGCCCATTTTTTCTTCTCGCGGAGCGCGTCGGCGCGGTCGAGGATCTTCGAGATCCGTTCGTTCCGCTCGCGTTCCGCCGCCTCGTCGTTGAAGTTCTCGGGCAGGGAAGCGTTGACCTCCGCGACGCGGCGGTCGGTGTCCGCCTCCGCCTGACGGAAGCGTTCCATTTCCCGGATCGCCTGACCGCGTTCAACGGCGAGCGCCGAGCGGGTCGAGGCGTCGGCGTAACTCATCAGCCGACGGTTCAGCGCGCCCGTGCTGTAATTCAGGGCGAGCAGGAAGTAGCGGCGATTCGACAGATTTCCCTCGTATTCCGCGAGGTGCCGTTCCTCCGGGAGACGGAGTTCGGAGAGGAGTTTATTGCGGTAAGCGTACGCCGATTCGGGGTCGGTTTTCAGGATCTCGTCGGCGTAGGCGTCCGCCTTTTTCCACTTCTTTTTCGCAAGCGCGCGATTGGATTTGTTCAGCAGTTTCTGATTCCGCTTCCGGTCGATGGAATCCGAGAGCCGCGCCGTCATACGGCGGTCGGTGTCTGCGATCTCGGACTCGGCGCGCCGCCCGGCCTCGGTCTCGGGGACGAGGACGGGGGTCACGGGGAGAGGAGCGGGCGCCGCTTCTTTCGGCTCTTCCGCGGGCGCGGGCGCGGGTGCGGGGACGGGCGCGGGAACGGGGACCGTGACGACGACGGGGGCGGGCGTCGGCTGCGGCGCGGGCGCCGGTTCGGCTACGCGGATCGGCTCGACGGGCGCGGGGGTCTCGACGGGGAGATCCTCGGTTCTGTGCGCCGCGACCAGCCGTTTGCCGCGCAGCGCCTCCTCGTTGTCGGGTTCGGTTTTCAGAATATCGTTCAGGGTGGCGTCGGCGCGCATCCATTGCTTGGCGTTAACGGCGCGGAACGCCGATTTGAGCCGCTGTTCGGTCAGGGAGGACTGCCCGGGGGTCTTTGCCTGCGTCGCCGCCTTCGCCGCGCGGTTCGCTTCGTCAGCCGCGCGCGCCGCCTCTTCGCGGCGGACGTTTTCGCGGCGCTGATCCGCCATTGAGAGCCGTCCTCTTGCCGCGGGAGCGCCGGGACGGTAATCGCCCACGCCGGGATCGGGAGACGCGACGGGAGTCTTCGTCTCCGGAACCGTCAGGGGCGCCGCGCTGCCGATCCCGAACTTCATTCCGCAGGAGGGGCACGCTCCCCCCGCGAGATCTCCGTTCAGTTTGACGGCGCCGCCGCACTTCGGGCAAGTCATCTTCCTGATTTCCATTTCGGCTCTCCTTGTGGGTTTCAGATTTCGAGAAAGTCAAAACCAAAGAGATTGCGACAGTTTTACAAATAATATTATATCATATATTTTTACAAAGTCAAGGCGGAAACGTTCGTTTTTCGCCCCCGTTTTTCGGGCGCGGCGGCGCCCCGTCGGAAAAAGAAAAAGAGCCGGGGAAAATCGGTCGAGATTTTCCCCGGTCCGGGTGTTATAGCGGGCTTTTTCCGCTCAGTTTTCGCCGAAGAGAGCGGCGGAGAAGGCGGCGTTGACCGCGTCCGTGCGATCGGCGAAGGACGAGAGCAGAGCGTCGAGTTCCGCGATCCGATCCCCCGCTTCGGCGTATCCTTCGTCGGCGTAGGGAGCGGTGCGGCGCGCGGCGCGGAGCAGGTAATACTGATCGCGGAGCGTCAAATCCGAAAGATCGGCGTCGTTCCGGTCCATCCGGAAGGCAGCCGTGTAGGTCGCGTCCCTTGTCGCCGCGGGAAGTCCGCCGGGGTAGCCCTCCCATTGCAGGAAGGTATAGTCGAAAACGTCGGACGGAAGGGCGAGCAGCGTCTCGTCGCAACGCGGCGTTTCACCGGGCAGACAGACCGTTTCGTAACTCTTTCCGGCGATATTCCAGGTGATCATATAGCCGCCGGCGACGTAGACCTTCTCGGTGATCTCCCCGCTGTTCGGGTCGGACATAAGGGAGAGCGTGAAGCGGACGGTGCTGCCGTCGGTTTTCGCCCGGAGACCGAAGATGAGATTTTTGCTCCCCGGGGAGGTTTTGTATTCGTAGATCACAAGCGGGGCGTCTCTTGTCACGGGATCGTAGGAATAGATCTTTTTGCTCCCGTTCCAGTAGAGTTTGCCGTTCAGGTAAACGAGCCCGGCGTAAAAACCGTTCCAACGGCTGCCCCCGAGTCCGAAGAAACCGTGGCTGACGGTCCATTCCAGATTGAGGGTGAGAAGGTTCTCGAACTCCTCGCTTTCGGGATCGTATTTTACGAGTTTGTCCCCGTTGATCGCGTAGATCGCGCCGGGGGCGAAAACGAAGGGGGTCGTCACGTCGGAAAAGAAGCCGTCGTATCTGCCGCTCGTCGCCCGGACGGGGGACTCCCAGCCGCTGTCGCTGTGGTGTCCGCCGTCGTCGAACTCGGCGTCGGACGAGAGGAAGTAGGCGTGCGAGACCTGCCCGTACAGCCCCTTGTCGTCCCAGTCGTCCCAGGTCACGTCGATATGATACCAACTGCCGCCGATCCTGACGATATTCCATTCGTGATTCAGTTCGTGGCAGGAAACGCACTCGCAAGCCACGCCGAGCCGCCTCAGAAGATACCGGGTGAGGAGCGAATACGCCTGACAGACGCCGATCCCCTCTTTCAGCATCCCGTACGCGTCGTAGACGGCGTAGTCCTTCTGGTCGTCGTCGTACACCCTGTGGTCGTAACCGTAATGGAGCGCGACGTAGTCGTGGATATAGGCGATCTTTTCCCATTCGCCCCAGGCGGGATCCGCCCCGGCGACGATCGCGGCGGCACGCTCACGGAAATCGGCGAGCATCGTCGCGGCGATCTCCGCGTCGACGCCGTCGGCGTAGTGGAAGATGAGCGACTGGACCTCGCCGCCGCTCGTCGTCCAGGAGAAGCCGCGGGTGTCGAGGAAGAAGAGTTCCGCCTCCGAATAGAAGAGAAGGGGACAGAGTTGGTTCCGGACGAAATCCTCGCCGAGGTGGTAGTCACGGACGCTGACCTCGGAGCAAAGTCTGCCCTCTCCGTCGGTTTTCGTCCGGCGTTTCAGCAGTTCGGTGAGAACGTATTGATACGCCTCGCTCTCCGAGACGAGCCCGCTGCCCGCTCCCCCCGATCGGAGGGCGGGAACGGCGCTCTCCGAAACCGCGGTTCCGGCGTCGGCGTCATCCCGTGCGTACCGCCGCGGCAGGATCGGCAACAGGAAAAGAACGGCGAAGAGCAGCGCCGCGATCCGGTATAAAACGGACGACCGAACGGTTTTCATCTGTCAACGGTTCCTTTCAAAGGGAGGATGATTCTCGATTCATTATAGCATCGCGCGTCGGATTTGTCAATCGACGGGGCAAAAAGAAAAGCCCGCCCGTCGCGCGGGACGGGCGGGAGAACGGGTTATTTGCGCTTGTTGATCGAGGCGACGGTCACGCCCTCCGGCAGTTTGACCCCGCGGACGCCGTAGGTGCGCCGCCCGGTCACGGGGATCGGGTCTTTGCGCGGCTTGCGCTTGCCGTCCGAGAGGATCAGATCGACCGTCGTCGCCCCCGAGAGCAGTCCTGCGTAGATCAGTTTGTCGCCCTCGCGGAGCAGAGCCGATTCGTACTTTTTGCGGTTGATCTTGTACTCGGAAAACGCCGAGCATTTCAGCATCCCGCGCTCGGTCGCGACGAGCGTGATCTCGTCGTCGGAAAGGTTGGCGGGCAGAACGCAGAGCAGATAGTCGTCGGTGAAGTCACGGATCAGTTTTTCCGGGATGACGCCCTTGTCCTTCGCCGAGCGGCATTCGGGAATATCCCCCGCGCAGAGTTGATAGACGCCCGCCCGGTTCCCGAAGAGGTAGAGGGTGACGTCGGTTTTCGTTTTGACGAACAACTCCGCGGGGGTGGTTGCTGATTTTTGCATATTTTCAAAGATTTTTTCGCTCACGCGGTGGAGGTTTCCGGTCTCGTCGATGTAGGCGACGGTGTCCTCCGCCACCCGGAAGTCGTCGAGTTTGACCGTCTCCTCCCCGATTTCGCCTGAGAGTTCCGTGCGGCGGTCGGAGTGGAGCGCCTTTTTGACCTCTTTCAGCGAATCGATGATCGCGCGGTCCATCTCGTTCGGGTCGGCGAGCAGGCGTTCCCATCCGGCGATGTTCTCGCGCACCTTCGCCAATTCGTTTTCAAGCGTCTCGATCTCAAGTCCGGTCAGCCGCCGGAGTTTCATTTCGAGGATCGCCTCCGCCTGTCTTTCCGAGAGGTTGAACTCGGCGCAGAGTTGTTCCTTCGCCGCGGCGGGGGTTTTCGACGCTCGGATCACGGCGATCACGCGGTCGATGTTCAGGGCGGCGACGACAAGACCCCCGAGGATCTCCTCCCGGTCGCGGGCGACCCGGAGATCGTAGTTGATCCGTCTGCGTTCGATCTTGCGCCGGAAGGCGACGTAGTAGTTCACGGCGGCAAGGAGCGAAAGCTGCGTCGGGCGCCCCTCGGCGATCGCGATCATATTGACGGCGAAGGTCTTTTGCAGGTCGGTGTAGCGGTAGAGGTAGGAGAGGAGTTTTTCGGCGTCGTAGCCGCGCTTGACCTCGATCACGGCGCGGATCCCGGTGCGGTCGGACTCGTCGCGCACGTCCGTGATCTGCTGGATGATCTCGCGCTTCGACTGCGCGTGTTCAAGCACCTTGGCGAGCAGTTCCGCCTTGTTCGACTGGAAGGGGAATTCGGTGATGACGACGTTCGACTTCCCGTCGGGGAGTTTTTCGATCTCCGCCTTGGCGCGGACGTAGAGTTTCCCTTCGCCCGTCGCGTAGATCGCGGGCAGATCCTGCGGGTTGACGATGATCCCGCCGGTCGGGAAGTCGGGACCCTTGATATGCTTCATCAGCCCCTCGAGCGTGATCTTCGGATTGCGGACGGCGGCGATCACGCCGTCGATCACCTCGTCGGGATTGTGCGGCGGGACGTTGGTCGCAAGACCCACCGCGATCCCCGCGGAGCCGTTGATGAGCAGGTTGGGGAAGAGGGCGGGCAGGACGTCCGGCTCCCTGCGCGTATCGTCGAAGTTGAGCGAGGACGGCACGGTCTCCTTCGCGAGGTCGCGCATCAGCATCAGAGCCGCGGGCGCCATCCGCGCCTCGGTGTACCGGAAGGCGGCGGCGGCGTCCCCGTCCATCGAGCCGAAGTTTCCGTTCCCTTCGACGAGCGGGACGCGCATATTGAAGTCCTGCGCCAGCCGCACCATCGTGTCGTAGATCGAACTGTCGCCGTGGGGATGGTATTTCGCCATCGTCTCGCCGACGATATTCGCCGATTTGCGGAAGGGTTTGTCGGGGGTCAGCCCCGCCTCGTTCATCGCGAAGAGCACCCGGCGCTGTACCGGTTTCAGCCCGTCCTCCACCCGCGGGACCGCGCGTTCGAGGATGACGTGCTCGGAATAGGGCATCATGGAGTCGTGCATCACGTCCTCCATATTGCGTTCGAGGATGACGGTGTTGTCGACCGTCTCTTTCTGCGCTTTTGACTGCCGGCTCATTCGTTACACCCTCACTTTCTTGGCGAACTCGTCGATCTTGTTGAAGTCGGCGTGCGCGAAGATATAGTCCTGACGTCGGGCGGCGTCGTCGCCCATCAGGATCGTGACCATATTTTCCGCCTCCGCCGCGTCCTCGATCCCGACGCGGACGAGCGTCCTGTGCGCGGGGTTCATCGTGGTTTCCCAGAGGAGTTCGGGGTTCATTTCGCCGAGCCCTTTATAGCGGGAGATCTGATAGGCGGAACTCTTCTCGAACTGCGCCGTGATCTTCTCGCACTCGGCGTCGTCGTAGGCGAACCAGACCTTGCCGTCGGATTTCCGCTCGACGCGGTAGAGCGGCGGCATCCCGATATAGACGTGCCCTTCGAGGATCAGTTCCTTCATATAGCGGTAGAAGAAGGTCAGGAGCAGCGCCCGGATGTGCGCGCCGTCCTGGTCCGCGTCGGCCAAGATGATCACCTTGTCGTAGCGGAGGTTCGCGATGTTGAAGTCGCGTCCGACCCCCGTTCCGAGGGCGGTGATGATCGAGCGGATCTCCTCGTTCGCGAGCAGGGCTTCGAGGCGGCGCTTCTCGCTGTTGACGGGTTTCCCGCGCAGCGGCAGGATCGCCTGGAAGTTGCGGTCGCGCCCCTGTTTCGCAGATCCCCCCGCCGAGTCGCCCTCGACGATGAACATTTCGTTTTTCGAGAAGTCGCGCCCGATGCTCGCGGCGAATTTGCCGACCAGCGCCGTGACCTCGAGACTGTTCTTCTGACGGGCGAGGTCGTTTGCCTTCTTGGTCG
>JAGCXA010000012.1 GCA_017961575.1 Clostridia bacterium | reverse complement strand
TCTCCTTTCGGATTTCGTTGCTTTAGATGATGCCATATCCGGCGGCGGAAATCAAGCGGCAAGCCGTCACCGGCTTCCACCCTTGCGGCGGTACTCGCGCCAGTCGCCGCCCGCGATGACCTTCGCGCCTTCGGGGAGGCGGTTCATGATGTACACCCATGCGCGGGCGCGTCCCCGCGATGTGTACACGTCGATCTCCTCGCGGCGGTAGAGCCGTGGGTAGCCCTCGAGCCGATCCATCGACTTGAACCCCTCGTCATCGACGGTGAGCAGCTCGCCCTGTATCCGCGTCTCGCCGCTCCTGACGAACGCGGGAAAACCGTAGCCCGTGTCGTGGATGGTCCCGGTCGCCCACGCGGGCGTCCGCCTCGCGCCCCGCGCACAGCGGGCGTTGCATTCGCCCGTAAGGAGCGTCCCATACACGAACACGCGATGCTCGTTCTCGGGCTGCGCGATGCCGAGTGCGCGCTCCGCCCGCTTCCGCGCCACCGGAGGCAGGTGCTTGATTTCCCTCTTGAGGGTTTCGATGCTTACGTTCATTGTCCTTGTCCTTTCTCGGCCAAAATCGCTGGCCATTTATTTTATCATTTTGCCCCGCCGCAGAAAACCGCCTGCGGCGAGGCGTTCGGAATTCAGACCGCCTTGAGGATGACGTACTCGCCCGTCACCTTGAGGAGGTTCTCGTAGTCACCGGAGGTCGCCCGCCGGTTGTACTCTTCGACCTTGTCGGCATGGCCGCTCCGCTTGAGGGCGCGGGTGGTCATGCCCAATATCCAGTAGGCGTTGCCCGACGGCCCTGTCGGCTCGTAGGTCACCGTCTCGTCGGTCAAAGGTTTCTTCTCGTTGCTCATCTTCGTTTTCCTTTCTCGTTCGGTTCTCGGGGTTTGCCCGCCCCCGCTCGGGGGGCGGGCGGTTTCGGTCAGGCCTCCTCGGTCGCCGTCTTGGCGTTCTTCAAGGTGCGGATCTGGAAGGCAAGGTGCCGAAGCTCGAGGGCAATCGCGTCGAGTTCCGCGTACCTCCAAACCACCGCCTTGTTGTCGGCGGCGAGCTTGTTGATGAGGATGTTCGCCCGCGCACCCTTCTGCGCGAGGGCGTCCTTGATCCTCTCGCGGAGCTTCTCCTGCCCCGCCTTGACCTTCACCGTTCTTACTGTCTTCGTCATCGTTTTTTCCTTTCTGTTGTTCGCGGCGGGCCTTCCGCCGCTTTGTTTTTTCTGCCTGTATGATGCCGTACCCTGCGGAGAATAGCAACGGCCCATTTGAAGATTTATGAAGATTTTTTCGAGGCTCCGAAATCGCCTTTTCCGGGCGTTTTCCAATGCCAGGCCGCGGCCTCGCTCCGCCGCGGCCCGGCAAGCCCGTCAGCCCTTGCGGCCGCCTTTCCGAATCTTCGCCAGCACCGCGTCAACCTCCTTGACGATGCGCTTGCGCTTCATCTCCCTCCGCTTCCGCTCCTCGGCGTTTTCAAGATCCGTGGGCGCGGTGAGCCAAAGGCTGTACCAGAGGTCGTAGTCGGTGTCCGTCAGCTCGGAGAGGCGGTGGAAGCAATGCTCGCGCTGCACCGACTCGCCGCATTCGAGGATCTCGTAGAAGTTCTCCCCGTCCCTCATCCTCCTGACCAGTTCGTCGAAGGTGACGGTCTCCGAGAAGTCCTCCATCATGTCCCGCTCCTCCGGATGGTCGCGGAGCATCCAGTCGCGGACGATCTCGCGCATCCCGCTCGTCGCCTCGTCGCCGCCCAAGGCGTCGATCTGCTTGTAGAGCGCACCGTCGAGCGCGTCCATCGCCGCCGCGATTGCGGCGCGGTCGTCGATCCGAGTCTTGCGCCCGTCGGGGTGCGTCACCTCGATGAGTTTGACGCCACGCTCCTTGCAGGCCTTCCGGATCGCCATCAGTTTCTTCTTCGTCATCGTTTTTTCCTTTCTGTTGTTCGCGGCGGACCATCCACCGCTTTGTTTTTTTCTGACCGTATGATGCCGTACCCTGCGGACGATAGCAACGGCCCATTTCATTATTTTTTCGATCCTTTTTTCGCGGGCTTCTTCGCCCCGCCGGCGTTCCGCTTCGCGCCGGCGGCGGCGTTCCCCCACGTGACGCTCCCCTGCGAGGGCGGGACCCAGATGCCCCTCGCTGGGTTGTAGGAGAAAAGAGGGTCGCCCTTGTGATGGAAGGCATCGCGAATGCCGTGCCACTGTGCGCCCGCCGAGCAGATGAGGCGGTAGGCCTCCGGGTACTTCTGTCCCTCGCGGGCGCGCTTCGCCGCGTCCGTGAGGACGTAGGTGAACGCAGAGACCTTGTGTTCGGGGTCGATCATCGCGTCGACCCCGACGCAACCATAGGTGCGCGGGTAGCCCTCGTATTCGTCGAGGCGGAAAATCTCGATCTGCGTGAGAAGGTAGAGGACGCCGTCCACGCGCCCGCCCGCCGACCGCTCGATGTCCGCGTAGAGCCGCTCCTTGAGCCGCCACCCGAGGATGAACGCCGGGCCTACCGTCCGCGCCGTCGGGATGCGCTCGCGGATGCGCTCGGGGTTCATGTTCGATCCGTATGCGAAGTAAAATCTGTTCATCGTTCGTTTCCTTTCCGTCGGGGTTTGCCCCGTCCCCCTCGCGGGGGGCGGGGCGTTCCGCTTCAGCCGTTCGCCTCCGTGCGGGCGTTGCGCCCGTCGTGGCGTCCGTCCTTCCAAGCCGCCGAGCCGGGGAGGTTCTTGCAAAGGTGATGGCGCATTGTCTTGAAGAGGTTTCCGTTCGCGCCGAGGCGGAGCAGGAAAACCCGAAGGTCGTACTTTGCGCTCGCCTCGTTGTAAGGGCGCGGGTTCCTCGCGCTCGATGCTTTTGCGCTCTTGGCGCGGAGGGCGATCAGCAGGGCGAGCTGAACCGCCGTCTTTACCTTGCCCGCGTGGGTCGTGCCGTTGAAGAAGCGGTACTCGACCGTGTGCTTGCTGCCCCACCAGAGGTTGTGGAGGTTCAGGGCGCGGTAGCGGGCGTCGCAATAATGTTCGTAGCGGTCGTCGAGGCCGTCGTAGTAGGCGTCGCCGATCTTGGCCATCGTCGGATGGCGCATCGCGCAAATCGCGTCCACAAAACCGTGGTCGGTTTTCTGCGTGTAGCGGTCGATGCGTTCGGGCAGGGTTCCCGCCGCCTTGAGGATCAGCTCCTCCTGCTTGTAGAATGTCTTGACGAGGTTCTTGACGTTCTCGGCGGTGAAATCCGCCGCGCCGACATGGACGTGGAGTCCCGTGCGGTAATTCGCTCTCGCCCCGTTCCGCCGCAGGGCGCGTACCACCTGCTGCAGGGTGTCGAGGTCGGCAATCGTCATCACCGGCGTGACCGTCTCGGAGGAGGTTCCCTCGAGGCTGCCATCGCTGACCACCTTCCACTTGCGTCCGTCGGGCATCGTCACCTCCCATGTTCCATAGGCACCGCCAACGTACCTTGTCGTGCCGCCTGTGACCTCGGCGACCGTCTGGGCCGCCGTCGCCTGGCTGATCCCCTCGTATTCGAGTTCGCACCCGAAGGTGCGGGTCGCCATCTCTGCTTCTGTTATCGTCATCGTTTTTTCCTTTCTTGTTTCGTTTCGCTCGGGGCCTTCCCGCGCTTTGTTTTTTTCTGCCTGTATGATGCCGTACCCTGCGGATAATAGCAACGGGGTATTTTGATATATTTTCATTATTTTTTTAGCCGAAAATATCGGTTATAACAGGCGGCGGAAGGCAACCCGAAACAGAAAGGAAAGGCTGTCGGCGGGGCGTTCGGAACCATGCGGGCGGACGGCTTTTCCGCCACCCGTCCGCATGGCTCGGCGGCATCATCAGCCGCAATCCATACTCTTACTCTCGTTGAGTTCCGCGTCGACCTTGACCGACTCGAATTCGAGGTCGCTCACCTTGATCTCCTCCGACGTGAACCGGTCGCGGACAATCTCCTCGGCCTTGTCCTCGCTGCCGGCCTTCACGTCGAATGCTCCCATGAAGCTCGCGTGAAGATGAACCGTGTAGGTCTGATCGCCTTCGTCGGCGTCGGCATCGCCTGCGCACTCGCTGACGCACACGGCGAAGGTGCGTCCGTCCTTCCCGTCCACCCAGACGGTCTGCCCGTCCGTGTCGAACTTCGCGTCCGCGCCCTTGAGGGCGTCGGTTATGATTTTCAGTATCTTGTCTTGCATTGGCGTTTTCCTTTTTCGGGTTGTTGAAAATCCCGCCCCCGCTCGGAGGGCGGGCGGGTTCGGTTAGGCTTCTTCGGTCGCGGTCTTG
>JAGCXA010000011.1 GCA_017961575.1 Clostridia bacterium | reverse complement strand
TTGGCAGAGGGACGAAACGACCCGCGCCTGCCTCGTCTGCCCCAGACGGCTCCGTTACCCCGACGATCCCCCCGACGAGATCGCGATCTCCGAATGCGACCGGCTGATCGAGATCGGCGAAAAACTCCCGCTCTCCGACGTTTTCTTCGAGAACGGCGTCTTCTACCTCGCGGGGACTCCCGCCGCGGCGCTCTCGGTCGCTTCCTACGACCTCCCGTTCGTTCCCTGCCGGCTCGTGAAGGGAAAGGTCGATCGCACCTATATCAGAATGGAGAACACCTTATGAACACTTTGAAACGGAAGACCGCTCTGAAACTGGCGGCGCTCGTTTCCGAACTCTATCCGGGCGCTTCGCTCTCGGCGGAGGAACTTGCCGGGATGCTCGAATTTCCGCCCGATCCCGCGATGGGCGATCTCGCGCTCCCGTGCTTCAAACTCTCGCGCTCCCTGCACGCTTCCCCCGTCCAGATCGCCGACGCCCTCGCGCCCAAGATGACGGGCGACGAGATCGCGCGCGCCGAGGCGGTCAAGGGGTATCTGAACCTCTTTATCGACGGCGCGGCGTTTTCCGCGCGCGTCCTTTCCGAGATCGCGGAGAAGGGCGACGAGTACGGCTCGCCCGCCGACGGGAAAGGCAAGACCGTCGTCCTCGACTATTCGTCCCCGAACGTCGCCAAGCCCTTTCACATCGGGCATCTCGGCACGACGGTGATCGGTCACTCCTTGAAACTGCTCCACGAATTCGCCGGCTGCAAGTGCGTCGGAATCAACCACCTCGGCGACTGGGGCACCCAATTCGGAAAACTGATCGTCGCCTACCGCAAGTGGGGCAGCCGCGAGGCGGTCGAGCGCGGCGAGATCGACGAACTCGTGAAACTCTACGTCCGCTTCCACACCGAGGCGGAGAAGGATCCGACGCTCGACGACGCGGCGCGCGCCGAGTTCACCAAACTCGAACACGGCGACGTCGAAAATACCGAACTCTGGCGCTGGTTCATCGAGATCTCGCTCCGCGAGTACAAGAAGACCTACCGTCTGCTCGGGATCGAGTTCGACTCCTACAACGGCGAGAGTTTCTACACCGACAAGATGCCCGAGCAGGTGGAACTCTTGAAAAAGAAAGGGCTTCTTTCGCTCGACGACGGCGCGTCGGTCGTCCGGCTCGACGAGTACAATATGCCGGTCTGCCTGATCCTGAAACGCGACGGCTCGACCCTTTACCCGACCCGCGACATCGCGGCGGCGGTCTACCGCGCGCGCACCTATCACTTTGACAAGTGCATCTACGTCACCAGCGCCGGGCAGTCGCTTCACTTCGCGCAATGGTTCAAGGTGGTCGAGCTGATGGGCTACGACTGGTACGACAAACTGGTTCACGTCCCCTACGGCACCGTCAGCATCAACGGCGAGAAACTCGCCACAAGGACGGGCAACGTCGTGCTGCTGAAAGACCTGTTCGCCGATGCGATCGAGAAGGTCAAGCGCATCAGCGCCGAAAAGAACGGCGGGACTCCCTGTTCCGACGAGATCGCCGAGGCGGTCGGGGTCGGGGCGGTGGTCTTCCACTACCTCTCGAACAACCGGATGCGCGACATCAACTTCGTGCTTGAAGACGCGCTCTCCTTCGACGGGAACACGGGTCCCTACGCCCAGTACACCTACGCGCGCACCTGCTCGGTGCTTGCGAAAGCGGGGAACCGAGGTTCCTTCACCGGGGGGAAACTGAACGACGCGGAGATCCTGCTCGCGAAGACCCTTTCGACCTTCCCCGACCGGGTGAAAACCGCGCTCGACGGCTACGAGCCGTCCGAGATCACGCGCTTCATCCTCGACCTCTGCGCCGCCTACAACCGCTTCTACCACGATTGCCCGATCGTCACCTCGGACGACGAGCGCGAGAAGAACAACCGGGTCTCCCTGACCGCGGCGGTCAATACCGTCCTCGGCACGGCGCTCCGACTCATCTGCCTGAAAACGCCCGAAAAGATCTGAACCGATAACGGAGGAATAAAAGAGTATGTCCGGACACAGCAAATGGAACAACATCAAGCATAAGAAGGAGAAATCCGACGCCGCGAAGGGCAAGATCTTCACCAAGATCGGCAAAGAGATGGCGATCGCCATCCGCGCGGGCGGGGCGGATCCCAACAGCAACAGCAAACTGCGCGAACTGATCGCGAAGGCGAAGGCGAACAACGTCCCGAACGACAACATCGACCGGGTCATCAAGAAGTTCTCGGGCGACAACAACATCGCCTTCGAGGAGATCATCTACGAGGGCTACGGACCCGCGGGCGTCGCCGTCATCATCAAGACCGCGACCGACAACCGCAACCGCACCGCCGGGAATATCCGCTCCTACTTCTCGAAGTTCGGCGGCAACCTCGGACAGAACGGCTGCGTCTCCTATCTCTTCGAGGAGAAGGGCGTCATCGTCATCGTCGACGAGGACGGCGAGATCGACGAGGACAAGCTGATGGAATGCGCGCTCGAAGCCGGCGCCACCGATCTGCAATCGGGCGAGGGCGTGTTCGAGATCTTCACCGAGCCCGACGACGTCGAGGCGGTGCGCGACGCGCTGACCGCCGCCGGCTATACGCTCGACTCCGCCGAGCGGTCGATGGTGCCGAACAATACCGTGGAACTTTCAAACGACGAGGACGTGCGGCATATGGAATTGCTCCTTGAAAAACTCGACGAAGACGATGACGTTTCGGACGTCTACCACAACTGGGAGAATTGACGACGGGCGGATTTCAGCGCAGATCGGAAAACGAAGGAATCTTTTGATCCGTTAATGCTTTCTGCTCTGTGCCGATCTTTCGCACAGCAAAACGCAATATAGGTTGAAAACCGCCCCACGGGGCGGTTTTCTCCATTTGTTTTCAATTCGTTTTCCTATCCGCGTTTGCGACCTCTCGACGTACGATTGTACGCCTTCGGATCGCAAGCGCGGATTCTGCATCTGCCTCCGCCCGCCTGATGGCTTGGCTGGCGCGGGTAGGTTGTATGGGATGTTACCAATCGCGCGAGCGCGTACCAAGCCTTCTCCTTGGAGGAGAAGACGTCACGGAGCGACAGATGAGGTGTTCCATTGGTCTCTTCCGTTGCCGCGCGGGGCGCGGCACGTCATTTGTCCCGCAGGGACAACATCATTAGCCGTCGAATCCCGACGGCTACGTCATTGCGAACGCGCGCCGCGCGTTCGCACTCTCCCGCGCGCGAGCGCCATTGCGCCGCGCACGGCGAGGTTGACCGCGAGGATCATCAGCGAGACGGTCGCGGCTTTGCCGATGTCGATCTGGCTTTCGGCGCGCGAGATCATAAGCGAGAGCGGGAGCGGCGCGGGGGGCGCGAGCAGCGAGACCGCCGAAATGGTCATCATCGAGTTGACGAAGAAGTAGACCGCCATCTCGAAGAGCGTGAAGCGCACCTTCGGAAGAACGACGTCGAAAACGATCCGCGTCCGCCCGACGCCGAGGGTCTTTCCCACGTTTTCAAGGTCGGGATTGACCTTGTTCAGCGTGTTATACATCAGAAGGTACGGAGAGGCGAAAAAGTGGACGGAGTTCGCCAGTCCGATGATGAGGACGGTGCCGTAGATCGGCGTGTTCTTGAAAAAGATCACGTAGGCAAGACCGAGGACGAGCCCCGGGATCGCGACCGAGGTGATCGACACGAGGTGCAGGGGACGGGTCAGGGGGCTCTTCATCCGCGCCGTCATATACGCCGAAAGGAAGGCGAGCGCCGTTCCGAAGAGCGCGGCGAGCGTCGCGTAGAGAAGCGAGTTCAGAAGAAAGCCGTCCGCCCCGCTTTTCAGCGTGTCTTTGACGTGGGAAAGGGTGAACGAAAGATCCCTCGGATAGGACTTTGCAAAGACCTGCACGCAGAACGCCGCGATCGGCAGCAGGATCAGAAGCGACAGAACGCCCGAGAAAAGATAGGCGAGGACGCGCGCCCCTCTCCCGCACCACGTCTCCGACGATTCGGAGACGAAGCCCGACTGCGCGCGGTCGGGGACGAAGAGATCGACGGCGAACGCCGCGACGGCGGGAACAAGAAGCAGGATCCCGATCACCCCGGCGGAACCGAAGCGCGCGTTTTCCACGTCCCGGAGCATCAGGATGGAGAGCGTATAGCCGAATTTGCGGGTATGGAGCGCCTCGGGTACGCCGTAATCGGTCACGATCATCGTGAACACGGCGAAAAACGTCGAGATCAGCGTCTTTTTCAAATAGGGAAGCGTGATCCCCGTAAAGCGGCGCAGGGGCGGGATCCCGAGCACCTTCGCCGCCTTATAGGGCAGCCCGTCCTCGTATTGCAGGATGCTTTGCAGCATCAGGAACGCAACGGGAAAGGAATACAGAACAGAGCCGATCACGATCCCGTGAAAACCGAGCACGGACAGGTTCAAACCGAAGAGTTTCGAGAGGATCCCCGAACCGTTCACGCCGATCAGCGCCTTCAACCCGTAGGCGTGCGAGATCGACGGGATCAGCATCGGTAGCACGAAGAGCATCGAAAAGGCGCCCTTCCCGCGAATGTCGGTGCGGCAGAGCGCAAACGCCGCGCCGAGCGCGAGAGCCGTCGAGATCAGCGTCGCCGTCAGCGCCGTCGTGACCGAATTGACGATCGCAGGGACGAAATCCGTCGACGAGACGAGCCGCCGGAAGGACGAGGGGGTGATCCGCGAAAACGTAGCGATAATCGGGCAAACGACGACGAAAAGGAAGAACAGCCCGAGACAGATCTGGATCGTGATCCGCGAAAGATCCTTGCGTCGGGTCATCACGTCAACCCCGGCGCGTATTTCGAGAGCGAGTCGATCTTGGCGCGCAGATTGTCGAGGACGAAGGTGCGGACGTAGTCGTTTGCCGGATTCCGACAGATGTTTTCCGGGGTGTCGAGTTGGCTGATCTGTCCGCGATCCATAATCATGATCCGGTCGGAGAGGGCGAACGCCTCCTCCTGATCGTGCGTGACGTAGATCATCGTCGTTCCGAAGGTCGCCTGCAACCGTTTCAGTTCCCGCCGCATCGACAGCCGCGTCGCCACGTCGAGGGCGGACATCGGCTCGTCGAAGAGGATCACGTCGGGGTGAAGCGCCAGCGTCCGCGCGATCGCGACGCGCTGCTGCTGTCCGCCCGACAGGTTCCGCGGCATCGCCTTCGCGTATTCCGAGAGCCCGACGGCGGCAAGCATCTCCTTCGCCCGTTCGGCGGCGATCCCGCGCGTTTCCTTTTTGATTTTCAGCGCGTATTCCACGTTCTTCTGCGCGTTCATATTCTCAAACAGCGCGTAGTTCTGGAATACGATCCCCATTCCGCGACGGTCGGGCGGGGCGAAGGTAATATCCGTCCCGTCCTTTTCGATCGTCCCGGTCTCCGGGGAGAGCAGACCGACCAAGAGCCGGAGCAGGGTCGTTTTTCCGCAGCCCGACGGACCGAGGATCGAGAGGAATTCTCCGTCGCGGACGGTGAAACTCACGCTTTTCAAGACCTCTTTTTCCCGGTAGCCCTTCGAGAGATCGCGGACCGTCAGTTTGTTTTTCAGTGATCCCATTTCGCCTGCAATCTTTCCTTTTCGGCGAGCGTGTCGTTTTGCATATTCCCGTACTTGATCCCGACGGGGAAGCCGTCGACCACGGGCGCGAAATCCTTGTAGATCTGATCGGGGAAGTACCGTTCGTTGTCCCCGCGGCAGAGGTCGGTCGCAAGGTAGTTGAAAACGTCGCGGACCGCTTGCCGGTCGGCGCTCTTCTTTAAGATCGCGTTGCCGTACATACTGTAGGGCGACCCCTCCTCGAAGAAGAGGATCTTCAGATCCTTATTTCCCCCGTTGATCTTGACGACCGCCTGGCTCGTCATACCGAGCCCGACGGCGACCTCGCCCGCTTCCAGCGCCTTGACGGGACCGGACCCGGAACTCGTGTATTGCAGGACGTTTTCGGAGAAGGCGTCGAAGTAGGAAAACGCCTCGTCCTCACCCCATTCGTTCACCAACTGCCGGAGGAACATATACCCCGTGCCCGACGAGTTCGGGGACGGCATCGAGACCAGCCCCTTGAATTCGGGTTTCAGAAGATCGGCGTAGCAGGTCGGCTCGGCGATCCCGCGGTCGGCGAGCACCTTCGTATTGACGATGACGCACCCGCCGTTTTTGAGTTCGGGCGTATATTTCCGACTTGTGGGAACGATCTCGTCGAGGAAGACCGAGAAGTCGAAGTCCGGGAGAACGGCGAGCCGATCCGCGCACTTTTCAAGATACCCGTATTCTTCCGAGACGATCAGGTCCGCCGAGCAGCGGTCGCCCTCCTCGATGACCTTCGCCGCGATCGCGCTGCTCGTCATGTAGACGAGTTCAATATCGTATTCCGGGAATTTCTTTCTGCATTCGGAAAGGTAGTATTCGTTCTTGTAGTCTTCGCCGCTCGTCCAGATCACGACCTTTTCTTTCTTTTGCCCGCATCCGGCAAACGCCGTCAGCAGGACGGCGAAGAGGAACAGGATCGAAGCGAGTCTCGTCATGGTTTTCATTTTTCGGTCTCCTTTTGGTAAAAATGTTCATTTTTTAGCGTTACGAGCGTCAAATGAACAATCGACGCAGAGCGAACGAAAATCCGTTTTTGCTCAAAACGCTTTATAAATAAAGGAAATTTTCGCGTTATCCGCAAAAATCCGGCGGCGTGCCATCTGTACGCCGCCGAGCAATACTATACACCAACTGAACGCAAAAGTCAACCCCGGAAAGAACAATTCGCAAAAAAAAGACCGCGCGGCGTCTGCCGCGCGGTCGTCGGTCTGTTTTTTGTAGCGCGCCGGATCAGTTTTTGCGGGAGAGAGGGCGCCCGGCTCGCTTATTCCTCCGTTTCCGTCCCGTCGGACGACGGTCGGTTTTCCGCCTTCTTTTTCCTGAAGACGAGGAACTTGCTGAAAAAGTAGTTCGAGACGATCACGACCACGGCGGCGACCACCTTCGCCCCGATTTCGTTCAGATTCCATTCCCGCCCGAAGAGCGCGACGGCGTTCAGGGACGGAAACAGAGCCGACAGAGCGCGCGCGCCGAAGTAGGTGACGAGGTAGTCGAGCCCGAGGGTCGCGAGCCGTCCCCCGGCGAAAACCGGCAGCTGCCGGAGGGGTTTCCCCTCTTTCCCGTTTTCAAACACCCATTTTCGGTTGGTAAAGAAGGCGAAGAGCACGGCGGCGATCCATTGGATCACCTGCGCCGCGGTATAGAGCGCGAGATATTTTCCGCCGCCCGTCTCCTCGACCGGGATCCCGAGCAGGCGCTTTCCGGGGATCAGCACGGCGAAATAGACCGCCCAGCCGACGAGGGTGGTCAGAACGCCGAACAGAAGATAGAGCAGGATCTCCCGGTGCTTCCGGGCAAACTCGCCGATACGCGACATTCCGCGCCTCCCTTGATTTGATACGCGACCAGTATAGCACATCGCCCCCGCTTTGTCAAACGCTTCTCTTGTTTGTAAACTTTTTTCTTTTCCCGCCCGACCGCACGCGATGCCCTTGATTTTCCGCGGCGTATCCTGTATAATACTATGTTGAGAAAGTATGGGGGAGGGAAAACGCCGTGTTCGGATACGTGAAACCGTGGCTTCCCGAACTCCGCGTCCGCGAGGAGGCGACCTACCGCGCGCTCTACTGCGGGCTCTGCCGAACGATGAAAAAAACCGTCGGGCGGCTCTCGACCCTCTCGCTCAGCTACGATTTCGTCTTCTTTCTGATCTGCCGACTCCGCGCGGCGGGACAGATCCCGCAGGCGACCCGGCGCCGCTGTATCGCCCACCCCTTCCGCCGCCGTCCGACGGTCGACGCCGGCGAGATCGGAAGACTCGCGGCAAGGATCTCGGCGCTGCTCACCTACGACCAACTCCGGGACGATCTCCGCGATCGCGGAACGAGGAAACGTCTCCGCGCGCGCTTTCTGCTCCCGATCTTCCGGCACGCCCGCCGTCGGGCGAACCTGCCCGACCTCGACGCCGAGTTCCGGCGCTGCCTCGATTCGCTCGATTCTCTCGAACGCGAGGGCAACCCGTCCGCAGACGCGGCGGCGGAGACCTTCGGCGCCCTGCTCGGCGCGGCGTTCTCCTACGGGCTGGACGGCGCGGACGCCACGATTCTCTTTGAGATCGGGCGGCACGTCGGGCGCTTCGTCTATCTTGCCGACGCCGCCGAGGATTACGGGGACGACCGGCGAAAAGGGAACTATAATCCGCTCGTGATCGCCCACGGGGGACGCGATATGACCCCGGACGAAAAGAACGCGCTCCACACCGCGCTGCTGCTCGAACTGACGGGGCTCGAACGCGCCGTCGCCCTGCTTCCCCCGAAGCGCGACGATCTGTCCGAGATCACCGACAATATCCTCTATATCGGGCTTCCGAGGCGTATCGCGTATCTGAAAACCGTAAGCGAAGAAAGGAACTCCGGCGACGCGCCGGAAGGTGAAACAATATGAAAGACCCCTATCAGGTTCTCGGGATCTCCCCCTCCGCCTCCGACGAGGAGGTCAAGGAGGCGTACCGCGCGCTCGCCCGGAAGTACCATCCCGACAACTACTCGTCCGACAACCCGCTCGCCGATCTCGCTACCGAGAAGATGCAGGAGATCAACGAGGCGTACGACGCCATCAAGAACGAGCGCATCGACGCGAAGATGAGGGCGGGGACCAATCGGCAGAACGCCGGCACGGGCGGCGCCGGCCGGACGGGCGGCGACCCGAACGATCCGCACTACGCCGCTTACTGCGAGGCGCGCCGCTATCTCAATTCGCGCCGCGTGTCCGCCGCCGACGGCATTCTCTCGCGCATCCCCGAAAACGAGCGGAGCGCCGAATGGCACTTTCTGAAAAGCGTGGTGCTGATGCACCGCGGCTGGATGAACGACGCGATGCGCGAACTCGAAACGGCGTGCGGGATGGATCCCGACAACCGGGAGTATCAGGAGGCGAAGGAGATGTTCAACCGCTCGGCGTCGGGTTACGGAAGCACCTACTACAACGAGGGCGCTTACCGCCGCGAGAGCGCAGGGTGCTGCGACGCCGACTTCTGCACCACGCTCTGCCTTGCCAACCTACTCTGTAACCTCTGCGGGGGATGCAGATGAAACCCGTCCGCGCGCTGACCCTCTCGTCGGTGCTCGCCGCGCTCTCGATCCTGCTCCTGTTCGTCGGCAGTCTCCTCGACGTGATGGACCTCGCGGCGGTGATGGTCGCCTCGTTCTTCGTCACGCTGGTCCTCGTCGAGTGCCGGGGCGCGTGGCCGTGGCTACTCTATATCACCGTTTCGGTTCTCTCCTTCCTGCTTTTCCCGGGGCGGTTCGTGACGCTCGAATACGTCTTCTTCGGCGGGATCTGGCCGATCCTGAAATATTGGCTCGAACGCCTTCCGCGCCTCCCCTCCTTCCTTTTAAAACTCCTTGTCGGCAACGCGCTCGCCTTCGCCGCCGCGTGGCTCGGGCTTCGCTTCTTCGGTTTGGAGATCCCGGCGTCGGTCGGGCTCCGGGTGCTCGTCGTCGTTCTGTGGGAGGTCGTCTTCATCCTCTTCGATCTGCTTCTGACCCGGATGATCGTCCTCTGGTGCGTGAAATACCGGGCGCGCTTCCGCCGCCTGTTCCGCTGAATATCAAAGAAAAGGATCCAACATGACAAACGTAGGTTTCGTATCCCTCGGCTGCTCGAAAAACCTGACCGACACCGAGGTCATGCTGAAAAAACTCTCCGACGCGGGCTACCGGATCGTCCCCGACGAGACGGAGGCGGACATCGTCGTCGTCAACACCTGCGGCTTCATCGAGAGCGCAAAGCAGGAGTCGATCGACAGCATCCTCGACGTCGCGTGGCTGAAAACGAACGGACGCCTCCGCGGGATCGTCGTGACCGGATGCCTCGCCGAGCGCTACCGCGAGCAGGTGATGCAGGAGATGCCCGAGGTCGACGCCGTGCTCGGAACCGGCAGTTACGACGAGATCGTGCAGGCGATCAAGGCGGTCGACGGCGGGGAGAAATACACGTCCTTCAAGGATAAGGAGGCGGCGCCGCTCGGCGGCGAGCGCCTCGTCACCACCCCCGAATACACCGCGTACCTCAAAATCGCGGAGGGGTGCGACAACCGCTGTACTTACTGCGCCATCCCCTCGATCCGGGGTCGGCTCCGCTCGCGGACGATCGAGGACGTCGTGCGGGAAGCGAAGGAACTCGAAGCGATCGGGGTGAAGGAACTGAACCTCATCGCGCAGGATACATCGCGTTACGGGCTCGACCTCTACGGCAGGTACGCGCTCGCGGATCTGGTGCGCGCGATCACGCGCGAGACCGCGATCCCGTGGATCCGGCTCCTTTACTGCTATCCCGACAAGATCACCGACGATCTGCTCGCCGAGATGCGGGACAACCCGCGCCTGCTCAAATATATGGATCTCCCGATCCAGCACGTCTCGGATAAGATCCTGTCCGCGATGAACCGACACGGGAACGCCGCCCTGATCCGCGACGCGGTGAAACGGGTGCGAAAGACCGTCCCCGGCGTCACGGTGCGCACGACCGCCATCGTCGGGTTCCCCGGCGAGACCGACGCCGATTTCGCGGAACTCTGCGCCTTCGTCAAGGAGGCGAGGTTCGACCGCTTCGGCGCCTTCGCCTATTCGCGGGAGGAGGGAACGCCGGCTGCGGATTTCCCCGATCAGGTCGACGAGCAGACCAAGCAGAACCGCTACGATACCCTGATGCAGACGCAGCTCGGGATCAGCGCCGCCCTGCAAAGGGAGAAGATTGGCTCGACCGTGACGGTGCTCTGCGAGGGCTACGACGTCGTGGCGGGCACCCACTACGGACGGAGCGCGGCGGACGCGCCCGACGTCGACGGCAAGGTCTATTTCTCCTCGCCCGTCCGCGTCCCCGAGGGGACCTTCGTCGAGGTGAAGATCACCGACGCCCTCGATTACGACCTCGTCGGCGAGTGCGTCTCGAAAATCGACAAAAAGAAACGCTGAACGACAGCGTAAAAGAAAAGAGGACATTACAATGAATGAAACGCAAAAACCCCCGGTCAGGATCTGGAACGTACCGAACGTCCTGTCGCTTCTCCGGATGGCGCTGGTCCCCGTCTTTATGGCGGCGGCGCTCTATCTGCCGAAGATCGACGGGATCTCGACCCTCGTCTGCTGCCTCGTCCCGGCGCTGCTCTTCGTTTTCACGTCGCTGACCGATATGCTCGACGGCAAGATCGCGCGAAAGTACAACCTCATCACCGATTTCGGCAAGTTTCTCGATCCGCTCGCCGACAAGTTCATGATCTTCTGCGCCCTGCTCGTCATCCTGACGGCGCCGCTCTACGGCGGGATCCGTTGGATCGCCGTCTGGGTCTCCGCCGTCGTGATGCTCCGCGAACTCGGCGTCACCTCACTCCGGCTCGTCGTGGCGAGCCGCGGGGTGGTCATCCCCGCCTCGTGGTGGGGAAAGATCAAGACGACCAGCCAGATCGTCTCGGTCGTCGTGATCCTGATGGAGCCGGCGTTCGGCTCCTTCGGCGCGCGCCATATCCTCTCGTACGCCTTCCTCGGGCTGATGACGGGGACCACCCTCGGCTCCGGGATTGACTACCTCGTTTCGCTCTGGCCCTACGTTTCTGGGAAGAAATAAGACCCGGAAACGCCCCGACACGACCGAAAAAAGCGAAAAACTTTCGTTTTTCCTCTTTACAAATGAAAGAAACCGTGATACAATAGTCTGCGTATGACCCGTTCCCCGGCTTTCGGATAACGGGCGCCGCACGACGGCGCCGCTTCACCCGCCGATCCCTGAGGTACGGGACAAATAAGAAAGAAAGGTGAAAAAAGATGGAGAAGGAACTCAAGCAGCAGATCATCGCGGAGAACAAGACGAACGAATACGACACCGGTTCTCCCGAGGTCCAGATCGCGCTTCTGACCAGCCGGATCAACACCCTGACCGAGCACATGAAGCAGAATCCGAAGGACTTCCATTCCCAGAGAGGTCTGCTCAAAATGGTCGGTCACAGAAAGAACCTTCTCGCGTACCTCGCGAAGAAGGACATCAACCGTTACCGCGCCATCGTCGCAAAACTCGGTCTCCGCAAGTAAGCGGAGCGCTGTCCTGCGAAAAGGACGAAATGTGGAAAGCGGGGTCGCCCGTTTTCCACATTTCACAGTAAAGGTAATCTTCCGGGTCGGCGGAGGTAGCAGTTAAACAGGAGTCGAAGATTTCGGAGACTGTTTAAGTGCTATGTCCTCCTGTCCGGGAAAAATAAAAAAAGAACAGGAGAAAACAACATGAAGTCAAGTGCAAAGTCTTTTGACAACTACCGGGTCTACCGCTACAACTTCGCCGGAAGACCCCTCGTCGTCGAGACGGGCAAACTGGCGGGGCTGGCGAACGGCTCCTGCCTCGTTCGCTACGGCGACACGGCGATCCTCGCCTGCGCCACCGCGTCGGCGGCTCCCCGCGACGGGATCGATTTCCTGCCGCTGTCGGTCGATTTCAACGAGAAGATGTACTCGGTCGGGAAGATCCCCGGCGGGTACCTGAAACGCGAGGGCAAACCGTCCGAGAAGGCGGTGCTCACCTCCCGCGTCATCGACCGTCCGATCCGTCCGCTCTTCCCGAAGGATCTCCGCAACGACATCTCGATCGCCCTGGAAGTTCTCTCGGTCGATCCCGACTGCTCGCCCGAGATCACCGCGATGATCGGCGCGTCGATCGCTCTGTCGATCTCCGACATTCCGTGGAACGGGCCGATCGGCGGCGTGTTCATGGGGATGGTTGACGGCAAATACGTCGTCAACCCGACCGCCGAGGAGCGGCAGAAGAGCGTGCTCGAACTGACCGTCGCGGCGAGTGAGAAGAAGGTCGTGATGATCGAGGCGGGCGCGAAGGAAGTGTCCGACGACGATATGTTCGGCGCGATCATGCGGGCGCACGAGGTCATCCGCGGGCTTCTGCAATTCGTCAACAACATCATTTCCGAGATCGGCAAACCCAAGTTTGCCTACGCTTCGGGCGAACTCGACCACGATATGTTCGACGAGATCTTCGCCTACTGCGAGAAGGCGGTGATGGAGGCGCTCGACACCGACGACAAGACCGTCCGCGACGCCAAACTCCAGCCCATCGTCGAGGATATCAAGGCGACCTTCATCGAGAAGTATCCCGACCTCGACGTCCAACTTCCCGAACTGATCTACAAGATCCAGAAGAAGATCGTCCGCCGCTGGCTGATCGAAGACAAGAAGCGCGTCGACGGACGCGCGATGGACGAGATCCGTCCGCTCGCCGCCGAGGTCGGGCTTCTGCCCCGCGTCCACGGCTCCGGGCTCTTCACCCGCGGACAGACGCAGGTCCTCACCATCGCCACCCTCGGCACGATCGACGAGGCGCAGCGCCTCGACGGCATCGACGACGAGGATACCAAACGCTATATGCATCAGTACAATATGCCCGGCTACTCCACCGGCGAAGCGAAAGCGGCGCGGAGCCCCGGACGGCGTGAGATCGGTCACGGCGCGCTCGCAGAGCGGTCGCTGATCCCGGTTCTCCCCTCGGTCGAGGAGTTCCCCTACGCCATCCGCGTGGTCTCGGAGGTCGTTTCCTCGAACGGTTCGACCAGCCAGGCGTCGGTCTGCGGTTCCACCCTCGCCCTGATGGACGCGGGCGTTCCGATCAAGGCGCCGGTCGCCGGTATCTCCTGCGGTCTGATCACCGAGGACGACGGCAGCTGGACGACCATGATCGACATCCAGGGGCTTGAGGACTTCTACGGCGATATGGACTTCAAGGTCGCCGGTACCCACAAGGGCATCACCTCGATCCAGATGGACCTGAAAATCGACGGTCTGACCCCCGAAATCATCCGCGAGGCGCTTGCCACCACCCACAAGGGAAGAGATTATATCATCGACGAAGTGATCCTCAAAGCGATCCCCGCGCCGCGCGCGACGGTTTCCGAGTACGCTCCGAAGATGATCACGCTGAAAATCAATCCCGATAAGATCCGCGAGGTCATCGGCAGCGGCGGAAAGGTCATTCAGAAGATCGTCGCCGACACCGGCGCGAAGATCGACATCGAGGACGACGGATCGGTCTACATCTCCGGCGTGAAGCAGGAGAGCATCGACCGGGCGAAAGCCATCGTCGAAGCCATCGTGTTCGAGCCCGTCGTGGGCGAGACCTACGACGCGACGGTCACCCGGATCATCCCGATCGGCGCGTTCGTCGAGTACGCTCCCGGCAAGGAGGGGATGGTGCACATCTCCAAATTGCAGGATAAGCGCACCGAGCGCGTGGAGGACGTCGTGAACGTCGGAGACGCGGTGCGCGTCAAGTACCTCGGCACCGACGAGAAGGGCAGACACAACCTCTCGATGAAGGACGCCGATAAGTAAGCGTCAAAAACCGAAATACCCCGAAGAGTGGGCGTCGTTCGACGCCCGCTTTTCTTATGCGTTGTCGAAAACGGGGCGCGGGAGAGGGATCCGCGTGGATCCCCCCGACCCCGCCCGAAGAAAACGGAAAAGGAACGAAAAGGAGCGCGAAATGAAAAACGAAAACGCGAAACGCGATTGGAAAAAGGGAATGCTGAACAACCCGATCTGGCAACTGACGGCGGCGGGCGTGGTGATCGTGGCGGTGCTCGTCGCCGTGCTGGCGCCGCGCCGGGCGGGGCGCGCGAAAACGCCGACGGCGGCGGAACCCGCCGTGCCGACGGTGACGCATACGCTGTCGGGCGTGGGGAGGGGACCGCTCGCGCTCTGCGACGCCGCCCATCCGCAGAGCAAGGACGACAGCGTCGCCTGCGGGATGGAGTGCCTGCCCGCCACGTGGCACGCCGCGTCGGGCTACGCCGTCGGCGGGGCGTCGATCCGGCTTGCCCCGGTGGTCGAAATGCAGCTCGACCGGATGATCCTCGAATACACCGGACGGAACGCGAACTATTCGGTTCCCTGTATCGTATCGGGCTATCGCGATCTCGCCGAACAGGCGGCGGCGGGGAAAACGCCCGGCACCGACCCCGCCGGGACCGGCTACGCCCTGACCCTCTCGCTCTGCGTGCCGCAGGGCGACGGGATGACCGTCGTTCCGCTCTCGAATCCGCTCGCGCAGTCCTTCTCGGCGTGGCTGGCGTCGCACGCCGCGTCCTACGGCTTCATCTACGATTCGGGCGGCACGCTCCGCTACGTCGGGGTCCCGCACGCCCTCGCGCTCCTGCGTTCGTCGATCTCGCTTCACGAATACGTGTCGGCGCTGACTGAAAAAACGCAGACCGCCCCCCTCAAAATCGAGGCGGCGGGCGCAACCTATTCCGTGTTCTTCGTCCCGTCGGACAAGGAGGGGAAAGCGACCCTCGCGCTCCCCGAAAACGCCGTCTTTTCGGTGTCGGGTACCAACGCCGGGGGATATATCGTGACGGTGCGCGAGCAGTAATTCATATCGCGCCCCGGGCGGCGCGATTCGAGATATTTGCTTCGCAAATTCGAACTATCCTTGCGTTGCTTGGATCCGATATATTTCCCTGCGGGCAATTCGAGATGCGTTCGCTTCGCTCGCGCGAGAACGGGGAAGGGAAAAACGACGGTTTTTTTTCTTATCGCGCAGCGATATATCGAGCCCCGAAGGGGCATATCGAGTTTTGCGGGCGCGCCCGCAAAACATATCGAAACCGCCGCCCACGGGCGGCGGTTATATCGAAAACCCGTGCGGCGATCTCTTCGCCGCACGGGTTTATTATTTGTGGTACCGTTTCCCCGCGCGGATGGTGTACGCGCGGTAGAGCGATTCGAGAAAGACGACGCGCATCAACTGATGCGGGAAGGTCATCTTCGAGTAGGAGAGGCGGAGCGCCGCCTTCTCCTTGACGGCGGGCGACAGCCCGTGCGAACTCCCGATGACGAACGCCAGAACGCCCGCCGCGTCGCCGAACCGTCCGACCGCCTCGGAGAACTCCTCCGACGAGAGTTCCTTCCCCTCGACGCAGAGGGCGACGAGCGGCGCGCCCGCGGGGACGGCGGCAAGGATCTTTTCGCCCTCGCGCGACAGCGCCGCCGCGACGGCGCGCGGATCGTTTTCGTCGGCGATCTTCTCCTCCGGCAGATTCACTTCCCGGAGGTCGCAGAACGCCGAGAGCCGCTTCTTGTACTCGGTTGCGGCGTCGGAGAGATAGGATTCTTTCAGCGTGCCGACCGTAATCAGCGTGACCCGGTGCATCGTATCGCCTCCCTTTTTCGGGATCAGTCGTTTTCGGCGATCCGTCTCGCTTCGAGATAGTAGCGCTTGTCGCGCGCCTCGCCCATCGAGAAGGTCTTGCGCGGGAGCGCGCCTTTCTCGCTGACGGCGGGGAAGAGTTGTTCCTTCTCCATACCCGGGAAGAGGAAGCCGACGGCGCCGCGCTCCCGGACGATCGAGGCGAGCGCGTCCTCGCCGTGGATGTAGTCGACCGTCACGCCGGGGTGATCGGCGACGTAGCGGTCAAGGAAGGATTGCAGGGTCCCGACGTCAAGGGGGTGGGTGCCGTGCGGATAGGTGACGTTGGCGGAGGTTTTTTGCGTCAGGACCGTAAGATGGGTCGCCGGGGCGTCGGGATTGCTCACCGACGAGACCATCACGTCGGTGAGCAGGGCTTTCCTCAGGTCGTCTTCGTCGGCGCCGAACACCGCGCGGTAGATCGGACGGAAAACCAGCGCCGGGGAGTGCAGGTTGACGAGTTCGACGAGAGCGTAGCGGGCGGGATGCGTGAGCGCGTCGTCGCCGAGCGTCTCGCAGAGTTCCTCAAAGTACGCCTTCGCCGCGGCGAGCGAATGGTTGCCGTCTCCGACGGCGAATACCAGCGGATCGTCCCCCTCGGGGGTCAGCGCGTCGAGCGCTTCGTCGATCCGTTTCTGCTTCGCCCGGTCGAC